>PDQT01000031.1 GCA_002747875.1 bacterium DOLZORAL124_64_63
CATGGCACTCTTCCCGACCCCGCGCGCCATGGCCGGAGCCACAGAGCAGCAGGTGCTCAAGGCGTGGGAAGGCCTCGGATACTACCGCCGCGCCAGAAACCTCCACGCAGCCGCACGCGCCATCACCCGCGACCACCAAGGGCAGTTCCCGGAAAAATTCGACCAGATCCGCGCCCTGCCCGGCATCGGTGCCTACACCGCAGGCGCAGTGGCGTCATTCGCCTACAACGCCCCCCAACCCATCGTCGATGCCAACGTCGCGCGTGTCTTCTCGCGCCTGTTCAACTTCCGCCAACGCATCGACACCACCGCCGGCAACAAACAGCTATGGCAATGGGCACAGCTCCTCCTCCACCGGAAAAACCCGCGCACCCACAACTCCGCCCTCATGGAACTGGGGCAAACCTACTGCTCTAACAAATCCCCCGACTGCACCCGCTGCCCCGTCAGCCGATTCTGCCACTGCACCGACCCCACGGCACTCCCCGTCAAAAAATCGGCGGCAAAAACCACCCGCGTCGATGAGTTCGCCATCTTCACCACCGACAGCCACGGCCGCGTCCTCCTCGCCAAAGAACAACAAGGCAACCGCCGCGAAGGCATGTGGCACCTTCCCCGCCGCGAGCACCGGCAAACACTCGACCTCGCCCTGGCACTGAAAACCACCTACCAGATCACACGCTACCACGTCACCCTCCGGGTCTACGCCGCCCACCCGGACACCACCCGGCCACACGCAAACGAGCAATGGCACCCACTGCCCACCCTGGAATCCCTCCCCATGCCAAGCCCCGACCGCCGGGCACTCGAATCCCTCCTTGGCAACCGCGCCAGTTGAGCCAAGAGCACCTCAACTAATACACTTGAAACCGCCCGGCTGCCCAAAGTGCTGGTCAAACGACACCGCCGCCCTGATTTTCATCCGCGCAATCAGCGCAAAAGACAGCGCATCAACGTATGACCACGCCTTGTCGCGGTAGTCGCCCAGCCACTTCAGTGCCAGCTCCCGGTCACGGTAGTCCGTTTCCATCACACTGACCACCGGATTGTCCAGCAAGTCCCGAATCACCTGCTCACGCTTGGGCACGGAGCGGACAAAATAGGCATGCGTCTCGGCAAAAATATGGCCGGTAATCACCAGACTGGCACGGGCGCGGCACAGCTCAGCCATAATCATCTTGGCACGGGCGTGGTTGGCATCCCGCTCGTCGCGGTAAGCCACCCAGAACGAAGTATCAACAAAAATCATGACCCAACGTAGCTGCCGTAAACCGCCTCATCCACATTGCCGGAACCCGCCCCGGTAAACGACGCATCCTCCGCCACCTCGTCCAGCAGCGGATTTCCCTCCCAGCCCGAGCCACCCGGCCGCATCCGCTCCTCCACAAGCTGCCGCAACGCCCCGGCCATCGAGACCCCTTTGCGCCGCCCCTCGTTCCGCAGGAAATCCCGCTGCTCCGGCGTCAGATACACCTGCGTCCGCACCAGCCCGGTTTCCTCCTCCCGACCAGCGCCCCCCTTTACATTTCCAGCACTATCCTCCCCGCCCCCAATGGCCTGCGACATGAACAGCGCAGGGGCAGCCAGGTAAGGTGCCATGGCTTCCCGCAGCACCGGGGGCTTTTCTTCTTCTATTTTGTATTCTTCTTCCTTCACGC
>PDQT01000278.1 GCA_002747875.1 bacterium DOLZORAL124_64_63
TGTGGCCCGCTACATGCCGCGCCTGGACTTCACGCGCGGCTTCTTCCAGGCCGGAGGCTTCACCATGGTGGAAGAGGGTTTTTATACCGAGGCTTCCGCCGCCGCCGAAGCCGCCGCGGCCAGCGGCGCCCCCACCGTGGTGCTGGTCGGACTGGACGGTACGTACGAGGAACTGGCCGGTCCGGTGGTCGATAAGCTGAGCGCCGGCGACGGGGCCCCGCGGATCATCCTGGCCGGCGGTGCTCCCGAGGTCATTGCCGACCTGGAGAGCCGCGGCCTGGACCGGAGCATCAACCTGCGCAGCGACGTCCTGGACGTGCTGGGTGTCATCGCCAACGAACTGGGGGTGCAGGCATGACCCGCTTGCCCGATTTCACGCAAATCCCCTTCGACAGCGTCAAGGCTGAGAAGGGAACGGCCGTTCCCGCCGAACATGGCGACTGGCTGACCAACGAACAGATCAACATCAAACCCCTGTACGGTAGCGAAGACACCGAGGGGCTGGAGCACACCCGCTTCACCGCCGGCTTGCCGCCGTTCCTGCGCGGGCCCTACGCCACCATGTACGTGACCCGGCCCTGGACCGTGCGCCAGTACGCCGGTTTCAGTACCGCCGAGGAAAGCAACGCCTTTTACCGGCGCAACCTGGCGGCGGGCCAGAAGGGTCTGTCCGTGGCCTTCGATCTGGCCACCCACCGCGGCTACGACAGCGACCACCCGCGCGTCATCGGCGATGTGGGTAAGGCCGGTGTGGCCATCGATTCGGTCGAGGACATGAAGGTCCTCTTCGACGGCATTCCCCTGGACAGCATGTCCGTCTCCATGACCATGAACGGCGCCGTTCTGCCGGTGATGGCCTTCTACATCGTGGCGGCCATGGAGCAGGGCGCGCCTCTGGAGAAGCTGGCGGGCACCATCCAGAATGACATCCTCAAAGAATACATGGTGCGTAACACGTATATCTATCCGCCCGATTTCAGCATGCGCATCATCGCGGACATCTTCGGTTACACGGCGCGGAACATGCCCAAGTTCAACAGCATCTCCATCAGTGGCTACCATATGCAGGAAGCCGGCGCCACGGCGGATCTGGAGTTGGCCTACACCTTGGCCGACGGCCTGGAGTACGTGCGCACGGGCCTGAAAGCGGGCCTGCCCATCGACCGCTTCGCCCCGCGTCTCAGCTTCTTCTGGGCCGAGGGCATGAACTACTTCATGGAGATGGCCAAGCTGCGGGCGGGCCGTCTGCTGTGGGCCAAGCTGATCCGGCAGTTCGATCCCGAGACCGCCAAGAGCATGGCCCTGCGCACCCATAGCCAGACCAGCGGCTGGTCCCTGGCGGAGCAGGATCCCTTCAACAACGTGGCGCGCACCTGTATCGAGGGTATGGCGGCGGCCCTGGGGCACACCCAGAGCCTGCACACCAACGCCCTGGATGAGGCCATCGCCCTGCCCACGGACTTCTCGGCGCGTATCGCTCGTAACACCCAGCTTTTCCTGCAGAGCGAGACGGGTATCTGCCGTCCGCTGGATCCGTGGGGCGGTTCTTATTATCTGGAAAGCCTGACCCACGAGATCATGCACAAGGCCTGGGCCCATATCCAGGAAGTGGAGGAGCACGGGGGCATGGCCGCGGCCATCAACACGGGCTTGCCCAAGATGCGTATCGAAGAGGCCAGCGCGCGCCGCCAGGCCCGCATCGATTCGGGTAAGGAAGTGCTGGTGGGTGTGAACCGGTACCGTCTGGACAAGGAAGACCCCATCGAAATTCTCGAGGTGGACAACACCGAGGTGCGCCGCCAGCAGGTGGAGCGTCTGGAGCAACTGCGCGCCGGGCGGGACAACGAGGCCGTGACCAAGGCCCTGAAAAAGCTGACCCATTGCGCCGATACCGGTGAGGGCAACCTGCTGGAACTGGCCGTGGAGGCGGCCCGTCTGCGCGCCAGCCTGGGCGAAATTTCCGACGCGTGCGAAGAAATTTGCGGCCGCCACCAGGCGGAGATCCGCACCATCAGCGGCGTCTACAGTACGGAATTTGGAGAGGACAAGGCCATCACCAAGATCCACGGGCTGATCAAGCAGTTTGAAGAGAACGAGGGGCGGCGGCCGCGTATCCTGGTGGCCAAGATGGGCCAGGACGGACACGACCGTGGCGCCAAGGTGGTGGCCACGGCCTACGCCGACCTGGGCTTCGACGTGGACGTGGGCCCCCTGTTCCAGACTCCGGAGGAGACGGCGCGCCAGGCCGTGGAGAACGATGTGCACATCATCGGCATGAGCAGTCTGGCGGCGGGCCACAAGACCCTGTTGCCGGCCTTGATCGAGGAGTTGCGCAAGCTGGACCGTGAGGACATCATGGTGATCTGCGGCGGCGTCATTCCCGCCCAGGACTACGATTTCCTGCGCGAGCAGGGCGCGGCGGCCATCTTCGGTCCCGGTACGGTCATCCCGGTGGCGGCGGAGAAGATGATGGTGGAGCTCATGAAACGGCTGGGTTACTGATCCTGTGGGGCAGCCCTGGGGGCCGCCTTGCGGAGCGGGAAGATGCGGCACAGGAAAAGCACCCGGTAGCGGTGAGGATAGGAACGGCGACGGTCAGGTTATGAACAACCCGAAGAAGGAAAAGCCCAGCGCTCTGCATGTGCGTCCCGGCGTCAAGGCCAACCATGATGGTCTGACGGCGGAAAAGCTGAGACGCGGTGGTGGGGTTCCCCGCCGAGCCCCGCTTTCGGCACAGGACTACATCAACGGTGTTCTGGCCGGTGATCGGGTCAAGCTGGCCCGGGCCATCACCCTGGTGGAAAGCGGCGCGGCGGCCCATCAGGCCCTGGCCCAGGAAGTTCTGACAGCCCTGCTGCCCCGGCGCCGGCCCAGCCGGCGTGTGGGTATCACGGGCGTGCCCGGCGCGGGCAAGAGCACCTTCATCGAAGCCCTGGGTACCATGCTCACCGGCCGGGGGCACAAGGTGGCCGTTCTGGCGGTGGATCCCAGCAGCAGTCTGACCGGCGGCAGTATCCTGGGCGACAAGACGCGCATGGAGAAGCTGGCGGCGGATCCGAACGCCTTCATCCGGCCCTCGCCCAGCGGCGGCACCCTGGGCGGGGTGGCGCGCAAGACCCGCGAGACCATGGTGCTGTTCGAGGCTGCCGGCTACGATGTCATCCTGGTGGAAACCGTGGGTGTGGGCCAGAGCGAAGTTCTGGTGCGCAGCATGGTGGATTTCTTCCTGCTGGTTCTCATCTCCGGCGCCGGTGACGAACTGCAGGGCATCAAGAAGGGCGTCATCGAGATTGCCGACGCCATCTTGATCAACAAGGCCGACGGCAAGGGCCAGAAACCCGCGGAAATCGCCCGGGCCGAATTCGACCGGGTCCTGCACTATCTGCGGCCCGCCACCGAAGGCTGGCAGACGAAAGCCTTCACGGCCTCGGCCCTGAAAAACCAAGGTATTGCCGATATCTGGAATGTGGTGGGGCGTTTCGAGGAGATCACCACCGCCAGCGGGGTGCACGCCGCCAGGCGTCAGGACCAGGATCGGCTGTGGCTGCATGCCTTGGTCCGCGAAGGGCTGAACGAGCTTTTCGAGAACCACCGGACCGTGCGGGAGATGCTGCCGGAGTTGGAAAGGCAGGTGGCGGCCGGAGAATTGCCGGCCACCCTGGCCGCTCGGCGCTTGCTTGAGGCGTTTTCCGCGCTGAATCCGGATTTTTCCTGAGTGGGGATCACTCTGTTCATGGTATGGCGGATCTATTTCACCCCACGAGGCCGGGCGACTGTCAACGACAGTTGATCGATCAACAATTTCAGGGGCACAACCGATTAGAAAAGGAGCCAGATTGCTCTGGCTCCTTTTCTTGGCGCGCCGCGCGACGGGGGAACGAACTGACGACGCAACCTTGATTATCTTCTTTGTTTGTTCCCGGACCAGGTTCTTACACTCGATGGGAATTTTCTGGCCTCACTAACGATAGAGGCTCTTGATGGTATCCCAGGTCCGGCTCTCGGTCGGGCTGCCCATGGGCGAGCAGACGATATCCCCGTACACGATGACCTTCCCTCCCCCAGCGCGTTTCCGCCAGCGATAAAGATCGCTCCAGCCGTTGGGTGTCAGGATGTACTCGATGCCGGGCAGAGGCTCGTCATCAATCTGCAGGTTGCCGGGGGCGTCACCCTCGTAGCGCAGCCCAATGAAGTAGTGGTCGTCGAAAGGGAAGGCTTCGATGTTATCGGTGGGCACGGTCACCAGGACAGGTCCGGCTTCATCGACGGTGATGGTTTGCGTTGGGCCCTCGTAGAGAATGGGACCGGGCACGAAGTAAGGCTGGTTGGCCTCTCGCTCCGCCTTGATCAACAGGGGGCTCACGTTCAGGACTGCGGGGACCTGGGTTTCGTCGAAGGATAGGCCTTGGCTCACGTTTTCCAGCTTGAAGCCGCTTTCCTGGCAGTCGCACTGGGCGGGAGGGTAGACGTAGTAGGCGTAGGCCTCGTGCCCGTTGAAGATTCCCGACACCGTGCCCTGGGGAGCGTTCGGGTTCCCGACCTGGCATGCCTGGTTTTCCTTCTGGATGATCTGAGAGCTTCCACCGGCGAAGGCGAAGGTGGCCAGCACGGCCAGCACGGCTAGAGCCGGAATGAGGCGACTGAAAAGAGAATGGGGGATATTCATGATTCTCCTCCTGATTCGGCTAGAGGATGATTGCGCAAGAAGCCTAACCGACCTTGAAAATTCTTGCAAGGGGGAGACCACATGGAAAGACACGGCAGGGAGAGATTCGGCACGGAGAGATTCGGCACGGAGGGGGCCGCTTTCATACCATGGGGCGCGTGTTGTCAGCGCGCGGACCGGATGGCCGCTGCCTGATCCCGGGCGCGGTCGCCGTACAAGGGGCTGTCTTGCAACTGGGCCAGGACGGCCAGGGCACCGACGGGATCGTCTTGCAGCAGATGCGTCTGGGCCAGATACCACAGGCTTTTCTGGCGCAAGGGTGGCAGATGGCTGCCGGCGGCGGCTTCCAGGGCCGCGGCGGCGGCATCGGTATCGCCCGCCAACATGAGCGATGCTCCGAGGTAGAAACGCGCGTTGTCCAGATGGCGGCGCTGAAGTCGGTTGGCTGCCGCCGCCTGCTCCAGCAGGGGGATGGCCTGCCGCAGGCTGGTGACGGCGGCGGCGTAATCCTGCGCCACGTAGTGCTTCATGCCCTCTTCCCAGTGGGGCTGCCAGTCCGCGCTGGAACCGGCCCGCACGGCGATGACGGAATAGGCGGGCGCGTCGGTCAGGGCCATACCCGGGAAGGGGGACGGTGTGCCGCGGGATGGGAGGCCATGGGGCAGGAAAATTCCCCAAATCAGCAGGGCGGCCATGGCCAGGGGCACCAGCACGCGCGCGGGCTGCCGGCCGAAGACTCCTGCAAGCCGCCTCCAGAACGATGGACCGGTCTGACGCCGGCCTGCGGTCTCGGCATAGAATCCCGGTTCACGCAACAAGGCGGTGACCGTCGGGGCGTGGGCGTAGATCTCCTCCAGGCAGTCAGGGCAGTGGAGCAGATGGGACTCGAAAACTTGGCGCTGGTCCTGATCCAGGATATTCAACTCGTAGGCCGCCAGCAGATCGCATTCCCTCCGCTCAGTCATGGCTCATTCCTTTCTCCATTTCCCCCAAGACATTCCGCAGTTGGGCCCGGCAACGGTGCAGCGCGGTGTAGAAACTTCCCGGACTCATGCCCGGTTCTTCTTGGCGGAACAGTTCCAGGGTGCGGGAGGAGATTTCCTGCGGTCCCCCTCCCTGGTCCAGACTGCTGAGCAGGTGGTGGAAAATGCGCCCACAGCGAGGGAAGCGTCGCGCCAGCTTGCCGATGGCCTCCAGCAACTGGCGGCGCGTGTCGTCCCGTTGCAGATCAGTGAAAGGGTCGTGTTGGGCGGCGGCGTCCCGGGGCAGTTCGTCCACGAAAGAGAGGCGCTCCCTTTCGCGGTTCCTGCTCTGGTAATGATTGCCGATGACGTTGCGCAACACGGTCATGCTCCAGACGAGAATCCCTGTTTCCTCGGTACGTGACCCGTAGCGGTCGAATACGATTTGCAAGGTGTCCTGGACCAGGTCCTCCGCCTGATCCGTTTGCACCCTCCGTTTGGCGATGGGCAGGAACCTTACACGCAAGGCCTCGAAAAGGGCAGCCTCGGCCTGGGCGTCGCCCGCCAGGGATTTTTTGCATAGAATGTCGAGAGAGGCTTCGGCCATGCTGATGGTACACTCCGCGGGACTTCCGGGGTTTGCCCTCTACGGGCCATGCGCCCGCAGGAATCGGGGATTTGATGATGACCGAGACGACGCGAATTGGCAAGAGTCCAGTGTTGAGTCCAGTGTTGAACCCAGTGTTGCGCCCAGTGCTGAGCTTGGTGTTGACGCTGATGTTGGTTCTGTTGCCGGCGGTCCTGCCGCCCCGGGCCTCTGGTGCCCAACCGGACCATTCCGGTGAGGCGGCTTGGTGGCTGCTGGAGCAGGGGCATCCTGCCGAGGCTGCCCGAACTGCCGCTGGGACGGATCTGCTTTCCCGCTGGATCCGGGCCACGGCGCGGCATGCCGGGGATGAGACCTTCGCGCCGCGGGAGGTTACGGCTCGGGCGGCCGTCGCCTTCGAGAACAAGGATTTTTCCACGGCCGCCGGGCTGCTGGAGGCGATGGTTTTGGCCGATACGACCGACGTGTCCGGCGCGGCTGACGCGCTGCACCGGGATTTGCGCCTGGGGGCCTGCTACGTGGAACTGGGGCGCATCGAAGAGGCGGAGGCTCTGCTGACCGCGGCCATCGTCTCGGCGCGCCGTCTGGAGCGCTCGGCCAGCGAATGCTACGGCCTGTTGACCAGAGGGCGGGCGCGGGTGCGGTTGCGGCAGGTGGAGCCGCCGCGCGCGGATTTGCGGGCCGCGCGGGAACTGGCGGTCACCCATGAGGCCCATGAATGGGCCGGGGTGGCGGCCATCGCCCTGTCGGTGGTCAGCCGCTTGCAGATGGATCTGGAAGACGCCCTGCGGTGGCGGCGCCAGGCCTTGGAGCATTTTCGGGCGGCGGGCAGCCTGCCGGGGCAGGCGCGGGCGCTGCACTACATCGCCACCATCGAGATCATGCAGGGCGATCTGACACGGGCCATGACCCGGCTGCAGGACGCGGACGCGTTGGCTCTGGCCGCCGGAGCCGAGGCGCAGCATGGGGCCATCATGGGAGAGATGGCGGCCGTCAACTACCATCTGGGCGATTTCGAGAGGGCCCTGGCCCAGTACCGGGAGGCCGTGCGGTTGGCGCCCAATCCCTGGCGGAGGGGGATGATGCTGGTGAACATCGGCTCCATTCTGGAGTACCGGCGGCAGACGGCCGCGGCGATTCCCGTCCTGCAGGAGGCCCTGGAACTGATGCGCGCGGTGGGGGACCACCGCACCGAGACCCAGGCGCTGCAATCGCTGGGCGAGGCCCATATCGAACTGGGGCATTTCGCCGAGGGGCTGGCGGCGCTGGACGATGCCATCGCCACCGCGCGGGAGTTCGATATTCCTTTGAGCGAAGCCTCGGCTCTGGAAATTCGGGGCCAGGGGCTGTTGAAGAAAGGGGATCTGCAGGGGGCGCGGGAGGCTTTTGCCGAGGCCATCGCCAGGTCCCGCCAGATCGGGTATTTCGACAGCCTGGTGTGGGCCCTGCTGGGGCATGCCCAGGTGGAGAGGGCATCCGGTCGACCGGAGCAGGCGTTGCGTGATCTGGAAGACGCGCTGCAGAAGGTGGCGGCGGTGCGGCGGCGCAGCGGAGGCGCGGGCAGCGTGACCGGGGGCATCACCGGGCAGGCGGATGGCATCTACGGAGAGATGATCGATCTGCTCTATGACCTGCACACGTCCGAACCCGCGGGTGGCTTTGCGAGGCGGGCCTACGCGGTGGTGCAGGAGGCGCGAGCCCGGGCTTTCCTGGATCTGATGACCGAAGCGGAGTTCGATCTGAATGTCTCGGCCGTGCCGGGCTATCAGGAGCAGGAACGGGAGATTCTGGCGCGCATTGTGGATCTGGAAACGCGGCTGCAGAAGGCCGCCGCCGATTCCACGGGGCCGCTGAAGGCCGGCTTGGCCACCGCCGAAAATGAACTGGAGCTGCTGGCCGCCCGGGTGCGGGACGCGGACCCGCGCTACGCGGCCATCCTTTATCCGGATCCGGAAAGGGGAGACCCGACTCGTCTGCTGGGGCCGGACGAGGTGTTGCTGGAGTATCGTCTGGGCCGGGAACGGTCCTTCCTGTGGGTGGTCACGCGCGAGGGCTTGCGCATGACGGTCCTGCCGGCGCGGGCCGTGATCGAAGATGCTCTGCAGGAATTCCTGCCCCTGCTGTGGGACTACAATCTGACGGGGCCCGAGGCCGCCTGGTACATCCCGGGGGCGCGTCGGCTGCACACCATGCTGGTGGCGCCCGCGGCGCCGGAGGTTCAGGCTCATGATCGGCTGCTCATCTGCCCGGATGGGCTGCTGCACTATCTGCCCTTCGGCACGTTGCTGACCAAAGACACGACGGCCCGCAGTTTTGCGGAGTTGCCCTGGCTGGCGCGGGATCGGCTGCTGGCCTACGTCCCGTCCATGGCCATTGCGGAGCGTTTGCGGAACGCCGCCCCCGTGACGGGGCAGACCTGGTTGCTGGTGGGCGATCCGGTGTTGGCGGCTGGTGAGGATGCCGGCCTTTTCGCCCACGCCGCCGGCGCGGCTGACCTGCCGGCTTTGCCCTTCGCGCAGCGGGAGCTGGCCTTGGTGGAACAGGCGGCATCCCATGACGTGCGACGGTTGACCGGGGCGGCGGCCACGCGCGCGCGCTTGGCCGCCGCCGGGGCGGAACAGGATCTGCGCCTGGTGCACATCGCCAGCCATGGCCTTTTCAACGAGGCCCGGCCCCGCTATTCCGGCCTGGTGCTCAGCCCCGATCCGGCAACGGGGGACGACGGCTTCCTGTCCATCTCCGAGGTCCTGGCGCTGGACCTGGATTGCGAACAGGTGGTCCTGTCGTCGTGCCGCTCAGCCCTGGGGCCCCATGCCACGGGGGATGGGAGGGTGGGCCTGACGCGCAGCTTCCACTTCGCGGGGGCGCGGCACGTGGTCTCCGCTCTCTGGGACGTGTCGGGCCGGGAAACGGCTACGTTCATGGGGTTTTATTACGACAACCTGAAGCGCGGCGCGGCCCCGGCCCAGGCCTTGGCGGCGGCCAGACGCGCCATGTGGCGCGCGCCGGTCGGTGAGGTGGATCCCGCCCATCCGGCCTTCTGGGGAGCCTTCGTGCTCAGCGGGGCCGGCCCTTGAAAGCTCTGGTTTGCGCGGCTCTCTGTGATTAGATTCGGGGAAAGACCACGCCAACCCCCTGCTCAGAGGTCCGACCATGCCCGACACGACCACCAGCCCCGTGCTGCTGCACAACACCCTGACCGGCCACAAGGCTCCCCTGGAAACCCTGGAACCCGGAAAATGCGGGATCTATTGCTGCGGTCCCACGGTCTACGACCTGACGCATCTGGGCAACGCCCGGGCCGCGGTGGTGCCCGACCTGCTGGTGCGCTTTCTGCGTCACATGGGTTACGAGGTGACGTACGTGCGGAACGTGACGGACATCGATGACAAGATCATCGCGCGCAGCGCCGAGAAGGGCGAGGAAGCCCAGGCCATGGCCGACCGTTTCACCGCGGAATACCACCGGGACATGGCGGCGCTGAACGTGCTGGAGCCGGACGTGGAACCGCGCGTCAGCGGCACCATCCCGGAAATCATCCAGTTGGTCGAGCAGCTGATGGACAGGGGCCTGGCCTACGCCGTGCAGGGCGATG
>PDQT01000222.1 GCA_002747875.1 bacterium DOLZORAL124_64_63
AGCCGGAGCCCCTCGCCGGCGATGATGCTTGGGCTGACGGATCATCGATTGAGTATAGAGGAGATGTTTGGGGAGCGGTTGTTCCCCGATGACGTGGATCTGCCGCCGCGTTGGCGGCAGTACTACAGGCGCGAGGTTGAGACGGTGGCTTTACCAATCAATCGGCGGCATGATTTGAGATTTGCCTTCTGATTTCTACTAAAACAATGATAACAATGGGTTAGGTGTGTCCAGATCAGGCTGGAGTCGGCCTGATTACCGCCAACCCGGGCTCAACGCGGAGCCTGGGCGCGGTCTGGACGATCTATTTCCGCCCACGAGGCTGGGCGGCCGTCAACGGAAGTAGATCGATCAACAATTTCAGGGGCACAACTCATGAGGTTAAGGGGAAATCGATTCAGACAAGGCGCAGGGAGGTTTTTGGGGGGAAGGCCCACCCCTTGCGCCAACTACCCGCCGCTTTATCCTGTATAGCAAGAAATACCATCCCCATCCCCATCCCCAACCGAAAGCGGAATCATGCCCACCCCTTGGTCTCATCACCCTTTGGCCATCGAACTGGAGACGGGCCTGCAAGCCGTGCGCGAGGCCGGTCTGCTCTGCCGCCGTGTGCAGGCGCAGATAAACCCGGCCACCCTGGAGAAGAAAGACAAAAGCCCCGTGACCCTGGCCGATTTCGGTAGCCAGGCTTTGGTTTGCCGGCGGCTACAGGAAGTATTTCCGGGCGACGCGGTCATTGGTGAAGAGGACAGCGCCGACCTGCGCCAACCCGGCAACGAAGCCACCCTGGCCAAGGTTGTCGAACATGTGCGGGCCCTGGTGCCCGACGCGGATGCCGATGCCGTGTGCGGTTGGATCGATCGGGGCGGCAGCAAGGAGTACTCGCCACGCTTCTGGACCCTGGACCCCATCGACGGAACCAAGGGCTTCCTGCGCAAGATGCAGTACGCCATCAGCCTGGCGCTGATCCTGGAAGGGCGCATCGAAGCGGCGGTGCTGGGTTGCCCCAACCTGGGCCCGGACCTGGATGGAGATCCCGGCGACGGCGTCATCTTCGTGGCCATCGGCGGGCAGGGCACGTGGCGGCTGCCCTTGGCGGGCGACGGCCAACCGGTCAGCGTGCGGGTCAGCGACCGCGTGGACAGCTCCCTGATCCGCACCTGCGAGTCTTACGAGTCCGGGCACACCGCCCACGGGGATTCGGCGCGCATCGCCGAGGACCTGGGAATTGCCGTGGATCCGGCACGCCTGGACAGCCAGGCCAAGTACGCGGTGGTGGCCCGCGGCGAAGCGGAGGCCTATCTGCGGCTACCTCGGGACGACCGGTATCGTGAGAAGATCTGGGACCACGCCGGTGGAGTGCTGGTGGTGACGGAAGCCGGTGGGCGCGTGACGGACATCCACGGCCGCGACCTGGATTTCACCCAGGGATACAGGCTGGAAAAGAACCTGGGAGTCATCGTCAGCAACGGTCATGTGCACGACGCGCTGTTGGACACCATCAGGAAGCTGGGAATCGGGCGATTCTGATTCCCATGGTCCGGTGAAAAAACCAGTGGAAAAACCCAGGGAGACATTTTCCCACAAAACCGATACCATAGGGTAAGAATCACTTGTCAGGCCGACGACCCGGCCCAGCGAAGAAAGCAGGAAGACCATGAGCACGCCCAACGGCATCGACTACATCGAGTTCACCACACGCAACCTGGAAGCCACCAAGACATTCTTCACCACCGCCTTCGGCTGGACGTTCACCGACTATGGCGCGGAGTATGCCAGTTTCCGCGAGGGGGACATCCGCGGAGGGTTCGTTCAGATGGACATTCCTGCCTGCGGTCGTCCTCTGGTGGTGATTTACACCAAGGATCTGAAAGCAGCCATGAAGAAAGTGAAGGCGGCCAAGGGTCAGATCACCGTGGACCTTTTCGAGTTCCCTGGCGGCAAGCGCTTCCACTTCGTCGAGCCCGGAGGCAACGAGCTGGCCGTCTGGTCCGAATAGTTCCAATGCACCTGGGGCCAGACGGCCTCACCCCTCCAATCGCCGGCCGCCAAGGGGGCGGGCTCAGCCCCCCTCCTTGGCGGAATATTTTTGCATACGATCCACCAGCTCCACCAGTTTGGCGTTGAAGCCCTCGGCATCTTCCATGAAAAGGAAATGTCCCACGCCCTCCATCACCACGGCGGTGTAGCCGCCTGGATACATTTTCCAGGCCTCGAAGTCGATGGGCCGCATGTTGGCGTCCAGGCAGAAAATGGGCAGGTCCAGCTGCCTCAGGGTGGCGGACAGATCATTGATCAGCATGTGGCGCATGGCCGACAGAGCCACCTCCGGCGGTGCCGAGGCCATATCCCTGGCCACCTTGTCGACCAGGGCGGTGTCCGCATCGGCGGGGAACATGCCGCGCGCGAAGCCGTCCACCGCCGCAGGGAAATTTTCCCGCATAGGTTGCAGGAAAGCATCGATCTGGCTTGCCTCGAGCACGAAGCGCGGTTCCTGCAAGGTGTCGATGCCGATCAGTCCCAGCAGACGCCCCTCCAGCAAGGGTGCCGCCTCCACGATCACCGGTCCGCCCATGCTGTGGCCCACCAGATATACGTTCTGTAGATCCAGACCATTGACCACAGCGGCCACATCCCGGCCAAAGGCCTCCATGGTGTAGTCGTCGCGCTGCAGGCCGGACTGCCCGTGCCCCGCCAGATCCAGGGTGACGATGGTGAATCGGTCGCTCAGCCCCGCCACCTGCTTCTGCCAGTAGCCACGGTCGCAGCACCAGCCGTGGACCAGAACCAAGGTGATGTCGCCATCGCCCACCTTGTCGAAGGCGATGGGCACGCCGTCGGGGGAGGTGATGGTGTCGCCGCCGCCGGAACAACCGGCCAGGGGCAGCAGGCAGAGGAACGGGGAAATCAACAAGGCAACGGACAGGGATCGGCTCATGGACCACATCTCCAAGGTTGGGGGACTTGTCAGTTGAGGACTTGTCGCTAAAGGAATTTGACCGACCGCTTGACCGACCACTCATCCCCATCAAGGCCGCAGCTGCTCCAACTCCTGCCGCAGCTTCTCCAGGCGGCTCTGGAATTCTTCCTTCTGGTTGCTGACGAACTTGTCCGCCAGCTCCCGGTACAGGCTGATGCCGCGGGAAAGGTTCGCGCGCACTTCGTCCACGGACTTGGGCGCCGCGTCGACCAGGCCCTGACGGCGGCGCTCCATCTCTTCCTTCAGGCGTTCCACATGCAGCGAAAGCTCCTTGAGGAACATATGCGGCCGCTCCAGCTTGAAGGGCAACCGGGTGCGCCCATAGATGTGGTCCACCATCTCGCGCAGGCGCGTCACCCGCGAAAAATAAACGGTGTTGGGTCCGCAACAAACGGCCGTGGTCGCCTTGGGGTCGATGCCGTGGGGCACGGTCGCGCTGCCCGCCAGATCGTGGCAGATGCAGGCCTTGTCCAGGACCTGTTGCCGCGCCAAGCTGCGTTGCTCGTCTGTCAGTTCCAAGCTCTCCAGCTGACTCAGCTTGCGGCGCTGGTAAGCGCGGCTGGCGGTGCAGATGGGCACCTTCGTGAATTCCGTGTTGGAAACCAGGAAGCCCTTGGGGCAAGCGCTGCCCGGCTTGCCCTTGCCAATCAGGTTGCGGCGCAGTTCCTCGCTGGCGCTGGTCTTCAGGCACCAGAAGGGCACCCCTAGGGGTGAAGAGCCGCTCAGGTACACATCCTCTTCCCCGGCCTGCTGGAGGCGCTCCAGGTGGACCTGGTCAATATTCACCACATCCGGCGCCAGCAGGAAGGGGCTGCCCCAGCCGGTACCGTCCACATGGTATTGCTTCTCCAGCAGCTCGTTCTCCTCGGCGGTGCCGATGCCCCCCTGGACGGTGACGCGGAAGAGCATGGATTCGGACGGCACCGGGCGGCTCATTTTCTTCAGCCCCCGCACCCAGATATCCCGCAGCTGGTCGACCAGCTTGTCGCGCTCGCGCAGGAAGTCCTCCAGCACGGGCCCCAGCAACGCGCCCTTGCCGCCGAAGGCGTGGCCGCCGCAGTTCAGGCCGGATTCGATGCGGTACTCACTGACCCACAGACCCTGGCGCGCCAGCAACTTACCCTGCACCATGGCGGAGCGGTAGTCGCTCACCTTCAGGATAAGGCGCTTGGGGATGTCACCGGCTTCGTCGGGAAAGAAATCGGAGAACTCCGTGAGGTAGGCGAAGAGCTTGCGGTTCATGCCCGCCGACAGGATGAGGGAGCTGCGCACCCGACTCAGGGCGTAACCGCGCAGGGCGCTCATGGCGTCGGAGAACTTGGGGCCCATGTCCCGGCCCTTCTCCAGCCTGGTGCGGTCCAGCTTGGTCATGATGTTCACGTCGATACCGCCAGGGCGGATCTTGTCCCGCAGGCTGTCCTGTAGATGGGCACGCTCCACGGGGTCCAGCGTCTCCTGCATCTTCTTGTAAAGGGCGCGCAGGGGTGAGTCCGGCAGCATCTCGAAATATCGGGTCAGCTCGCTGCCCTGCTCGAAGAGCCCGGCCTTCATGACCCGCATCTGGGCCTGGACCAGATCGTCCAGCAGGTTCAGGTAAGAGGTGATGCGGCGGGCACGGCTGTCCTCGTCTCGGTCACCGATCTCCTCGAAAGGCAGGCCCATTTCCTGGCTGATACGGCGGCGCATCTGCTCGATGAGCACGTCGTCCACCAGGCTGATGGTCGAACTGATACCGTAGCGGGCCACCTTCAGGGGCGTGTCGATGGTGAAGCCCGTTCCCATGACCGGGATATAGAACTTGTGCACGGGATGCAGCAGTGGATGGTTCATGTCCACTCCGGGGCGTCGGCGCCAGACAGGAGGTGAATCAAACCCCGGCGTAGACAAGAATCCCGCGGGGGGGGAAAATACGGTCAAAGACCCGAACGGGCGGATCCAGTCGCCACGAGCTATGATAAAACCTTTGGTTCCCCTATGCCACAGGGGTTATGGCCAAAAGGGTTTTCAACAGCGGAAAGGTTGTCCATGAACCTGGTCATCGGCGGTGGGCCCGCCGGCTATTTCGCGGCCATCGCCGCAGGAGCAGGCCCCGGCGGTCGGCCTGTGGTTCTGCTGGAGAAGCACGGCCAGGTTCTGCGCAAGGTCAAGATCAGCGGCGGCGGGCGTTGCAACGTGACCCATCGGGCCCTGCCCCCACGCCAACTGGCCCGGTTCTACCCGCGGGGTGGGCGGGAACTGATCGGTCCTTTGACCCGCTTCGGACCCGCCGAAACCGTGGCCTGGTTCGCCGCGCGGGGTGTGACTCTGAAAACCGAGGACGATGGGCGCCTTTTCCCCGTGAGCGATGATGCCCTGACCATCGTCCACACCCTGCAGGAGGCCGCCCGCGCCGCCGGGGTGACCGTGCGCACCCGTTGCGGGGTGACCGCTCTGGAACGGGAGGGTGCAGGATTCCGCGCGCTTCTGGCTGACGGGACCGCGCTGCAGGCCGCCAAGGTGCTGATCGCCACGGGGGGCGCCACAGGTGGCGGGACGGACGGCTTCGCCCTGGCCGCCGGGCTGGGGCATACGGTGCAGACGCCGGTTCCGTCGCTCTTCACATTCAAGATTGCCGACCCGCTGCTGGCCGGGCTGCCCGGGCTGGCCACCGAGGCCACCGTCAAGCTGAGCAAGAAGAGGCAGGAGACGGGCCCCGTTCTGATCACCCACTGGGGGCTGAGCGGGCCGGCCATTCTGCGGCTGTCCGCCTGGGGCGCGCGGGAGCTGGCGGCGGTGGATTACCGTTTCCCGTTGCGGGTGGATTGGTGCCCGGCGCTGGAGCGCGATCAATTGGACGGGCTGCTGACGGTCCGGGCGGAAGAGCATGGGCGCAAGCAGGTGGCGCAGCGGCCGGAGATCGGCGTGCCGCGCCGGTTATGGGAAGCGTTGCTGGCCGCGCTGGGCATCCCCCGCGCGAAACGCTGGGCGGAGCTGGGGAAGAAGAACCGGCAGCGGCTGCTGGAAAAGCTGAAGAACACGGAATTGGAGGTGGAAGGCAAGAGCCTGAACAAGGAAGAATTCGTGACCTGCGGCGGCGTGAAGCTGGCGGAAGTGGATTTCCGGACCATGCAGAGCAAGCGGGTGCCCGGGCTGTTCTTCGCGGGAGAAGTGCTGGATATTGATGGCGTCACCGGGGGATTCAACTTCCAGAGCTGCTGGACCACCGGCGCTCTGGCGGGAGAGGGGATGGGCCAATGATTTCCTGTTTTTGTAGAGGCATGGCGTTTTGCTGTCTGGTCGGATTGGTCGTGGCGGGATTGGTCGTAGCGGGGTCGGTTGAGGCAGGGTCGGCCGAGGCAGGGGTTCCAGAGATCGTGAATCCGGCCGAGGCCCCTCTTGTCCGCACCATCGAGATGCAAGAGGCCTGGCGTGTGGGCGGGGAACCGGATGAAGAATTCGTGCTGGGGGTCATCACCGAGGTCTTTACCGACCAGGCGGGCCATATCTATCTCTTCGACCTGCAGCAGGAAGAGGTGTTCCAGTTCGATGCGCAGGGGAACTACCTGAAGTCCGCCCTGCGGCAGGGCCAGGGGCCCGGAGAAATCCGGAGCTGCTTTTATTGCAATTCCTTCCAAGGCACGGAAGTGGGCTGCCTGAGCGGCAACCCGCAGCGGATCGTCAAGGTCGATGCGGAAGGTATTCCCCAGGATGACATCCATCTGCAGCCCATGGACCAGGAGCGGAATCTGGGCCATCTGACAGCGTACCAATTCCTGGCCCGGGACGGGTACCTAGTCGCCTCCGGAACCTTCAACCGCTACGAGCCCGAAGGCCGTAAATCCTGGCGCTTCCTGTCCGCCTTCGATGCCCAGGGACAAGAGATCCACGAATTCGGGATTCAGCCCTCCGGTTATGATTTCTCCAAGCCCATCCTGGTGGATGAAGAGAAAGATTTCTGGCCTCTGGGCAACTGGACTTTGGGCCCGGGGGGCCAAGTCTACACGGCCCCGCGTCGCTCCGCATATTACTTGGAGGTTCATGATTCACAGGGGAATCTTCTGCGCGCCATTACGCGCCCTTGGCCTCTGCGGAAACGCACGCCTGAAGAAAAGCAGGAAGCCAAATCCAACTACAGCTTCCTCTCGGAAAAGGAACTGCCCCCCATTTCGTACCGGATGTCCGACTTCGACGCGGTTGTGAAGAACCTTTTCTGGGTGGAGGACCATCTGTGGGTCATCACCAACCGTTACGAGAAAACCTGGCGTAAGGACCGTACGGGGTTTATCGATGTCCTGGATGCCGAGGGGCACCTGTTGGAAAGCCGGGCTTATGCCGTTCCCGTGCGGCGGGACAAGGACCAGGTTTTCTGGTTAGGGGACGACAAGGTGGCCGTTGTCAGAAATATCGAGGCCGCGATGATGAACGCCAACACCGGTTGGTACCAGCAGGAGGGCGAGGACAAGGCGAAGCCGTCCCCCCAGGAAGACGATCTGCTGGAAGTGATCCTGTACCGCGCCCGCTAAATTCGCAGCCCGGAATCGTGTGGAGGATGCGCCATGAATTGGCGGATGGAATGGAAACCCTTTCTGGGGATGCTGGCCGTGTTCCTGGGCGTCTACTATTTGCCTGTGGGCCAGGCGCGCTTCGACGCGGCCGTGACCGAGGCCCTGCAACTGGTGCGCTGGTACGCGCGCGAGCACGTGCTGCTGTGCCTGGTGCCGGCGTTCTTCATCGCCGGGGCCATCAGCATCTTCGTGAGCCAGGCGTCGGTGATGAAGTATCTGGGCGCCGGGGCGCGCAAGGTCACGGCCTATTCGGTGGCGTCCGTTTCGGGCGGGATCCTGGCGGTGTGTTCGTGCACGGTGCTCCCCCTGTTCGCCGGCATCTATCGCATGGGCGCGGGCCTGGGACCGGCCACGGCCTTCCTGTACGCGGGGCCGGCCATCAACGTGCTGGCCATCATCCTGACGTCACGCATTCTGGGCGTGCAGCTGGGTGTGGCGCGGGCGGTGAGCGCGGTGCTGTTCAGCATCGTTATCGGCCTGTTGATGCATGTCTTTTTCCGGCGCGAGGAAGAAGAGCGGGCGGCCATCCAGGCCCAGATGCCGGCCGAATCCCAAAGCCGGCCCCTTTGGCAGACGGCGGTCTATTTCGCGGCGATGATCGCGTTGCTGGTTTTCGCCACCTGGGGTAAACCCGAGCATGTGGCCGGGTTCTGGGCCGCGGTCTTCGGCATGAAGTGGTGGCTGACAGGGGCGGCGGCCCTGGCCTTGGGCGGGATTCTGGTGCGCTGGTATGGGCTGCGTCCGTCCTGGCTGCTGTTGTTGCTGGCCGCCGGTTTGGTCCTGGCCTTCACCCTGGGCGCCACGGTCACGTTTTCCCTGCTGACCCTGGGGACGGCGGTGGCGCTGGTGCGCAGCGGCGGCGAGTTGCGCGCATGGCTGGATGCCAGCTGGGGCTTTGCCAAGCTGATCATGCCCCTGCTGCTGGCCGGTGTGCTGGTGGCCGGGCTGATGTTGGGCCGTCCCGAGCACGAGGGATTGATCCCGTCCGCCTGGGTGGCCCGCATGGTGGGCGGCAATGGCTTGGGGGCCAATTTCTTTGCCTCCATCGCCGGCGCCTTCATGTATTTCGCGACGTTGACGGAGGTGCCCATCCTGCAGGGCCTGCTGGGCGCGGGCATGGGCCAGGGTCCGGCGCTGGCGCTGCTGCTGGCCGGGCCGGCCCTTTCGCTGCCCAGCATCCTGGTGCTGCGCGGCATCATGGGCAACAAGAAAACGGCGGTTTTCCTGCTGCTGGTGGTGGGCATGTCCACCATCGCCGGCTTGATTTACGGCAACTTGGTCGCCTGAGGCGGCCCTGATCATTGAAGAAGGAGCCTTGATGGAACTGTTGATCCTGGGTACCGGCTGCGACAAATGCACCCGGCTGGAACAGATGACCCGCCAGACGGCCGACGAGATGGGCCTGGACTACACCCTGCGCAAGGTGGGCGAGATCGATGAGATCATCGCCCACGGCGTGATGGTGACCCCGGCTCTGGTGCGGGATGGCAAGGTGATGTGCGTGGGCAAGGTGCCTTCGCCCGAGGAACTCAGGGGGTACCTGGTGTGAGCGGCAAGCTGAAGGTGCTGTTCCTGTGCACGGGCAATTCCTGCCGCAGCCAGATGGCCGAAGGCTGGGCCCGGCACCTGAAGGGCCATGTGATCGACGCCTATTCCGCCGGCATCCAGACCCACGGCATGAATCCCCACGCCGTGCGCGTCATGGGCGAAGCGGGCGTGGATCTTTCCGGGCACCGCTCCAAGCTGGTCGATGATCTGCCGGCGGTGGGGTTCGATTACGTGGTGGCCGTCTGCGACCACGCGCGCGAGAGCTGCCCGGTCTTCCCCGGCAACGCGGTGATCGTGCCGCGCCCCTTCGACGACCCGCCGGCCCTGGCGCGCGCCGAGACCGACGAAGAGGCCAAGCTGACGCACTACCGGCGGGTGCGTGACGAGATCAGGGATTTCGTGCGGACCCTGCCCGCCGGGCTGACGGGATAAAAGAGAGTACCCGCCGGCGGGTACCCTCCTCTCTGTTCAGCTTGATCCCCGGCTCGATCCCCGGTTCAATGCCCTGTTCAATCCTTCTGGGGCAACCCCAGTTCCTCGCTGATATCCAGCGGCGGCATGGGCCCGTCCCAGGGATGCCCCTCCAGCAGGTAGTAGCGGAACCACGCCAGGTTCCGGTGGACGAAATCCGCCCGGCCGAAACGCCGGCGGTTGCCGTGCCCCTCGCCCGGGTACCAGACCAGACGCACGGCGGGATGACCGGCCATCTTCAGGGCGCGGTACATCTCCTGGCTCTGGCTGGGGTGCACCCGCGGGTCACTGTCGCCGTGCAGGATGAGCAGCGGGGTGCGGCACTGGTCGGCGTGGTAAACAGGGCTGCGCTCCAGCATCAGATCCCACATGCCGCGCACCGGTTCGCCCATGTGCACGTACTGGTCCTCGTAGGGGATATTCGTCAGGAAGCGCTTGCTGATCAGGTTGCTGACGCCCACGAAACTGACCCCGGCGGCGAAGCGATCGCTGTACCGGGTGGTCAGCCAGTTGGTGGCGTAGCCCCCGTAGCTGCCGCCCATGACCCCCACGCGGTCGGCATCCACCTTGCCGGCGGCGATGAGGTGGTCGATGCCGTCGATGATGTCGTCGAACTCCGCGCCCGCCGGATCGGCAAAGGCGCTGGCGGCGAACTCCAGGCCGCGTCCGGTGCTGCCCCGGTAGTTGGGGAAGAGCACGCCGAAGCCCTCGCCGCAGAAGACCTGGCCGGGCGAGACATAGCGGCTGAGCCAGCCGTTGCGATGGTGGGCCTCCGGGCCGCCGTGCACATCCACGATCAACGGGAAAGCGCCGCCCGCGTAGCCCACCGGATACAGCAGAATCCCCTCGATCATCCGCCCGTCGCGGGCCTCCCAGGTCACCACTTCCTGCCGCCCCAGGTCCACGTCGGCCAGGAAGGCGTTGTGGTGGGTCAGGCGGCGGAGCGCGTCCTTGCCGCGCCAACCGTACAGCTCCGCCGGCTGGGTGGGCGTCTGGCCGATGAACACCATGTTCCGCTGCCCGGGGCGCAGGGCGGGCAGGCCGAAGACCAGCCCTTCGAGGGCCCCATCCAGCAGCACCTGGCGGTTGCCGGCGGCTTGGTCCACACGCACGCCGGCCAGGACGGTGTGGACGCCTTCGTCCGCCTGCACCAGGACCGTTTTCCTGTCCAGCCAGGCCACGTGGCGCACATGACCGGGGTAGTCCGCGGCCGTCAGGTTGCGGGTGGCGCCGTCCTTCAGGTCGGTGACCCAGAGGGTGGAGACGGCATGGTCGCTGCGGCCGGCCGCTCCCGTCCAGGCCACCCGGCGGCCATCCGGACTGACGCGCACATCGCCCAGCTTGCCCGGCACATCGGTCAGCAGCTTGTGCCGACCGCTCTTCAG
>PDQT01000009.1 GCA_002747875.1 bacterium DOLZORAL124_64_63
CTCGCGGATGGCGAGTTCATCGTCAACAATGAGTACGGTTTTCACGGGTCTTTCCTTGCGCGCCGGGGCGATCGGGTTTATTGAGTCAGAGCCGCAGGGTTACGAAAACGTATTGTTACCGAGGCATAATGGTTCCCGGGAAGTGTCCATTGCCCGTGGGCAAATTGTCAAGGCCCGTCCTTTTTCGGCGACATCCACCCCACTCCGATAGGGATGATCATGAAACCCCTTCTGCGTTCCCTGGTTCCCGCCGAAATTCGCGGCACGGCATTGCTGAATGGGGAAAAGCCCTTCCGCGCCAAACAGTTGATCGACTGGCTATACCGCCACGAGGCACTGGACTGGGCCGAGATGAGCAACCTGCCCGCCGCCCTGCGCCACAAGCTGGCCGAGGATTTCGACCTGACGGGATTGCGGCCGGATGTCCGGCAGGTTTCCCGGGACGGGACCCGCAAGTTCCTGTTCCGGCTGCGGGATGCGGAAACGGTGGAGAGCGTCATCATCCCCATGAAAGACCACCCCACCTTCTGTATCAGCAGCCAGGTGGGCTGTGCCATGGCCTGCGGTTTCTGCGCCACCGCGCGGGGCGGCCTGAAGCGCCAGTTGACGGCCGGGGAAATCGTGGAACAGGTGTTGCGTCTGAATCGGGATCTGCGCGCGGAGCCCTATCCCCACCTGGGCGGCCGCCTGTTCAACGTGGTCTTCATGGGCATGGGCGAGCCCCTGGACAACTGGACCAACGTCCACCAGGCTCTGAAAATTCTGATGGACGACGCGGGGCTGGCCATGTCCCGCCGCCGCATCCAGATCAGCACCAGCGGGCCCGCCGAGGGGCTGCGCGCCCTGCTCCAGGATCATCCCGGGGTGGGTCTGACGCTGAGCCTGGGAGGCAGCAACGACACCGACCGGCGCCGGATCATGCCCGTGCCCGGCCGCACCCCCGTGACCGGAGCCGTGGACCTGGCCGCGCAGTACGCCCGCCGCAACGGGCGGCGGGCCACCCTGGCCTGGGTCCTGATCGCCGACAAAACCGACCGACCGGAACAGGCCCGGGAACTGGTGGCCCTGGCCCGACGGGGGCCCTTCAAGGTGAACTTGATCCCTCTGAATCCCCTGGACGATGGTCGGCTGGAGCCGGCCAGTGACCAGGGCGTGCTGGCTTTCCAGAAGATTCTGACCGACGCTGGCGTGCCCGCCTTCATCCGGGCCAGTGGCGGGCGGGATATCGCGGCGGCCTGCGGACAGTTGCGCCGGCGGCGGCGGAACGGTTCCTGAGCCGCCCTGCCGGGCACGGCACGAAAAAGCTCCCCCCTGAGGTAGGGCGGAGCTTCCGAATACTCATCCGATCCGCGATCAGATCACATCGGCCAAGGAGGTGCGCTCCAGGGCCCCCGTCAGGGCATCCTGGGCCTCCTGCCAAACCTTGGCCACGGCGCAGGTCTCCACATCCTTGCAGGGGTCCACATGGCGCAGGCAGTGATTCAGGACGATGCCGCCCTCACATATCTCCACGACCTCCCGCAGGGAAATTTCCGCAGCGTCACGCCCCAGGCTGAAGCCTCCCTTGACGCCCCGATGGCTCTTGACCACTCCCCCCTGGGCCAGCATCTGGAAAATCTTGGCCAAGAAAGCTTCCGAAACCTCGCAGGCTCCCGCGATGATCTTCAACTGCACGGGAGAGTCCTCTTGGCGTCTGGCCAGTTCCTGCAGACCGCGGATGGCATATTCCGTTTGGCGAGTGATTTGCAGCATGCTTAGCCTCGCAGGGAAAAAAGGGAAACGGGACGTTTTTCAATCTGGTGGTTCCGCTCCTTGATGTCAATTTTTCAAGATCTTGAGAGACAGGCTCTTGGTGACCAGATGGGATAAGGGGTGATCCCGCGGAGTCGCTGTCCAGACGGCCCCTGCCGGCGTGGGCACCGCCGCGTCAGCAGGCAGATCCACGGCCCACACGCGCACCCGCAGACGGTAACGGGTGATGGCATGGGTGAAGGTCCCGGCCGCCGCCACATCCCCCAACGTATCCGACCGGGGGCGCCCCAGCAATTGGGCCACCCAGGCACGCACGGGGCCGGCTTCGGCCAAACGCCGGGCCGTGTCCGGCCGATCCGCGTACCACGGCGTCATGGGCAGGCCGCGCAAACCCTGGTGCAGGCTGCCGGTTTCCTGCCGGGCGCGGGGCGGATCTCCCGGCCAACGCAAGACCAAAGGATGGTCCGCCCCCGTCAGCAGGACCCGCCCCCCCTGCCGCAGAACCAGGGTGGCCAGCAGCACAGGCTCCACGGCGGCCCGACGGACCGGCGGCGGGATCTCTTCGGCGCGCCCCGCCAACCCGGCGGCGCAATGGTCCAGAACCGGGCAGTCTCCGCACCGGGGCCGTCGCGCCCGGCAAATCACCGCCCCCAGTTCCATGAGCGCCTCGTTCCAGGTACCCGGATCCTCCCTGAGAACAAGCTCTGTGGCCAGTCGGCCGATATCCGCGGGCTTGCGTTGCCGGGCGATGGCGGGGTCGGCGCAGGTCCAGCGGAGCAGGACACGACGGGCGTTGGCGTCCACCGCCGGCACGGCCTCATCCAGGGCCTGGCTGGCGATGGCCCCGGCCGCGTATTCTCCGATGCCGGGCAAAAGCCTCCAGCTTGCCGCGTTGTCGGGAAGTTCGCCGCCCAGCCGGGTGACGATGTGGCGGGCGGCGGCGTGCAGGTGGCGCGCCCGGCGGTAATAACCCAGGCCGGTCCACAGCGCCAGCACCTTCTCTTCCGGAGCGGCCGCCAAGGCGTGAACATCCGGGAATTCCCGCAGGAATTTCTGATAGTAGGGAATGACCGTGGCCACCGTGGTTTGCTGCAGCATGATCTCGGCAATCCAGGTGCCGTACAGGGTGCGCCGACGGCGCCAGGGCAGATCGCGGCGACGGTGGTGGAACCAGCCCAGCAGCTGGGCGCGCAGATTGGTGAGGTCCGAAAGCGGCAATACGGATCCTGTTCGCGGGGCCTATTCGTTGACAAACGCCGAGTTCGGAAGTAAGGATAGTGCTGAGGCCCTCCGGTGGCCCCTTTTTTTCCCACCCTTCTTTGGAGTGCTCCATGCCAGTCCAGACCCTGAGCGATCTTTTCCGTTCCGCCGTCCACCAGACGCCTCGCCCCGACATGTTCTCCCAGCGGGAGCCCTCCGGCGCCTGGGTGGATGTTTCCAGCACCGAAGCCCACGCCCGGGTACGCGCCCTGCGCCTGGGGCTGCGCAGCCTGGGGCTGCGACCGGGCGACAAGGTGGCCATCCTGTCGGAAAACCGGTTGGAGTGGGTGCTGTGCGACCTGGCCTGCCACTGTGGGGGGCTGGTCACGGTCCCCATCTACGCCACGCTCATGGAAGACACCATCGGGTATATCCTGCGGGACAGCCAACCCGCCGCCATCTTCGTCTCCGACGAGGAGCAGGCCGCCAAGGTTCACTCCATCCGGGACAGCCTCCCCTTTGTGCGGGATATCATCGCCTTCGAGGAAACCAGTCTGCCCGGGGTGATGCCCTTCGAGAAGCTGATGCGGATCGGGCGCAATCTGGCGGAGCAGAACCCGCCCGTCCCCAGCGAAGAATGTGAAGATGTGGACAAGGACAGCATCTGCAGCATCATCTACACCAGCGGCACCACCGGCAACCCCAAGGGCGTGGCCCTGACCCACTGGAACTTCGTGAGCAACGTGCAGCAGTGCCAGGAGCTTTTCCCCATCATGCCCACGGACAAGGCTCTCAGTTTTCTGCCGCTAAGCCACGTGCTGGAGCGCATGGCCGGCTACTACACCATCATCAACGGCGGCGGCGGCATCGCCTTCGCGCAGCGCATGGACACGGTGCCCGTGGATGTTGTCGCTGTTCAGCCCACCGTCCTGATCAGCGTGCCCCGCCTTTACGAGAAGATCTACGCCAAGACCAACGCCACGGCTCTGGACGCCGGCGGCCTCAAGAAGAACATCTTCTTCTGGGCCAAGCGGGTGGGCCTGGCCTGCGCTGAGCGGGAAGTTGAAGGCCGGCGACCCGGCCCCTGGCTGAAGCTGCAGAAGGCCTTGGCGGACAAGCTGGTTTTCAGCAAGCTGCGGGCCAAGCTGGGGGGGAATATCCGTTTCATGGTCAGCGGGGGCGCGCCTCTCAACACGCGCATAAACCAGTTCTTCTACGGGGCGGGCATGCCCATTCTGGAGGGCTACGGACTGACCGAGACCAGTCCCGCCATCAGCTGCAACTACCTTGGGCACATGCGCTTCGGAAGCGTGGGCAAGCCCCTGCCCTGCTGCGACATCCGCATTGCCGAGGATGGGGAGATCCTGGTGCGCGGGCCTCAGGTCATGCCCGGCTATTACGGCAATCCCGAGGCCACCGCAGAAATCCTCGACAGCGAGGGCTGGCTTTCCACCGGGGATATCGGCCATCTGGATCAGGACGGTTACCTGTTCATCACCGACCGCAAGAAGGACATCATCGTCACCGCCGGCGGCAAGAACATCGCGCCGCAGCCCATCGAAAACGCCCTGCGCAAGAACAAGTATGTCTCCCAGGTGGTGGTTCTGGGCGACAAGCGCCAGTTCCTGACCGCCCTGGTGGTGCCGGATTTCGAGGCTCTGAACACATGGGCCCAGAACCGGGATCTGAGCCCCGCCGACCCGGCCGAGATGCTGATCCGCAGCGAGGTGCGCGGCCTTTTCGATCAGGTGCTGGCCGAGGTGAACAACAACCTGCCCGGCTTCAACCAGATCAAGAAAGTCAGCCTGCTGGCCGAGGAATTCAGCATCGAGAAGGGCGAGCTGACCCCCACCCTCAAGGTCAAGCGCTTCGCCATCGAGCACAGGTACAAGGACGTGATCGCCGCCATGTATCCCGAATCTTTGCCGGGTGAAAATGATTGAGCGAAGATGACTTATTCGGACACCCCGCGGCACCGCGCACAAGAGGCGGCGACCTCCCCCTTGCTGCGGCCCATGGTCTGCACCTGGATCGGGCTGGTGAGCAACGCCGGGCTGGCCGTCGGCAAGATCATCGTGGGTTTGCTGGCCGGCTCGACAGCCCTGGTGGCGGACGGGAACCACAGCCTGGCCGATGTGCTCAGCGATGTGGGCATCCTGCTCAGCCTCAAGGCGGCCTCCCGGCCACCGGACGAGAACCATCCCTACGGCCACCACAGCTTCGAGACCCTGGGCGCCATCGTCGTGGCCGTCTTCATGCTGGCCACCGCCGGCGTCATCCTGGCCAAGGCCGCCGTGGCCATCGCCTGGGGAAGGCTGCCGGAACCGGAGCTGCCGGCGCTGATCGCTTCCTTGGTTTCGGTGGTGATCAAGGAGATCATGGCGCGTTACACCTTGTGGGTGGGGCAGCGGCATCACAGCCCCGCGCTGCTGGCCAACGGCGCCATGCACCGGTCCGACGCCATCAGTTCTCTGGTGGCCGCCCTGGGTATCGGCGGCGCCATGGCGGGCTGGTTGCTGCTGGACAGCGTCGGGGCCATCGTCATCGCCGTGCTCATCGGGCGCATGGGCTGGGGATTGCTGAGGGAAAACGTGATGGTGCTGATGGACACCATGCCGGAGCCGGAACTGCTGGAAAGTATCCGGAGCGCGGGCGCGGGCGTGGCCTGTGTGCAGGAAATCCGGGATCTGCGCGTGCGCCGGCGGGGCCGTTTTTATCTGGCGGATTTGCGCATCGCCGTGCACCCGGATCACGCCATCGGCGCGGCCCACGACATCGCCCATGACGTGGAAGACCGCATCCGTACC
>PDQT01000063.1 GCA_002747875.1 bacterium DOLZORAL124_64_63
GGCCGGCCACTCTTTGCACCGCGGGGCGGAGGCTAGTCGTTCAGAGCCTCGTGCACCTTGCCGACCATCTCGGGGCCGGGGCGCAGGGTCTTGTCGCCCTCTTCCTTCCACTTGGAGGGGCAGCCCTCATCGGCCTTCTTCATCAGGTACAGGTTAGCCTTGAACTTGCGCATGAGCTCGTCGATGTTGCGGCCCATGTTGAAGAAGTTGATCTCCGAATTGAAGAGCGTGCCGTCCGGCGCGATGATGAACGTGCCGCGCAGGGCCAGGCCGCTGCCTTCATCCCACACGCCGAACAGGCGGGAGACCTTGCCGGTCACGTCCGAACCCATGAGGTACTTGACGTTCGCCAGTTCCTTCTCGTCACGCTTCCAGGCCAGGTGGGTGAATTCGGTGTCGGTGGAGACGGTGATGAGCGTGGCACCCATCTTCTCGAAACGATCCTGCTGCTCTGCCAGAGCAGCGAATTCGGTCGCTCAGACGAAGGTGAAATCGGCCGGGTAGAAGAACAGGATGGTCCACTTGCCGGCTTCCTTCTGCTCCGCCAGGGTGACCGAATGGAAATCGTGAGCCACGGGATCGTAGGTTTTGAGGGTGAAATCGGGCACGGAATGACCCAGCTTCACCGTTTCGAGGATTTCGGACATGGCGTCCTCCTTTTGGCTGAGGGTTCATGACGACTAGCTGACCGCAAGAATAACCCGGATATGGCCGGTTTGCATCCCTTGATTAGTAATCATTTTTGATAAGATATCTCACCCCGAGGCGTCCGGCGGACCGGCCAGATCCCGAGCCCAGGCCAGCTCCAATTGGGCGGTGGCCCGGTTCAGGGCCCAGTACGCCTCGCCGTTGGTGTGGCCCGTCTCGTCAGCGTTCCGCAGAAGGTCCGCGGCCGCTTCCTCCAGGGCCGGCCAGGGGATGCCCCGCGCCTCCGCGTCCACGGCCAGATCGCGCAGCACGCTCATGGCGTAAACGGCGGGATCCACCTGCCGCGCCACGGGCAGGGGTTCCTGGTTCACGGCCATGACCGCCGTGAGCATGGCGATGGCCGTTTCCAGCACCCACAGCACGTTTTCCTGCTGAGGGCCGCGATGGACCCGGTCCAGCATCCCATCACCCAGGGCCTTGACCCTGTCCAGGTCAAGGCCGTGTCGCCGGGTGGCCGCCTCGGTGGTCTCGAAGCGGGCCTTGGCCGTCTGGGCCAGTTCCAGGGCGTCGCGTTTGTCACCCTTCTTGCGCGGAATATCCATGAAGACCTCCTGGCCCCATGATAGCTCCTGGAGCATCGGGGGACCAGGAAGCGGTCCGCGCGCTCATTTGAGCAAAAGCACCTTACCCCGGGCGCGGTTTTCCCCCGCCTCCAGGCGGTAGAAATAGACCCCGCTGGGCAGATCCCGCGGCTGCCAGGTCACGGCCTTGTGCCCGGCTGTCTGGACGCCGTCCGCCAGAGTGGCCACCCGCCGGCCCGCCACATCCAGCACCTCCAGGCGCACATGGCAGGACGCCGGCAGGTCGTACCGGATTTCCGTGGCGGGATTGAAGGGGTTGGGGACGCAGCCCTGGGCGGCAAAGATTTGAGGCAATTCGTCTTCGTCCGGGTCCGGCACCGGAGAAGCCCCGCCGCCGTATTCGGTGTCGTGGGCGGCATTCAGCCAGGGACCGTAGTGCACCAGACCCCGGTTGGCGTCATCCGGGCGATGATGGATCAGGGTCTCGATGACCGCCCCATCCACCGAACCCCAGTACACATGGGTGGCGTCCACATCGTTGTCGCCATTGCGCAGATCCCGGTCCGGGGCGCCGCCGCCGTTGGTGTGGATGTCGTTCCATTCCGCCAGGGATGAACCCAGATCCAGATGGCTGTTTCCGAACAGATACAGGCCGTATTGCTGGTTGCCCGTCACCGTGGTGTTCAGCATTCCGAGGGTACCGCCATAAACGTAGGCCCCGGTGTCATTGCCCGTCAGCAGGCAGTTTTCCAGATCCACCTGCGCGCCATCCAGATAGATGCCCCGGCCGTTAGATTCCGTGGCATGCTCCACGGTGGTGTGCCGCAAGAGACCGGTGGAACCACCGCGGAAGGCCAGGCCCTCCCATTCCGTCGTCGCCGTTCGCCGGGAGAGAAGAATGGGGTCCGTGGCCGTGCCGTGCCCGTTCAAGGTCCCGTAAACCGTCAACTTCATGGACTCGTCGAACAGCAGGGACACACCCGCCCCCAGGTCCAACGTGGCGTCGGGCGACACACTGACGTTGGCGGTCATGATGTAGGGGACGCCCACATCGGGCCAGGTGCGGTCGTCATCCAGGACCCCGCCCTGCGCCACCCGCAGGCCGTCGTTGTTCGTGTTGCCGGCAGAGGGGATAGGCACGTCGCTGAGGGGCGACGGCGCGCTGCTTTGATTCATGCCCACGGCCCAGCTGTTCCCCGTGAGCGTATTGCCCGACCCTACCCTGAAGCCGGTGGTGTGGCTGAAGAAGAGCGCGCCCAAGTTGTCCGTCCCGCCGGTGACGGTCTGGTTGTCGACGTACGGATCGGTGCAGAAGCTGAAGCACACCCCGGCCATAACATTGTCCGTGAAGGTGTTGGGCGTCTCCAGATGCGTGCCGGTGGTCTGGTAGTAGTAGATGCCGTAGTGGTTGTGCCGCAGCAGGCAGTTCTCGACGACCACCTCCGCCTCGCGGATATACAGTCCATTCGTGGCGTGCTCGATGACGCAGTGCTCCAGCCTGCCGGTGGAGCCGCCGCGGAAAGCCAGATCCTGCCATCCGCCCGCCTCGTTTCGCCGGGAGAAGAGCACCGGATCCGCGACCGTGCCGTTGCCGTTCAGGGCCCCGTAGATATTCAAGGTCACGAAATCCTCAAACAACAGGGACGCGCCCGCGGCGATGTCCAGCGTGGCCTCGGGCCCCACCGTGCCATTGTAGGTTATGATGTAGGGGACGCCCAGATCGGGCCAGGTGTAGTCGTTGTCCTGGGTTCCGCCCCTCACCCACAGACCGTCGTTGTTGGTGTTGCCGGAAGTCGGGATGTGCCCGGCACTCAGAGGCGACGGCGCGCTGCTCAGGGTCATGCCCACGGCCCAGATGTTGCCCGTGATGGTGTTGTTCGCGCCCACCACGAAATTGCTGGTTTCGTGGAAGAAGAGCCCGCCCCAAGATCCCGTCGTTCCGGTGATGGTTTGGTTGTCCACATACGGGTTGGCGCAAACACTGAAATACACGCCCCCGAAGATGTTGTCCGTGAACGTGTTCGCGGCGGACAGGTTCACGTTGTCGGTGATGGAGTAATAGATACCGTAGTCGTTGTTTCGGAAGAGACAGGAAGCGATGCCCACGTCGGCCCCGGCGATGGAGACGCCCCCGCCACCCTGGGTGGCGCGCTCGATGGTGCAATGCTCCAGGGTGCCGATGGCCTCCGAGAGGAAGCGCAACCCGGACCATGCCCCGTCCGCCTCCCGGCTGGTGAAGGTGATGCCCAAGCCGCTCGTCCCCACGGCTTGCAGGTTGCCGTAGATGCTGATGGTGGCGCCGGACTCGAATTTGACGAGGCAACCGGGCTGGATGGTCAGCGTGGCGTCGCCGCCCACCGTGATGTTGCCGGTGACCACGTGCACGGGATCGATGTTGGTCCAGGTGACGCTTTCGGCGTAGGTCTCGCCCGGGTGGATCACTTCCGCCAGGGCGGCGCCGTGGTTCAAGATCAGGATGAAGAAGACGAGGAAGAAGGTGAGGCTGGTTCGCGAAGAGGACATGGTGATCCCTCCTGATGCCTGGATGCCGAGCAGCCTCCGGTTTCCCCCGAACCCGAAGACACGCGTCCCGGCCATCCATCTTGTCGGCATGTTCAAGGTGCCTTTTCATCCTAGCCGATTGGCCGGGAGAAATCCACCTCTTTACCTCATGGCTCTTTGCCTCATGGCGTCCACCATCCGGCCCAAACCATGGCCAGCTGATAACTCAGGTTCTCCTGGTCGGCGGTGCCCTGACTCACGAACCCCACCTCGATGCGCAACAGGTCGTCGGCCACATCGAAAAGCAGATTGATGCCGCGCTGGTCGTAGGAATCCAGGCTGTAGAGGGGATCGCCGAGGGTGGCGGTGAAACGGTCGCCATCGAAGACTTCGGCGAAGAGGCGCGCCCGCCAGGCGGGGTGCAGGCGCAGATCGGCATGGGCGGTGTAGGAGCGGCCGAAACCCTTGAACAGGGGGCTGTGATCGGTCTCGTCGCGGCTGTAGAGCCAGGCGTAGCCGGCGCGCACCTCTTCCAGGAGGGTACCGCCCAGAGGATACCGGCCGCCCACGGAAAAGCCGACCAGGTAGAGCAGGTTCTGCTCGACGCGGCCGCTGGTGGACATCTGTCCCCCCGCGTGGGTCCACAGGAATTGGGTGTCCAGACGCAGCAGATCGCGCCACAGACGGAACTGGTTGCTCAGCCCGATCTCGAATTCCTCGGCCCGTTCGTCGCCCTCGCGCACCCGCCAGTTGATCCAGGTGTCGTGTTTCCAGGTGCGGCGATCGGCGCGTAGCTGGAAGCCCTGCTCCACATCCGCGCGCAGCTTGCGGGTGTCGTCCAGGAGGGCGTCGTGCTGCCAGTGGGTGGGCGCCACCGTGCCGCCGATGATGAACACATCGGGCGTCGGTTCGTAGACCAGACGCAGGATGGGGGCGGCCGCGTTGAGGCGGTCATCGTCACCGAAATCATGGCCCAGCAGCGCGCCCAGTTCCACACCCAGGTGCGGATGCGGGCGGTAGCGCAGGCTGACGGGGGCGCGGTAGCCGGTGAAGGTCTCGCCCAGGATGCCGTCCAGGTTGAACAGCTCCAGGGTCTTGAAGTAGAAGGCGCCCTCGGCGGCCAGGCGGAGGCGGCCGGGGGCGGCGAATTCGGGTGCCCCCATGCCCCGCCCCAGCACCAGGCCATGGCGGGAGGCGAAGTACTCCTCGGCCTGGGCGGGGCCGAAGAGCAGGCTCATGAGCAGCAGGGCGACCGCCCAAAGGAAGTGTGTCGTTCGGGCCAAGTGTGTCGCTCGGGCCAAGTGTGTCGCTCTGGCCAAGTGTGTCGCTCTGGCCAAATGTGTTGCTCGGGCCATGGGGCATTCATCTCCCGGAGATGCGATTTCCGTTCGGCCTGCCGCCGGCGCTCCGTCGGCATCCGGGGCGGCTGCGGGCGGGGTTGGGGATAGTTGGGGTACAATATAGGTTGGTCCGGAAGAGGTCCAGCCAACCTTTGACCGCCGGAGGTCGCCATGCTAACCTGGGAAACTGAAAAGATGCTGATTCCCCGTTCCCTTTTTTTGCCGGAAGGATACCCCCGTATGTTCACCGCCCGTCGCTTCATGAGCGCCCTGGTCCTGTGCGCCCTGCTGTTGCCCCTGACCGCTCTGGCCCTCATGGAACCCAAAACCGAGACCGAATACCCGGACGCCATCACCGTCAACGGCCAGGATCTGGTGATCACCGGCGTGGCCCTGCGCGAAAAAACCTTCCTGAAGGTGGACGTCTACACCATCGCCTCCTACGTGAAGAAGGGCGCCGTTCTGGGGGAGAACAAGGCCCAGGACATCCTGGAACTGGAAGAACCCAAGCTGCTCCAGATGGACGTGACACGCGGATTCAGCAACGAGAAGCTGAAGAAGGCCTTCAGCGAGGTCATCGACAAGAACTATGACGACAAGAGCGCCTTCCAGGGCGCCATGGACGAATTCCTGGGCTACTTCACCGCCGACGCCCAGGAGGGCGATCGCCTGATCTTCGGGTTCTGCCCCGCCGAGGGCCTGAAGGTCGTGCTCAACGACGAGGAACTGGGCATGATCGACAACCCCGCGTTCATGAAGGCGTTGTGGACCGTCTGGTTCGGCAAGAAACCGGCGGACAAGAAGATGCGGGAGAATTTGACGGCGGCTTATCGGTAATCTGAGCAAAGAATCAAAGGATAAAAATTGACCGTCGATCGAAACGGACATTAATTTTGAACATATGACCATAACCTGAAGGAGAATGGCATGCGAATCTGCGTACCCACCAGCACCGACGCGGGCCTGACGGCTCCGCTCCACGGCCACTTCGGCTCCGCTCCCTTCTTCACCCTTGTGGACGAAGACGGCGGCAACCTGAAAGTCATTCCCAACCAGCACGACCACAGCCAGCATGGCATGTGCTCGCCCCTGAGCCGATTGGAAGGGGAGGAATTCGACGCCGTGGTCGTGGCGGGTATGGGCCGTCGGGCCAGGCAGGCCATCCTGGCTTCAGGAGCCAAGATACTTCTGGCGACCGGGCCCACTATCCAAGCCAACCTGGATGCCCTGAAAGCCGGCACGCTGAACGAAATGCCCGGCGACCACGCCTGCGAAGGCCACCATTGACCGGCCCTTGGGCGGCGCCATGCCCATGATGCCCGCCGCCCAGCCAATCTTGCACTCTCATACGCAATCCGCTCAGGGGAAAACTACCGATCCTCACCCGTCACCCATCCGCCGCGCGATCATGAGAAACCAGGGCGCGAAACAGTCCGGGTCGCGGCGCATTTCCGCCCGCAGTATTGACGGGCTCACCCAGCGAAAAGCCGCCACCTCCGCCGGGTCCGGCCGGGGGTCTTGGTCGGTGACCCCCTGGAAGACATGATCCAGTTCGTGCTCGATCAGGCCCCGGTCCAGTTCCGCGCGGTAGGTGAACGTGAAGAGGGGTTCCAGCTCAGCCCGCAGGCCCATCTCCTGCCACAGGCGGCGCTGGGCGGCGATGGCGGGGTCCTCATCCAGGTAGGGGTGGGTGCAGGCCGCGTTGGCCCACAGCCCGGGCGAATGGTACTTGCCCCATGCCCGCCGCTGCAGCAGCATCTGCCCCCGGGCATTGGTGATCACGACCGAGACCGCGCGGTGCAAGGCGCCTTCACGGTGCGCCTGGAGCTTCTCCATGGTGCCCGTCACCTCGTCCCGCGCGTTCACCAGAACCACCTGGTCGTCTCCGCCCATCGCCGCCTCCATACCCGGCCCGGATGATAGCCGGGTCAGTAGCTGAACGTGACGCCGCCGTGCACCAGTTCATCCTGGGTGGCGTAGCCGATCCGCAGGGAAGAGAAACGGGCATAGGGAACGTCCAGCGTCACGCTGACTTCTTCGTCCTCGTAGTCCGTCATCTCCAGGACCGTGCTGAGGCGCGCGCCTCGGTATTCCAGATAATGCTCCAGCCAGAATTCATCGACATCGGCATCATCATCATGGGTGACGCCGACGGTGCCGTTCAACCACCACCGGTACGCGCCCGTGAAGGCCGCGCCCTTGGCCAGGTCCTGCACGAAGAAGAGCTGCAGGCCCTTGTAGTTGGCCCAGCCGGAAAACACCGTTTCGTCGGTGGCCTCGGCGTTGACGTGGGCCAGACGCGCGTCCAGCGGGCCGTGGTAGAATACCTGGACACCGGTGCCGTACAGGGGCATGACCCGCTGGGCGGCGGTCATGCGGATGACCCGGGTCTGCTGGGGACCCGGCCACACATAGGATACGGGCGAAAGGAACTTGCCCGCAATCAGGGATACGTCCCCTGTCCCTTCGTAGGTATTGGTCCACTGGGCGTAGCCGTACTTCAGGGCGCCGGCGAAAGAGCTTTTCGAGATGTCGAATTCCGTGCGCACCAGCAGGGAACCGGGCAGATCCACGCCCGGGTGCATGCGGGCGCCCACACGCAGCCAGGCCAGGCGGTAGGCATCATGGTCCGAATCCGGGAAAAGGAGGTAGCCGAAGGTGTAGGGCCGGATGTTCTGGGTTTGAGCTTGGGCTTGGGCTTGGGCCTGGGCCGTGGCCAGAACGAGCAGAGCCGACACCAGGATGAGCTTGATCAGACGGGACATGACATCATCCTCCCGTTGGGTGATCCATGGCGGGGCGGCACGGCCGAAGACGGGCTCCGGCCGTGCCGCGGGCTGCGGTCTATTTTTCCAGGGGCGGAATAGGGCACGGGTTGAGCAGGGTCTCAACATCCACGCCGTCCATCTGGAAACGCGGGTCCCGCTTCTCGATCACGGTGATGGTCTCCGGCTCGGTGGAGCGCCAACCGTAGTTGCAGTGGTCGCACTTGTAGATTTCCCAGGCACCACTGCCGTCCGGGGCCTTGGCGACCACGGAGACGCCTTCTTTGAGGCAGCGAACACATTGCATGTCTTTCTCCTTTCTCGAGGCCGCGCGCTACAGGGCGGCGTGCAAGGCGGCGATCGCCTTCTGGAAATGCTCGGCGGATTCGATCTTATCGACCAGCATCGTGTCCCGCAGCTTGGGCTCGGGAGGCACCGGCGTGGTGGCGTCGATGATGATCTTGACACCCATGCCCGGCGGCTCGGAGCCCGGATCCAGCGGCATGCCGGGCGTGGCCGGCACCACGATGACGTCCTTGTCGCCGCGCAGGCGCGTGGACATGGCCCACATGACCTGGTTCAGATCGAAGGGATCCACATCCCCGTCCACCATGATGATGTTCTTGCAGTAGGAGATGCCGTGCGGCGTGCTGGCGCAGCGCATGGCCACGGACTTGGCGTAGCCGCCGAAGCGCGGATTCACCGCGATGATCACCGTCAGGCCGTGCTGGTACAGGGCGTTGACGGCGGTCACCTCGGGCATGGTCTCGCGGATCTGCTTGTACAGGGGGATGCAGGTGTTCAGCCCCAGCAGGGTGTCGATCTCGGTCCAGGGGCGGCCCAGGTACAGGTTCTCGAAGATGGGATCCTTGCGGTGGGTCACCTTGTGGACCTTGATCACAACCTGTCGGCGGGTGCCGGAATAGCTGCCGGGGAATTCGCCGAAGGGGCCCTCGGGCACGCGCACACGCGGAATGATCTCACCTTCCAGCACATACTCGCAGCCGGCGGGGATGTCCAGATAACCGTCGGTGGTCTTGGTCAGCTCGTAGGGCGCGCCGTTGACGGCGGCCACCATCTTGTACTCGGACTCATCGTAGGCCAGCGGGGTGCTGGACATGAAGCTGAGCATGGGGTCCACCCCCAGACAGATGGCCACGGGCAGGGGCTCGTTGCGGGCCTCGGCCTTGCGCAGATGCACGGCGATGTCGTGGAAGGGCAGGCCCTGCATGGCCAGGGTGTTGCCGTCCTGCACCTGCAGGCGGTAGATGCCCACGTTCTCCTTGTCCACGCTGTCGGGATGGTCGGGATCCTTGGAAACGACCGAGGCCTTCGAGAAGTAGAAGCCGCCGTCGTTCTCGTTCACCTTGTACATGGGGATCATCTCGAGCAGGTTGATGGCGTCACCCTCGACGATCTCTTCCTGGCAGGGCGGGTTGTCCACCCACTTCAACTCGCCGGGGTAACGATCCCAACGGTCGGCCAACTCGTAGAACTGATCCTTCAGGGTCGTGCTTTTGGGCATGCCCATCATCACCGCGTGGTTGGCCCAGGAACCGTGCACATTGACGGCGATCCTCTTGCCCTTGTGGCCCTTCACGTTGTCCAGGATGACGGCAGGCCCGGTAGGGCCGATGTCCGCGGAACCCCGTGCGATGGCGCGGATATCGGGTTCCGGCATGATCTCTTCGGAATAGTGGACAAGCTGCCCTTCTTCCTCAAGCTTGCTCAGGAACGAGCGCAGGTCATTGAAGCTCATGGGTTGCTCCTCTGGATTGGTTTTCTGGGGTGGTGGGTTGCTTGGGTTCGTTCGTTGTCCGGGGTGGTGGTTCATAGGGCGCCTGCTGGCCCGGACTACCCCAACGCCGGAACTCCGGCATCTCCAGCCCGAATTCGCTCAGGACCTTGCCCACGATGTGGTTGTTCTGATCCTGCATGTTCCGGGGATGGTTGTAGTAGGTCAGCATGGGCGGCAGGATCACCGCCCCGAACCCGGCCATGGCCGCCATGTTCTGCAGATGAATGCCGCTCAGAGGTGTCTCGCGGGTGACCAGCACCAGCTTGCGGCGCTCCTTGAGAGTGACGTCGGCCGCGCGCAGCAACAGGTTGTTCGAGAATCCGTGCGTCACCCCCGCCAGCGTCTTCATGCTGCAGGGCATGACGACCATGCCCTCGGTCCTGAAAGTCCCGCTGGCGATGCTGGCACCGATATCGCCGATGGGGTGCGCCGTATCCGCAAGCTCCGCCAGCTCGTCCAGGCCCAGGTCCAACTCGTGGCGCACCGTCCGTTCGGCGCCCTCGCTGACCACCAGGTGAACCGACCAATCCGGGCGCGCCCGCATGGCCTTGAGCATGGTGACCGCCAGGATCGCTCCGCTGGCACCGCTGATCCCCAACACGATTCTCTTGACCGTCGTCGCCATGGGCGTTCTCCTTCCCGCCCGGCCTAGAGCAGACCCGTGGCCCGCCACCAGACCATTTCCACACCGACGGTGATCACGAAGACCACGATGGTCAGGGGCAAGCCCAGCCGGATCACTTCCTTGTCGGAGTACATGCCCTGATCAGCGCCCAGGCCCACC
>PDQT01000069.1 GCA_002747875.1 bacterium DOLZORAL124_64_63
TTACGGCCGCGCAGCACGAACAGCCCCGTGATGGCCACGATGATCAGCGCCCCGCTGAAGATATCCGAGAACCAGGTCCAGGCCGCGCGCGGATTGTAGTGCAAGAAGTTCACCTCGAAGAAGATGGGCCGGCGCTTGATGCGTTCCAGCCGCCCTTCGCCCGTGCCCACGTCCAGCACGGCGCTCCCCCCGTGCACCCACACCTTCAGGGTGTCGAGGCTGGGGCGCAGGTGGCTCTTGTATTCTTCCCGCACCCCGTTGTCGGCCAGGAAGGCCTTCACCTGCTCCGCGCTCAGATCACCGGCGGGCACGCCCCCTTCCCAGCGCACATCCTCGTAGGTGATGATGTAGTTGGGATTCCAATCCCGCATGTGGTTCAAGGCGATACCGGACAAGGCGTAGACGATGGTCATGCCGAAGATCAGGTACCCCAGGTCCCGATGCAGGATGTTGTTCCACTTGCGCCACTTGAAAGCCACGTTAATGGATTTCCTCGAAGCTCTTGGCCTCCAGGCCGCAGAACGCCAGATAACCCTTGCCGGATTCGGCCAGTTGGCGGCGCAGTTCGATGATCTGGGCCAGGGCGTTATCATGCTCGTGGTCATGGCCGCCGTGGCCCTTCTCCTGTTGCTCCTGCTGCTCCTGCTGCTCCCCGGAGTGGTTCTCGGAGTGATTCTCGTGGCTTTCTTCGGCATTGATCTCTTTGGCTTTGTTGTCCAAGAAGGCGCTGTCGATTTTCATGACGGTGCCCACGGCCACGACCCGCACCTTGCTTCCCTGCAGGGCCATGTCGAAGGTGCCCAGGTCGCCGGCCTCGATCTTGACCCGGTCCTGGGGATTTTCCCCCACGATGAACATGCGCTTGCCACTGTGGGAGCAGACATGGTCCACGGTGCCCTCGACCTCCACCAGCTTGCCTTCGTATTTTTCACCGTCGGCGTTGAACTGGGCAATGGTCAGGCGCGTGATCTCGCCGGTGGCGGTGTTGTCGGTGGTGGTTTGCCGGGTGGTCTCTTTTGTGGCCTGCTCGGTGGTTTTCTCGCTGGAGCAAGAAGCGACCAGCAGCAGGACCGTCAGCAGTAGCAGCAAAGCCGTCAGCAGCAGATTCCGTTTCTTCAGCATGGGGTGTCTCCCTCAATAAGGATGCTGGGACCCACCGGGGTCCATCAGATAGGCCGATTTTTCTTGCCCATGATACTAGACCCCAGGGATTGAAAATTCAACATCCGGACGGGAAAAAGGCAGGGGTATCGCGTCTCATTCCCGTTGGGTTTTCCTGGCCCGGCGAGTTCCCTAGTGGTTGGAAGTGAAAAGGTTTTTGGGGGGTGGAGGGCTAGCTGTTTTTTCGGGTGTTTGGAACCGGGTATTTTTGATTGGTTTTTTGTCTTATGGGGTGCCCGCCGGCGGGTAGTTTTTGGGTGGGATGGGGGTGGCTTGCGGGTTTAGGGTTGTAAATAATTGGTTTTTGGGCAATGTTTTACTGGATCTTTTTGGTTTTGTTTTGTATATTGGACTTATCACTCCTACCGCCCACTTATGCCAGAGATTGCTGAGGCCTGCCATGAGTATTATTGCTATTGATTCTTTTGTTCCCGATCAGTCTGCTGTTGAGGTTAGCGCCTGTTTGAAAAAGGCCGTCCGGGCCATGGATCAGGCGCGGCACTGTGCGGTTTTGTGGTTCAAGGAGATAGTGGAAAGGGAGCTTTATAAGGAACTGGGGTATGGCTCTGTTTATCAGTATGCGGCCATGGAATTGGAGTTCTCCAAGACGCGGACGGGGGATTTTCTGCATCTGGCGCGGAAGCTGGAAAAGCTGCCTCGGTTGAAGAAGGAGATGGAGGAAGGGAAGATCGGCTATACCAAGGCGCGGGAGATTGTGAAGGTGGCTGATGAGGAAAATGAGGATCGTTGGTTGAATGAGGCCAAGAAGAAGAGCCGTCAGGAACTGCGCGAAACGGTGAAACGGGCCAAGCAGCGGGCCAGACGGGAGCGGGTGCAGAATCCGGCCCAGGGCGAATTATTGGCCGGGCCCCATCCCTCTGACGCGCTCCCCGTGGCCCTCACCCACAAGGTCATCTTCGAACTGACCAGCGAGCAGTTGGCCCATTTCGAGGCGCTGGTCGAGGCTTTCGGCAAGCAGGGCGGCGCGGTGGCCGGTTCAAACCGGGCGATCATGCTGCTGGAAGCCCTGGCCTCGTTGGCGGGCCGGGCTGATTCCAGGGGCGCGGCTAACCCCAAAGAGCCCCACACCCAGATCCACGTCCATCACTGCCCCGAGTGCGAGAAATCCCACATCACCACCAGCCGCGGCGAAACCGAACTCACCCCCACCGAATACGAAAAACTGGCCTGCGACGCCCGCGTCGCCACCGGGGACGGCCCCAACAAATCCGCCATCCCGCCCAGTACCCGCCGGCGGGTACTAGCCCGCGATCAGCACCGCTGCCAAGCGCCGGGCTGCCCCCACACCCGCTTCCTGGAAATCCACCACATCATCCCGCGCAGCAAAGGCGGGACCAACGCCGAAGAAAACCTCACGACCCTCTGCAGCGCCTGCCACCAACGGGCCCACGACAAGCAAAAACCCGCCCGGGGAAAAAACCACCAGGCGGGCGCAAAACTCAAAAATCGCTAACTGATGAAGAGCACTAACTGAAAAAGGTCGCTAACCCAGACCAGGTTGCAGCAGCCCCACGTCACGGGTCGCACACAGCCGGCGTGCCCCCCCGCGGCTTTCTGGACGGCAGCGCCCACGCCCCGACACGCCTCACCGGCGGCAAATCATCGCCGCACGAGCCGCGCGAGTCCGCCCACGGTCAGCAGCCCGGCCACCACCATCGGTACCGGCGGATAGTCCAGGGCGATGGAAGCCGCGAAGCCCGCCACCGTGGCCGTCAGCGCCAGCAGTGCCACGCCCACCAGAAGATCCGCCAGGCCCCGCGCCCGGCCCTCGAAGAGCAAAGGCGGGATGGCCAGCATACCCAGGGTCAGCAGCGGCCCGACCCAGATCACACCTGCGGCGATGATCAGGGCGCCGGCCACTCGGAACCCCAGCAAGGCCCGCCGGCCGCGGGCTCCGTAGCGCACCAGCAGACCTTCCTCATCCAGCGCCAGGCTGAACAGCACGCCCCGGAAGCGGAAGGCCAAAGCCAGGGTCACGGCGGTCAGCACCACGAAACCCACCAGCTCCGTCACGCTCATGGCCAGGACCTCGCCGCGCAGCATGTCGTGCACGTGGGCCTCGACGCGCGGGCTGGCCGCGCCCATCAGCAAGGTGGCCGCCTCGCCGGCGCAGAAGACCCCCGCCAGCAGCATGGCCCGCCGGCGCCCGCTGGTGCCCTGGGCTCCCGGGCCGGGCAACAACAGGCTGACCAGCAGGATGGCCACCACCGCCGCCACGTAAAGGGGCAGAGAGGATTCCGCGTCCACCCCCACCATCACCGCGAACACGATGGCCGCCGCCCCCACGGGCGGCAGCGCCAGGCCCAGCAAGATTTCATCCCGCAGGGAAAGCACCGCCCCCAACGGCGCCGCCGTCAGGGCATAAGTGGCCGCCCCCACGAAAGGAATCCAGCTGAACTGCAGAACGATCCAAAAATCAGCCACGGCTCCCCTCCTTCGACGACCGTCCCGTGACCCGCACCACCCGAGAGGTGCGCACCCAGTCCTTCACATGGGAGGTGATGACCATGCCCAGACCACCCGAGCGCAGATTCTCCAGCAGGCTGCCGATCTGGTCGGCCGTCTCCGCATCCACGTTCACCGTGGGTTCATCCAGCACCAGCAGGCAGGGCCCACCCACCAGAGCGCGCGCCACCAGCACCCGCTGGCGCTGGCCGCCGCTGAGGCTGCCGAACAGGACATCCGCCCGCGCCCGCAGCCCCACCTGGTCCAGGGCCTCCAGCGCCCGTTCCCGGCTGGCGCCCCAGTCCAAGGGCTGGCCGGTGCGCACCACGTCCAGGGCCCGCGCGGGCACGGAACCGTCGATCACGCTTTCCTGGGGCACATACCCCACCTTCTCCCGCGGCACGCCCCAGATGACTTGCCCCCCGCGCCGGTCATTCAGATCCAGGATGCCGCGCAGGATGGTGGTCTTGCCGGATCCGTTATCTCCCGCCAGCATCACGATATCCCCACGGTCCACGTCGAAGCTGACCGGATCGGCGGGCAGCAACCAACCGCCCGCCTGACGATAGCCCCAGACGCCGTCCCGCACGGACAGCAGCTTGGGTTCCGCAGTACTCAATGGTCCAATCCTTCCAGCAACACCCTCAGGTTGTATTCCTGCAATTCCCGCCAGGTTTCCACTCCCGGAACGGCGCCCACCATGTTGCCGATCATCACCGCCTGGGCATCCACCCGCTTGGCGAATTTCTCAGGCAGCTTGGCCGGCTGCGCCTGGTTGTAGATGACCAGGCACACGCCGCGCTCCCGGGACTCCTTGGCCAGCCGCGCCAGATGCCGCGCCGTGGGCTCGATACCCGGCTTGGGCTCCAGGGTGCCGATGACCTCGAATCCGTAGAATCGCGCCAGGTAGCTGATGTCCGCATGGTAGCTGATGACCGTGTGGCCCCGTAGCCGCCGGCCGCGCTCCCGCAGAGACGCCTCCATGGCCTCCAGTTCCGCCAGGTAGGCGTCCAGGTTGGCCTGGTACAGATCTTCGCCCGCCGGATCGAACTCCATCAACGCGTAGGCGATGTTCTCGGCCATGACCCGCCCGTTCTGGGGCCCGATGTTGATGTGCGGGTTGCCCTCGGCGTGCTGCTCGCCCTCGGCGCGGCTGATGACCTCAGGCACGTCCTCCAGCTCCACCCCTTCGAACACCTCGATCCAGCCCTCGCGATCTTCCATGATGCGGGCGTTGCGGGCCTCGGCCGCCAAGGCGGGCAGCCAGGCGTGTTCCGCATCCAGGCCCAGGGTCAACAGCAGGTCGGCCTTATGCAGCTTGGGGATGAAGCTGGGCCGCGCCGGCACGCCGTGCAGGTCTTCGCGGCCGCTGGCCAGCACCGTCAGCTCGATACGGTCACCGCCGATGCGCTTGGCCATCACCCCCAGATCGGGGATGGCGGCCACCACGTTCACTTCCGTGGCCCACGCCGCGCCGGCGGCCGGGAGCATCAGCAAAAAAGTCAGAATCTTGAGGGTCTTCATCGTTGCCTCCCGTGGGTGTGGTATCCGATGACGCCGTCGAACTGCAGGATGATCTGGTCCACCGAGTCGGCGAAATCGCCCCGATCATCACGCACGTACTCCAGCCGCACCTTCTGGTAGTGGCTCACGTTCCAGGTCAGGAAAGCGCCCAGGCGGGTGCGGGTGTTCTCGGCCCCGGCGGCCAGAGCGAAGGCCTCATACGTGGCGCCGAAATCCCAGGTCCGGTTCAGGCGATAGCGCGCCCAGGTGAAGAATCCGTCCCGCACCAGGGTGCGCTGGACGTAGTTGCCGCCGGCCAGCACCTCGTACTGCTGACGGTTGCTCAGGTACTCCACACCGAAATCCGCGCCACGGTACAGGTTGGCTTCCACAGGGTTCCAGAAAACCGCCATGTCCACCCCGCCGGTCGTCTTGGAGTAGTCCGTGCCCGGGTAGCGCCGGCTGGTCTTATGGGTGTCCTGGTGCAGCACGCTGGCCCCCAGGTCCACGCTCCAGTTCAGGCCCAATTCCAGACTGGTCTGGACGCGCCCCAGGTAGGCCAGATCCGCCGGACCCAAATTGCCGGCGGGCGAGACGGGGCCGTCCTTGTCCTCCAGCAGGGAACGATAGTAGTTCTCCAATTCCTCGTTGTCGGGGCAGTGCAGCCGGTCGCCGTGATAATGGCAACCGGGCGGCGGGTTGTCCGGTCCGTAGGCGCCGTGGCCGTCCGCCGGATCCGTGTCATGGGTGTGGCCCTGGATGCCGTTGAAAACGCCGCCGTAGAACTCCACATAATGATCCGTGGGCGCCAGCCAGCTCAGTTCCAGACCGGTGGGCATGAAGTGCCCGCCCAGGTATTCGCGCAGGATGCGCGGCTCGCTCACGAAGGGCAGGCTGTGGCTGTGGAATTGGCTCCACCGCCCGAAGCTGGCCAGGAACTGCCCGCCCCGCGCCTTCAGCGCCCAGGGCAGGCTGTGGGCCGTGAAGTACAGCTCGTGAATCTCCGCGCCTTCGCTGAAGAACATGCCGTTGAAATCGATCCGCGTGTACGGATCCACCTCCGCGCCGATGCTCAGTTCCGCGGTGCCCAGCGCGAAGCCCCGCGTCTTCCACTCCGCAGTGCCGTGGTCATGGGCCTGGGCGTTGTGCAGGTCCCATTTCAGATCGTAGACGAACCCGATGTCCGGGTTCTGCCAGGCCCCCAGGCCACCGCCCGAGTTCCGGGCCATGGCCCCGCCCGCCACCAGCAACAGCAGAAGCGGGAACATGGCCGTCTTGATGATACGCATGATGCGGCCTCCTCGGAACGACCTAGTAGTCGCGGATGATAGCCATGGCCGGATCCGGACTGGTGACGAAGATCCAGTCGCTGCCGGCGTGAATGGTGAAGCCTTCCTCTTCTTCCCAGAGGCCCTCGTGGTGATGGCGGCAGTGGATGGCTCCGTCGTGCGGGTCCAGCAGCCAGATGCGCCGGCCCCCGTGGTCGGTGGCGCAGGGCATGGCCGCCTCGGCGGTGTTCAGGCTCTGGTAGCTTCCCGCGGCCAGATCCACCACGTAGGCCCGGGCCTGCTCCAGGTCCGTCAGCACGGCCGTGGAGCCGTCGGCCGACACGCTGATCCGCCCACCGCCCCGATTCCAGGCCAGGGCGGCCCCGGCCATGGGCAGGTCCTGTAGCTCCCGGGTGGCCATGTCCAGAATCCACACACCGGCGGCGTGCCCCTCGCCCAGCCGCACGGGTGCCAGGACGCGCTCCGAGTCGTGCCCCTGGAACAGGAAATTCACACGGCCGGCGCCGGGGTAGGCGATGGTCCCCAGGCAGGTCGCCTCTTCCAGGCCGACAATATCGATGCCATGCAGGCACGGCAGGAAAACCCGCCCGGTTTCATGGTGGAAGGCCTCCCCGTGGACCAGGGTGTCGATGGCCACCTCGGCCAGGATCGTGTCGGCCTGGATGTCGATCAGCCGCGCCCACTTCTCGTGCATGTGGGTGGCCAGCAGCACCCCGTCCTCCACCACGCAGGCCGAATGGGGGCTGCCGTGCGACACGGTGGTGGGCGCCAGGGTCTCGGTGTCGACGAGGGTGAAGGTCTGGTCCCCGTCGTTGGCGAAGCAGACGGTCTGGCCGTGGGCATCGGCCGACAGGTGAGTGTTGCCCCCACCCGTGGCGATGCGGCCCCGGTCCCGCGGCAACTCCATGTGGGCATGATCGCCATGGGATACGAAGCCGGCGCTGAAGGCGAAGGCCGTGCCGCCGGAGCCCATGTACACACCGGGCTCGCCTGGCGGCCCGCCGATGAGCTCACGGATCACGGGATGGGGCTGCGCGAAGAAGGTGGCGCGCAAGGTGCCGTCGTTGGCGTCATAGACGCGCAAGCTGTCCTCATCGGCATCGAAGGCCCACAGCCAGGCGAAAACATCTTCCTCGGCACCCTGGTCGGCGGGGCCCAGGATCACATCCTCGTCGGCACCGCAACCCCCAACCCACAAGGCCAAAACCAACGCAACCGAAACCAACACAACCGAAACCGAAAAAGCCGGCCAATCGCCCGAAAGGCGAATCCTGCTCTGATTCATGATTGCTCCCGTTTGTAGACTGAATTCCATGCGGACAGACGAGCGTCGGCCCCTGTCCATTGCCTTGGCAGTTCAGAAATTCAACAAACGGGAGGAGCGCGGGAAGTCCGCCCCAGGAAGAGCAAACGGGAAACGGGCAGAATGGGGACGACGGCCACGAACCCCGCAGCCATGCCGGCCAGGGTGGGCACACCGTAAAGCACCGTCAGGATAATGAAGGTGGCCGCCGCCAGGCACCAGAAGCAGGTCTGGGCACCGTGCCGCGGCCCGTGCTGATGGTCGTGCCCGTGCGGCACATGCCAGACGGAACCCACCGCCAGCAACAGATAACCGGCGACCAACAGCATGGTCAGAATAATTTTCAGGGCATTGCGGTTCACGGATCTTCCCCGAACAGATAAAGCTCTCCGTACTCATAAAATCCGCCGGCCCCGCTGTCAAGGCGCGCCCCCATATTCGCGCGCACCATGTTCGCGCGCCCCATATTCGCGCCCGGAAAACCGCTCGCCGGATCAGAAGGACCAGAACAAAGGCACCAGCAAGGGCGCTCCGACCCACACCACCACATTGAGCACCATGCCCAGCCGCACGAAATCCATGAAACGGTACCCGCCGGGACCATACACCAGCAAATTGGTCTGGTAACCGATGGGCGAGGCGAAACAGGCCGACGCCCCAAAGCAGATGCCCACGATGAACGGCCGCGGATCCACATCCATCGCCGTGGCCGCGGCCAGTCCGATGGGCACCAGCAGCACCGCCGTGGAGTTGTTCGAAAGCACGTGCGAGAGCAGGCTGGTCAGAATGATCAGCGCCGCCAGCACCCCGCGCGGCCCCAATCCCTGGAAAAGCGACAAGAACCCGCTGGCGTACAGATCCGCCGCCCCGCTGGCCGTCAATGCCGCCCCCAGGGCAATGGTCCCGATAATCAGCATCAGCACCGGCACATCCACCGCCTCGTAGGCCTCGTGCAGCTGCAGACAGCCGGATATCACCATGAGGAAAGCCCCCGCCAACGCCGCCGTCAGGATGTTGGCAACTCCCAGCGCCGCCACCCCCACCATGGCCAGAAAGATGGCCAAGGCCATGGGCGCCCGACGGCTGTTGGCCGGACTGGGCACGTTGTCCTCGACAATGATCAGCTCGCTGTCATCGCGCAGCCACTGCAGGCTGCCGGGGCCGCACTGCACCAGCAGGATGTCACCGGTCTTCAGGCGCAACCGCCCCATGTCCTGGGCATGGAAATGGTGGCGTCGCCGCTGGGCGCCGATGACCACCACGTCATCCGCCGCCCCCAGCACCGTGTCCTTGACCCGCCGACCCAGCATGTGGCTGTCCGGCGGCACGATGGCCTCCACGATGGCCGTATTCGGGTCATACGGGTTAGCCATGCTGCGTCCGGCCACCAGCGGCAGTTGGGCGTCCTCGCTGTGAATGATGGAAACCAGATCCGCCGCCGTGGCGCTCAGCAGAATCGCGTCGCCGCCGATGAGCTCGCAGTAGTCGGTCTCCGGGAAGCACACGCGATCCCCTTGCACCACCTCGTGCACCACCACTTCGGGGTAGGCCTTCTTCAGGGCGGAGATGGCCTCGCGTCCCAAGAGCGGGCTGCCCTCCGGAATGGTCAACTCCGCGATGTACTTGTGTTTGGCGCCTTTATCCTGCCGCAGGATGGGCGTGCGCGTGCGCGGCAGCAGCCCATCTGAAAGCAGGAAAAGCAGGATCACGCCCACCACCGCCAGCGGCAGCCCCACCTTGGCCAACTCGAACATACCCAGCGGCTCCATCCCCCCGGCCGCGGCCTGATCGCTGACGATGATGTTGGTGCTGGTCCCGATCAGCGTGGTGGTGCCCGCCAGGATGGAGGCGAAACTCAACGGCATCAGGAAACGCGCCGGCGACAGGGAGAAGTGCCCGGCCAAGGCGATGATCACCGTCAGCATCATCACCACCACGGGGGTGTTGTTGATGAAGGCCGACAGCAGCCCCACCAGCAGCAGGCTGTACAGCAGGATGAGCTTAGGCTTTCCTTTGGTCAGGTTGGTCAGCAGGGTGGTCAGGAAGGTGAGCGCGCCGGTGCGCACCAGCCCCCGCGTGACGATGAACAGCCCACCCACCGTCAGAGGTGCCGGGTTCGCGAAGCCCGCCACCGCGTCGCGCGGCGTCAACAGGCCGGTGACCATGAGGGCCACCATGATACCCAGGGCCGTCAGATCCAGCGACAGCTTCTCGCTGATGAACAGAACCAGGGCCACCAAAAGAATCACGGTGACGATGATGATCTCAGGGGTCATGCAGGCCTCGCTCCACGGGGTCGGATTCTGGTCGAAGGGTCCCCAGAAAAATAGCACAACCTCTGGGATTCGGCCCAGCCCCGATTCCGGCACACGGCTTGCGACAGCGATTTGGAGACACGGGTGTATCCACGCCCCAGGCGCGACCATCGTCCAGAAATCGTCCAGGATCCAAGGGAGTCGATCATGGCTGTTCCAAGAGAGAATTCACTGCAAAGCCACATGCTGGCCATAAAAAACGACGAAAGGGTCTTCGAGAACGCCTTCCAGGCCATCAGCCGCATGATCCTGGACAGCGAGATCGAGAAGGTGGTGGTCAACGGCAAAACCACGTACGATTTCAAGATCTTCCGGCAAGGGAAAAAACACATTGTCGGCATGTACGACGAAATCAACAGCTTCGTGGCTTTCGTCAAGGATGCCGCCGAGGGTGGGTCTTCCGCCGAGATGGCCTACGTCCTGGTGGGCGAGCCCGGCAACGGCAAGACCTATTTCGTGGAATACGTCAGCCGCCTGTACCGCCAGTTCCTGAGCATCCCGCGCAACCGTAAATACACGTTCAAGTTCAAGAACCTGGATAAAATCGGATCATACGGCAAGATTACGACCATCGAAAGCCAGACCTACGAGGACCCCGTGGTCCTGGCCATGAACCTGCACGAGGGCGAGGCGGAAAGCCGCAAGCACTTCGCAAGCAAGTTCGGCCTGAGCGACGAACAGATCGCCGCCTGCTACCACAACCACCGTCCCCTGGGGGCCTGCACCAGCTTCATCTGGAACGACATCCGCCGGCACTGCGACGGCAAGATCAGCGACATGCTGGAGTTCGTGGACATCGTGCCGGTGCCCCTGACCGAGAGCCTGGGCACCATCACCGGCAAGTACCCCGCGCGCGACAAGATCACCAGCAGCGCCGTGGACCTGCTGGGCGAAGAGTCCATCCAGCGCCTGCTGCACATCACCGACACCAACAATCCGTATCGTTTCGATCTGCGCCGCGGCGCCCTGGCCCGCGTGGCCGGCGGCGGCATCCACTTCTCGGACGAGATGTTCAAGAACAAGAAGGACCTGGTGCAGGTTTACCTGGGCGTCATCCAGAACCGCACCATCGAGATGGACGGCTTCAAGTGGCCCATCGACACGATGATCATCGCCACCAGCAACAACAGCGAATTCAACCGCTTCCTGGCCGAGAAGGAAGAGGCGCCCATCATCGACCGCTGCCGCATCAGCTACATCTCCCACAACACCAACTACCGGCGGCAGGAGGAACTGACGGCCTACGCCATCGGCTCGGAAACCAAGACCACCCTCTCGCGCGACAAGCTGCACCAGGATCCCAACCTGAATTACGCCGCCAGCGTGTCCGTCATCCTGACACGCCTGCCCCACAGCGAGAAGCTGACGCCCATCGAGACCATGAAGCTGGCCGCCGGCGAGGTGGCGGGCGAAAAGAGCATCAAGGCCCTGGCCGAGGTCATCGACACCCTGAGCCAGGACACGGACATCACCAACCGCTTCGGGCAGAAGGGCCTGGGCCAGCGGAACCTGGGCCGTGCCATCCAGTTGCTGGGCGAAAGCAGCGAGACCAACGAGGGTTGCTGCATGTTCGCCTACGACGTGTTCGGCACCATCGAGCGCGTCATCCTGGACTACGTGAACGACGGCAACGACCGCGCCAAGTACCTGGAAGACCTGAAAACCGCGCGCGGCCTGTATCGCGAGCGCATCATGACCGAGATGTTCAACGCCTACATGGACGAGCCCCAGGCCATCCGCAAGGATGTCATGAACTATGTGAACATGATCATCGGCATCGACGCGGAGCACCTGGGTCCGGACAAGATGTGGAAGTACAAGGATCCTCAGACCGGCGAGTTGAAGGCCCTGAAGGTGGACGAACGCTTCATCAAGAGCATCGAAGAGCGCCTGCAGTTGAAGACGGACGAGCAGCGCGAAACCTTCCGCACCTCCATCCGCAAGATCTACGGTCAGAAGATCGGGCTGGATCCGAACTATGACTTCATGGACAACCTGGAGCTGGTCAAGGCCGTCACCGACGTGCGGCTCAAGAGCGACATCGCCGGAGCGGGCAGCCTGATCGGCGCCCTGGCCAACCGCACCAACGAAGAGAACCAGAAGCTGTACGACCGGATGATCGACACCATGCTCAACAAGCTGGGGTATTGCCGGACCTGCGCTCAGAAAACCATCGAGTATTTCTGCACGCAGGAGGATGAGAACTAGACGAGCGGCCGTGAAGAGCCCGTGCCCGGCGCGGGTTCTTCATGGTCTTTCCCTCCGGAAATGCGCCCCTCCCCGTTACCGATTCTTGGCTTCCCGATTGCATGAAAGATGGCGGAATCGAGAGCGCAACCACCGACAGCGGGTTTTCGCGAAGGGCTACCTGCTTATCGGCGAAAGGACTGGCCTCCCATGACCGGCATTTTCCAGAAGCGAGCCGCCGGCCTGATCTCCCTCATGGTCGGCATTTTTTTCCTCCT
>PDQT01000183.1 GCA_002747875.1 bacterium DOLZORAL124_64_63
ACCGTGGCGCCGTGCAGCTTGAGCAGGGCGTACACGCGCAGGGCGATGTCGTAGGCGTACTCGTCCTCGACGATGTAGGTGGCCTTGCCCTCGGGATCGGTGGTGCGCACGATGGCCCCGGGATCGATACCGCCATGCCCCGGATCCAGCACGAAGTGCCAGCCGGCGAAGCGTTGGCTCAGGGGGGGCAGGCCGGCCAGCTTCTTGTCGAAGGCCTGCAGCAGCTTGGTGGCGTGCTGGTAGCAGACGCGGGGGTTGATGCTGCTTTCCTCGCGGTAGCTGCGGTTCTTCTGGCGGGTGGCGGAGGGCTTCTCGTAGTAATAGGGTCCGTTGCCGGGGCTGAGGCGGCGCACGCCGCTGACCTTGATGTTCAGCTGGTTCCAGTCCAGTGTGCCGGCAAACTCTCCGCCCGGATCCCTCTTGCGGGACATATCGCCCAGGATGGGGCGTACCTGCAATTCCTGGCCAGGATGGATGATGGACCCGCGCAGGTTGTTCAGTTTGCGCAATTCGCTCAGGCTCATCTGGTGCAGACGGGCGATTTCCGTCAGGTTGTCGCCGCGCTTGACCTTGTACACCGCCGCCATCCGTGCGGCTTGGGAACCCAGGCGCAGCTCCTGGCCGATGTAGATGCGATCGCCGCGCAGGTTGTTCAGCCGCTTCAGCTCCGTCACCGTCACGCCGTAGGCGCGGGCGATCTCCCACAGGGCGTCGCCCCGCTCCACGATGTGGATGTTGCGTTCCGCGTCTCTCAGACGCAGCTTTTGCCCGATGTAGATCTTGTCGCTGGACAGGTCGTTGATGCGTTGCAGGCGGCCTACTGTGGTGTCGTAGCGCTGGGCGATCTTCGTCAGGTTGTCGCCGCGTACCACCACGTGCACCGGGTCTTCGGAGGCCTCTTGGACCACCTTGAGCACCTGACCGATGGTGATACGGTCGCCCGTCAGGTCGTTCCACTGGCGCAGGTTCTCCACGCTGGTGCCGTACCGGCGGGCCAGCCCGTACAGGCTTTCGCCCCGCTGGACCTTGTGGGTTTTCCACTGGGCGGCGAGGGCCGTCCCCCCACACGCGGGCCACAGGCTCAGCAGCAAGAACAGCAGCAGACTGATGCGGAACGGGGAGCGCGCAGTGATACCAATCCTCCTTGATTGGTGACCGGGGCCCGGCAAGGCGTCCGGAAAGGGTTGTCGTCCTGACAGGCCCGATGATAGGATCTCGGGCCGAATCGTGCAATGGAAACCGTACAAAGGTCATGGCTCTCCCGCCGGGGCCAATCTGGTGGATGAACCAAGAGGAGAAGCATGCAGAACCTGAAGCTGGACCGCCCGCTGGCGGTGTTCGATCTGGAAACCACGGGGGTGGACACGGACAAGGACCGCATCGTCCAGATCGCCATCATCCGCGTGGAACCCGATGGCCGCCGCACCACCTTCGAAACCCTGGTCAATCCCGAGCGCTCCATCCCGCCGGAGGCCACCCGGGTCCACGGCATCCGCGACGAGGACGTGCGCGACAAGCCCACCTTCAGCCAAATCCGGGCCGAGGTGGAGGAGTACCTGCGGGGCGCGGTGCTGGGCGGCTTCAACTCCATCAATTTCGACGCGCCTTTGCTGCAGGCCGAGCTGCGCCGCAGCGAATCGGACCTGGACCTGCGTCAGGCCAAGCAGGTGGATGCCATGCGTGTCTTCCATCGCATGGAACGCCGGGATCTGACGGCGGCCTACCGCTTCTACTGCGACAAGGAATTGGTGGGAGCGCACTCCGCCCTGGCCGATACCGAAGCCACTGTGGAAATTCTGGACGCCCAGGTGGGCCGCTACGAAGAAGTGCCCGACACCCTGGACGCCCTGCACACCTTCTGCAACCCGGACGAGGGCCTGTACCTGGACCGCTCCCGCAAGTTCAGGTGGGATGACCGGGGCGAGGCCTGCTTCACCTTCGGCAAGTACAGCGGCAGCAGCCTGCGTGACGTGTGCCGGGACGATCGGGGCCGCGGCTACCTGGAATGGATGCTGGGCAAGGATTTCAACGAAGAGGTGAAGGACGTCTTGCGGCAGGCTTTGAGCGGGGTGTTTCCCAAGAAGCAGGGCTAGGTCCGGAGCAGGGCTAGATTCCCAGCAAGCTGAGGGCCATGCGCGGCATCTGCTGCGCCTGGCTCAGGATGCTGACGGCCGCCTGCTGCAGGATCTGGGCACCGGCCAGTTCGCTGGTTTCCGCGGCCACGTCCACGTCGCGGATGCGGCTGTTGGCGGCCGCCAGGTTCTCTTGATAATTCATGTTGGTGCGGATGGCGCTTTCCAGGCGGTTCTGGACGGCGCCCAGCCGCGCGCGGCCCCGGCTCACTTTGGTCAGCGCCGACTCCAGCGCCGGCAGCACCGGCTGGGCCGACGGGCCCGGCAGCGAGGCGATGTTCTGGGTGCTGAGCCCCAGGCCCGCCGCCGTGAAGATCTGCCTCAGATCCAGCTCGATGGTCGCGTCCGCGTCCGCATCGATCCCCACCTGCAGGGCCAGCACTCCGGCGCTGCCGTCCAGGAGATTCCTGCCGTTGAACTCGGTGCTGCCGCCGATGCGGGAGATCTCCTGGGTCAGGGTCTGGAATTCCTTGTCCAGGTGGGCGCGTTGGCGCGCGGTGTTGGTCCCGTTGTAGGACTGGATGGTCAATTCCCGCATGCGGATCAGGATGTTGCTGATCTCGTCCAGGGCGCCGTCGGCGGTCTGCACCACGCCGATGCCGTCGGCGGCGTTGCGGGTGGCCACTTCCAGGGCTCGGATGTCGCTCTTGATATTCTCGGAAATGGCCAGACCGGCGGGATCCTGGCCGGCGCGGTTGATACGCAAACCGCTACTGAGCCTTTCCATGGAGAGGGAAACGCGGTTGGTGGCCTGCGCCAGATGACGGTGCGCGTTAAGCGCCGCCTGATTGCTGCGGATACGGATACCCACGGTCAGATCCTTCTGCCCCGTATCGTGTGGAAAACCCGGTCATGCGCCCTGGGCGGGAGTCCTTTCCCGTCCCGTGGATAAGGGAAGACGGTTATCCGCCTTCTCGGTCTTCCTGAGATTATCGGAAGGCCGGAGCGTCTTTTGAGGAAAAACCATAGGTGCGCAAGATCTTGCAGGCCATGCCGTTCTGACCATTGGGCGCCAAGCTGAGGCCGTTGCCGTGCCGGCCGCCGTGGCCTCCGTAGCCGCCCCGTCCGAAGATACGGGTGCAGGGCTCGTCGAAGGTGGGCTCAGGCTTGCCCACGATCCAGATGGCGATGCTGTGCCCGCCATGGCCGCCGGCGCTACCGCCGCTGCTGCCGCCATGCCCGCCGTGGCCTCCGTCGCCGCCGCGGCCAACCTCCGGCAAACACGAGGCGCCACCACTGCCGCCGGGAGCCCCCGCGGCCCCGCGCGTGCCCGAGACCCCGTTGGCGCCGTCGCCGCCGTTGCCGGCCTGGAAGTGGCACTCCGTGAAACGCACCGGGCTGCTGTGGATCAGGGCCCCGATGCTACAATTGCCGTTGGCGCCATTGTGGCCATAACGTCCACCCTGGCCACCCTGGCCGCCGGCCCCCCCGCCGTTGCCACCGGTGTCGGAGCCGCCGCCGCCGCCGCCGCCTCCTCCGCCGTGCCCGCCGTAGTGGCCCGGGGTGGGCAGTGGGCCCCCAGGCCAATCCAAGGAGAAGCCCTTCAGCAGGGGCAAGGGGTGGGCCAATTGCCCGTTCTGCCCGTCCTGCCCGTCCTGGCCATCCTGCCCGTTTTGCCCGTCTTGGCCCGGGGTGCCGCCTGCTCCGGGGGCGCCGTCCAGGTCGTGGAATCCGCCCCTACCATCCTGGCCGGCTTCGCCGGGAGAGCCTCCTTCTCCTCCGCGGCCGGTATGACCGAAAAGGTTGGGCTCCCCTCCGGCGCCCGGGTCGGCCTCCCCACAACTCGGTTCGCCGCCGGACGCCGCGGCCAGAACCAGATCCTGGGGAGGATCGGGCGGATTCTGTTGGGGGCGATGGGGTCTGTCGCCGGTGGCGAAACGGCAGCGGGTGAAATGCAGGTCCGCGGAGCAGGACAGGACCAGAAGGCCCAGCAAGTCCTTCCTGTGTGGCACGTCGTACGAAAAATCCAGGTTCCGGACGGTGGTGGGGACCCGGATGTCGTTGGCCAGGACCGGAACAACCAAACGGGGGAAGCGGGACAGAGCGGTGGGATCGGGCACCCAGGTGACCGGGTTGCACCCCCCGATCAGGTGGAAGCCCCCGAGAAGGATGACTCGTTCTTCGTCGTATTCCCCGGAGGCCACCAGGACGGTGTCCGCCCCGGCCCGGATGGCCAGCTGATAGCCCTGCCCCAGGGAGGATACCGGTCGATCGGCGGAGCCGTCGCCCAGTATGGTCCCCCACGGGGAGACATGGATGGTGGTCATGGGGGAAAAGGGGACATCCGTCAGGGGCTCATCGGCACAGCCAAGGGGCAGACCAAGGGGCAGGCCAAGGACCAACAGAAGCAAAATCAACCGGCGCATATCCCGCTCCCAACCCTCCGAAGAACCAAACCGGCAACGGTATGAGCATCGCCTGAAGCTTAGGGCGGTCCTTCCAGGATTGCAACCCGCCCGTATCGGCGTTAGCATTTCATTGCACGTCTTATCCCATTTCCAGGAGGAAAAAATGCCCCGCCGCGGAATGATCGTTGTTTTGCTGGGTGCGCTCTTGATGGCCCTGCTGGTGGCCGCCTGCGCCACCGTGCCCCTGACGGGCCGACGTCAGTTGAGCCTGATCCCGGACAGCCAGATGAACTCTCTCAGTTTCCAGCAGTATGACCAGGTCATCGACCAGAGCCGGTTGAGCCAGGATGCGCAGGCCACCGCGATGATCCAGCGGGTGGGGAGCCGCATCCAGCGCGCGGTGGAAGAGTACATGCGACAGAAAGGGCTGTCCGCTGTGCTGGACGGCTACGAGTGGGAGTTCCATCTCATCGAAAGCGATCAGGTCAACGCCTGGTGCATGCCCGGGGGCAAGGTGGCCTTCTACACGGGCATCCTGCCCATCTGCCGGGACGAGACAGGCGTGGCCGTGGTCATGGGGCACGAGGTGGCCCACGCCGTGGCCAAGCACGGGGCCGAGCGCATGAGCCACGGCATGCTGGCCCAGCTGGGGGGCGTGGCCCTCAGCCAGGCGATCAAGGACAAGCCCCAGCTGACGCAGAGCCTGTACATGCAGGCTTTCGCCATCGGCACCCAGTACGGGGCGATGCTGCCCTTCAGCCGGCAGCACGAGAGCGAGGCGGATCACATGGG
>PDQT01000184.1 GCA_002747875.1 bacterium DOLZORAL124_64_63
GTAAGCCGCCCGAGTGGATGAGCACCCACCCTTCGGACCAGACGCGGGTGCGCCAGCTGAACGAGTGGATGCCTGAAGCCATGCAGTATTTCCGTGGGAATTAGTCTTTCGACTTGGCGTTGATGACTTATTATCGGGGCGCTTGACGGACCAAAACCGATGCAAGGAATGCCGAGGCTCGTTGATGAAATTCTTGTTCACAGGTGGGGGTACAGGGGGGCATCTGTATCCGGCTCTGGCCATCGCGCGCGAACTGGCCCGTGATCCGGACAACGAGCTGCTTTACGTGGGCATCCGCGGCCGCGCCGAAGAACGCATCCTGGGGGGCGACCGGCGCGACCCGCGTATCCCTTTGGTCTTCGCCATGTCCGCGGGCTTTCCCGGCCTGAGCCCGCGCCTTCTGCCCGGTTTCCTGCTGACGCTGGGCTTTGGCGTCTTGCAGGCGGCCGGCCATCTGCTGCGCTTCCGGCCGGATCTGGTTTTCGCCACCGGCGGCTACGCCAGCGCGCCCGCGGTCTTCGCCGCCTGGGGGTTGCGGCGCCTGGGCCTGCTCAAGACACGCATCCTCATCCAGGAACAGAACGCCCAGCCCGGGCTCATGAATCGCCAGGCGGCCAAGCTGGCTGATCTGGTGGCCCTGACCTATCCCGCCAGCGTGGAGCATCTGCCCACCCGGAAGGTGCAGTTGGTGGGGTATCCGGTACGCCGGGATCTGCTGCAGCGCCCTTCGCGGGAGGTGGCTTGCCGCGAATTCGGGCTGGATGCGGCTCGGCCCGTGCTGCTGGTCTTTGGCGGCAGCCAGGGCGCGCGCGGCGTGAACCGTGCCCTCTACGCCATCTTGCCGGACCTGTTGCGGCAGGGTATCCAGATCATCCACGGGTACGGCACGGCTTCCGGGCGCGGTTACGACGCCGGCGAGGAGCACGCCGCCGCGGTGGGAAAGCTGGAAAAGGACCCGCAGCTGGCGCCTTTGTTGAAGGATCTGTACCGGCCCCGGGATTACATGCACGACATCCGCGTGGCCTACGCGGCGGCTACTCTGGTGGTGGCCCGGGCGGGGGCGGGGGCCATCTTCGAACTGGTGCGCTGCGGGCTGCCCACCATCCTGATCCCCAAGATGGGCTTGCCGGCCGACCACCAGGTGGCCAACGCGCGGGCGGTGCAGGAAGCGGGTGCCGTGGAGGTGGTTCTGGAGCGGCCCCGGCCCGTGGCCGG
>PDQT01000185.1 GCA_002747875.1 bacterium DOLZORAL124_64_63
CCGTTCTGCTGGCGAAAATTACCCGTTTGCTGGGCGATGAGGCCGAGCGCGAACGCATGGCCGCCGCCGCGGCCGCCCTGACCCGCAAGGGCGTGGTGGAGCGTTACGTGCAGTTGGCGCGCAGCATGGCGCGGGGGCGGCAGCCGGCTTATGAAGATGTTCCGGTGCCCGCGCCGCGGGACGCTCTGGGGCGGCTGGAAGAGCTGTCGGACGAGGCTTTGCTGCGCATCGCCGCGCGCGAGAATCTGGAGCCCGAGGTGCGCCGCTACCTGCAGTACCGTTGCGGGGCGGCCCTGGCTTCTGATGCGTGGGGCCGGCGGAACCGGGGGATCAAGCTGGCGGGGTTGCTACGCGATCGCAGCCAGGTGCCCCTTCTGCTGCACATCGAGAACGATCCGCGCCCGGCTCCCCGGCTGGCCCGCCTGCTGGGACAGAAAGGCTACCAGAACGGCTTCATCCGGCGGAATCTGGCCACGGCTCTGGGGCAAATCGGCGACACGTCGCCGGAAGTGAAGGCGGCTTTGGTGGCCAAGCTGGACGACGGCTACTGGGAGGTGCGGGTGGAGGCCATGCGGGCCCTGGCGCGCCTGGACGCGCCCAACCAGCCGCAGGAACTGGCGGAACGCATCTTGGGGTACCTGAAAAGTCGTAATTTCGAGGAGACCCTGGGCGCCATCTATTACTGGCAGCAGCGGGGCGAACGACAGGATTGCCGGGCGCGTATCATCCCCCTGCTGGAGCACCCCAACGTGCGGGTGCGCGAGTACACCCTGCAGGTCCTGACGGAGGAAGTGCGCCGGCGCCGGCTGCCGCCCGCCCGGCTCAAGGAAGACCTGCGGAACGTGCTGGTGACTTCCACCTGGTTCTCTCCCGGCTTCCCTTTGAAGAACAACCTGCGCGAGCTCGGCCGCGCCATCGAGGAGACGCTGCGCACATGATCGTCTGGCTGGCCCATCTCCTGCGTGATCTGACCGACGGCCTGGGCTTCCTGCGGCTGGCCGATTACCTCAGCTTCCGGGCGGTGCTGGCCAGCATGACGGCCTTCGGTTTCAGCCTGATGATCGGCCGCCCCATGATCTTGTATCTGCACCGCAAGGGCATGCGCGACGTGGTGGAGGATTTCGGCGTCATCGACGTGGCCACCAAGCGTGGCACGCCCACCATGGGCGGCCTGATCATCATCGCGGCCTTCCTGGTGGGCTACCTGCTGTGGTGTGATCTGAGCAATCCTTTCACCTACGCCGGGCTCTTTTCCATGCTGGGATTCGGGGGCATCGGCTTCATCGACGACCTGGGCAAGGTGCGCGGCGGCGGCGGCCGTTTCGGCCTGAGCCAGTCGGCCAAACTGCTGCTGCAGATCTTGCTGGCGGGGGCGCTGATCTGGTGGGTATCGAGCCGCAACAGCCCGCTTCCCGAGGACCTGCGCACCCTGCTCTTCATCCCCTTCAAGAAGGAAGCCCTGCTGGATCTGGGCTGGGCCTACGCGCCGTTCATGCTCTTCGTTATCCTGGCGGTGGCCAACAGCGTCAATTTCGCCGACGGCATGGACGGTCTGGCCACCGTGCCGGTGGCCGTCTCCTTCATGGTCTACGCGGTCATCGGCTACGTGGTGGGCAACGAGGTCTACAGCAATTACCTGCACTTCGATTACATCCGCGGCAGCGGCGAGATCACCGTCATCGGCGGGGCCGTGCTGGGGGCCTGCATGGGCTTCCTCTGGTACAACTCCTACCCGGCGCAGGTCTTCATGGGGGACACCGGCAGCATGGCCCTGGGCGGTCTGCTGGCCTCGGTGATCATCCTGTTGAAGCAGGAGATGCTCTTCGTCATCGTCGGGGGCATCTTCGTGGCCGAGGGCGCCTCGGTGCTCATCCAGCAGCAGATCGGATTCGCCCTCCTGGGCCGGCGGCTGCTGCTGCGCGCGCCCATCCACCACGCCTTCGAGCGGCAGGGCATCGCCGAGACGAAGATCGTGGTGCGTTTCTGGATGGTGGCGCTGCTGCTGGGCTTCGTGGGGCTGCTTTCACTGAAGATCCGATGAAAGGGCGGGCGGCAGCGCTCCTG
>PDQT01000186.1 GCA_002747875.1 bacterium DOLZORAL124_64_63
TGGAGCAGCAGGTGGGGCAGCTTTTCCTGGTCTACCATTCCCCGGCGGGGTTCATGGCCGAGCACGGTTTCGGCGGTAGCCTGGTGATGGAATCCATGCTGCGCGACGCGGACGCCCTGCAAGCCTCCCTCCAGGAGGCGCGCGCCCGGTCGGTGGTGCCTCCGCTGGCGGCCATCGACCAGGAGGGGGGCCGCGTGAACCGGCTGCGCCCCCTGCCGGGCTTCGAACATGTGCCCGGCGCCGCGGACCTGGCCACCTTGCCGGCCGATTCCATCCGCGCCACGGCGCGCCAGGTGGCCTGGCGCATGGCGGAGCTGGGCCTGAACCTGAACCTGGCGCCGGTTGTGGATCCCACCCGGAACGTGGATCACCAGTTCACCCTGATGCACGAGCGCGGACGCTCTTTCGGGCGCGAAAGCGCCGACATCGTCCCGCCCGCCCGCGCGTTCATGAGCGGCTGCGGCGATGCGGGTGTGCTGTGCACCCTCAAGCATTTTCCAGGCTACGTCGTCAGCCGGAACAGCGATCACGAGGTGGCCGAGAGCCATGCCAATCGCTCCGCCCTGCTGGGCTACATCCACCCTTTTGCCGCCTGCATGGACTCTGCCGGCGCGGTGATGATGAGCAGCATCCACTACAGCTTGCTGAGCGACGTGCCCGCCGTCTTCGACCGTGACCTGGTGTCCTTGGCCCGTTGCGGCTTCGCTGAGCGGGTGGTGATGACGGATGACCTGTGGGGGACGGCCCTGCGGGTCTGGATCCACGGCGGACCGGTACAGCGCGCGGACTACCCGGCCGCCGACCTGCGGCGCCTGACGCTGGCGGCCTTCGACGCGGGCAACGACATGCTGATGATCACCTTCCCGGCCAAGGCGGTGGCCATGAAGCGGGTGCTGGTGGAGGCCTGCCGCGCCGATCCCGAGCGCCGGGCCCGCCTGGAGGCCTCGGTAGGGCGCATTCTGTTGCTCAAGGCGCGGCTGGGGCTGATCTAGCCGGTCCGAAAAAACGGGAGGAGAGCGCCGCGCGCCCGCGGACTCTCCTCCCGCGACTTTTCCCACCTCGGATCAGTAGACCTGATCTACAGCTTGGCGCAGATCGCCTCGGCCATCTCGGTGGTGGTGGTGCTGCCGCCCATGTCGTAGGTCCGGTGCTTGCCCTCGGCGATGACCGCGGCCACGGCATTCTCCAGGCGCTCGGCCAACTCCATCTCGCCCAGGTGATCCAGCATCATCTTGGCCGACAGGATCATGGCGATGGGGTTCACCTTGTTCATGCCCACGTATTTGGGCGCGCTGCCGTGGGAAGGCTCGAAGACGGCCACTTCCTTGCCGATGTTGCCGCTGCAGGCGAAGCCCAGGCCGCCCACCAGCTGGGCGCACAGATCGGAAACGATGTCGCCGAACATGTTGCTGGCCACCAGCACGCCGTAGT
>PDQT01000284.1 GCA_002747875.1 bacterium DOLZORAL124_64_63
CGGGAGCGGTCGAAAAATCCGGCCCAGGGCGAATTGTTGGCGGGCCCCCATCCCTCCGGCGCGATTCCCGTGGCCCTCACCCACAAGGTCATCTTCGAATTGACCAGCGAGCAGTTGGCCCATTTCGAGGCGCTGGTCGAGGCCATCGGCAAGCAGGGCGGTGCGGTGGCCGGTTCAAACCGGGCGATCATGCTGTTGGAGGCCATGGCCTCGCTGGCGGGCCGGGCTGATTCCAGGGCCGTGGCTAACCCCAAAGAACCCCACACCCAGATCCACGTCCATCACTGCCCCGAGTGCGAGAAATCCCACATCACCACCAGCCGCGGCGAAACCGAACTCACTCCTGCGGAATACGAAAAACTGGCCTGCGACGCCCGCATCGCCACCAGCGACGGCCCCAACAAATCCGCCATCCCGCCCAGTACCCGCCGGCGGGTACTGGCCCGCGATCAACACCGCTGCCAAGCCCCCGGTTGCTCCCACACCCGCTTCCTGGAAATCCACCACATCACGCCTCGCAGCCAAGGCGGGACCAACGCCGAAGAAAACCTCACGACCCTCTGCAGCGCTTGCCACCAACGAGCCCACGACAAACAAAAATCCGCCCGGAGGAAAAACCACCAGGCGGACCCAAAACCCGAAGCGCGCTGATCCAAAGAGTTCACTCAGCGCGACAGAAACGCATTCGCGCGCTGCCAATCCGCATCGGTGGTGACCTTGAAGTTGCCTTCCTCACCGGGCACAATGGCCGGGTCATCACCGCGGTGGGCCACCAAGCCTCCATCATCGGTGAAGGTGACGCCCGCGGCGGCGGCCCAGGCGTGGGCCGCGTGCAGCAGGTCCCAGCGGAAGACCTGGGGCGTCTGCACGGCCAGCAGCGTTTCGCGCGGCAGATAGCGCACCGTGGCAGCGCCGGGATCCTGTTGCACGATGGTGTCGGGCACGGCGATGCCGGGAACGGCCGCTCCCTGACGCCGCGCCGCAGCCACCAAGCGGGCCAGCAGATCCACGGTGGCCAAGGGGCGAGCGGCATCGTGCACGGCCACCAAGTCTTCCGGCTGCGGGTTCTGTTTTTCGGCGATGCGGCACAGAGCGTGCCAGGTGCTTTCGGTGCGGCTACGGCCCGGCTCGGCACGGATGATGCGCTCAGAGCCCTCAGAGCCCTCAGAGCCCTCAGCACCCTCAGCACCCAAACCAGCAGCGCGCAACTCCGCAAAAACCTCGGTCAAGATCTCAGCACGCTCCGCCGCGGCGGTCACCGTGATGGAAACGATTTCCGCCGTCTCGGCGGGCAGCTTCAGGAATTCCCGCAAGCTGACCCCCAGCAAGAGGCCTCGGGCCGTGCGGCGGAACTGCTTGGGCACCTGGCCCCCGGCGCGCAGCCCCTTGCCACCCGCCAGTTGCACCAGATGCAGGCGAACAGGAGCGGCGTTCATCGGCCCGCCTCCCGGCTGCCGTCGAAGGCCCCCGGGTGCACGGCCAAAGCCACGGCCTCCTCCACGCTGGTGACGGTGATGAGTTGCATCTTCAGCCCCTTGAATCCGGGCGGCTTGCCGCCGGGGTTGGGATCGGCCAGAACCGCGCGCCGGAAACCGTGCCTCGCCGCCTCGCGCAGGCGATGCTCCAGGTCCGTGACACGGCGTACCTCGCCCGTCAGGCCCACCTCGCCCAGGACCAGCGTGTCCTGGGGCACGGGCCGCTCGCGCAGGCTGGAGGCCAGGGCCGTCAGGATGGCCATGTCCGCGCCGGGGTCGTCGATCCGCCCGCCGCCGGCCACTTTCACAAAGGTGTCGCAACCGCCCAGATCCAGCCCGGCCCGTTTTTCCAGGATGGCCGCCAGCAGGGCCACCCGCTTGCCGTCCACGCCCTGCACCACCCGCTGGGGGGTACCGTAACGCGAGGGAGACACCAAAGCCTGCACCTCCACCAGGAAGGTGCGCGAACCGTTGCGCACCGCGCACACCGCACTGCCCGGCTCCACGCCGCGCCGCCCGCTGAGAAAAAGCACACCGGCCTGATCCACGGGGAAAAGGCCGTCGCCCCGCATCTCCAGCACCGCCAATTCGCCGGTGGTTCCGAAACGGTTCTTCACGGCGCGCACCATGCGGATGGGGCCGCCATCGCTACCCTCGAAATAGAGCACGGTGTCCACCATGTGCTCCAGCAGCTTCGGGCCCGCCAGGTCACCGCTCTTGGTCACATGCCCCACCAGAAAAACCGGGCAGTTGGTGCGCCGCGCGAAGTCCGCCAGCACGCCGCCACAGTACTTGATCTGGGTGGGACTGCCGGGGAAGGCGTCGATGCTTTCGCTGTGCAGGGTCTGGATGCTGTCGGCGATGACGATGGTCCGCCGCCCATCTTCCGCCGCCGCCAAGTCCGCCGCCAAGGTGTCCAGAAGGCTTTCCAGACACACCTCGGGCAGGATGTGGAAACCCTCTTCCCGGTCGGGCTTGAAACCCAGGCGCTCGGCGCGCATGCGGATCTGGGCCGGGGATTCCTCGCCCGCCACGTACAGGACCCGGATGCCCGCGCGCGTCCACTCCAGGGCCTGCCCCGTCAGCAGGGTGCTTTTGCCCACGCCCGGCTCGCCGCCCAGCAAGACGACGCTGCCTTCCACCAGCCCGCCGCCCAGAACCCGGGCCACCTCCTGGGGCTGGACGGGCAGACGGCCGCGCTCAGCGCTGTCCACCTGGTTCAGGGGGGTCAACCGGCCGGCCTGGGCGGGTCCGGGACGGCCGGCAAAGCCCACCGGGCCCTTCTGCGGAGCACCGGACTGAAAGCCGCGAGCCCCTTTGGAGCCCGACTTGGAAGCCAGCTTCATCTCCGCAAAGGAGTTCCAGGATTGGCAGCCGGGACACCGGCCCAGCCAGCGCAATTCCTCGTGGCCGCATTCCTGGCAGTAGAAGCGGGTGGTGGATTTGGCCATGATCGCCTTTCCCGGGCAGAAGGGGTCCTCAGATCTTCAACTCGCCGATGCGGCGGCGCACGACCTCCGGCACCAGATCCATCCAACGCTCATCACCGCGGGCAATCAGGTCACCGATGTTCTCCAGAGCAAAAGGCACCATCTTCTCGCGGGGTGGCTCAAGGGCCAGGATCCGCCGGTTGTAGATCAGATGCTTGAAGAGATACTGCTGCTCCGCCGCCACCTCGTGATTGTCCAGAGTGCAGACCTCGCCCTCGGCCGTCAAGATAGGGTAGGTCATGATCTTGCTGTCGCTGGCGAAGATCTTGCTGATGGCATGCAGGATACCGCCGGAAAGGCCGGCGTAATATTCCTGGTCGAAGATCATGTCCAGGTCCACCACCGACAGCACGAAGGCGATGCGCCGCAGCTGGTGCTTGAGGAAGTACTCGCCCAGACGGAAGAAGCGCAGGTGCGAGGTGACCATGGAGTGGTAGCCCAGGGCCGCCAGCATGTCCACACGGGCGCGCAGATCCGAGACATCGTCCGCATCCTCATACAAATAGCGGGCCACGTTCACCTCGCAGAGCACGACGATGTCCTCTTCCTTCACCCCCAATTCCTTGCACAACCCCTCGCGCCCATAGGCGATCATGTCCTCATGGACGTTGGTGAAGGGCCGGAAGGTGCCGCGCAGGATCAAAGGAATCTTCTTGTAGAGCAGATCGCCGGGGATGGCGCAGGTGCCGTCGGTGTTGAACATCACCACCGGCCCCTGGCTGCTGGTGACCAGCTTGAGGGGCATCTGGCGGTTGGCGCCGAACTTGAAGCAGGGCCCATCGAAGTGGATATAATCGATGTCGATACGCCCCCAGCCCAGATTCTCCGTCAGGGAATCCACCAGCTCATCCACGTTGTCCTGATACTTGAAGGTGGAATGGATGAGGTTCACGCCCAGGGTTCCCAGAGCCGTCTGCTGGCCCAGGTTGGAGGAGTCCAGCATCAGCACGTGCAGGACCACCTGGCTGGGCTCGGCCCCGGGTTGGTGCTGGAAGCGTATGCCCAGCCAGCCGTGGCACTCGCTGTCCACCCCGTAGCGTTTGGCAGAGACCGTGTTCGCGAAGGCGAAGTAGCAGGAATCGGGGTGGCGTTCCTTGCTGACCCGTTCCACCACCAGCTGGAATTCCCTTTCCAGCATGCGCTGCAGACGATGGCGGGTCACGTAGCGCCCGGTGTCGTCGGGACCGTAGATGGCGTCGCTGAAGCGCATGTCGTAAGCGCTGCTGGTCTGGGCGATGGTCCCGGAAGCCCCGCCGGCCTGGAAGAAGTTGCGCGCCACCTCCTGCCCTGCCCCGATCTCCACGATGGACCCGTAATACCGTAGGTCCAGATTGATCTCCAGCGCTTTCTGCAGCGTGGTGGCGGTGGCTTTGCGGACATGGAGCAGATCTTTCATGGCGTGTTCCTTTTATATTGTGAAGGCTGGGACCTTCGGAAATTCAGATTCCCCAGGGGCGGGTCCTAGCGCCCCCGTTGCGGCTTGCGCGCCTCCGCGTCCGCCGCTTCCAACATCAGTTGCACCGCCTTGACGAGCTGCGGATCCCGGTCGCGCCCCACGTCCACCAGGGTCAGGGGCACCTTGTAATCCGGCAGGCAACCCGTCAGTTCGTGCACGCCCTCCTGGTTCTTGTTGTTGCGCTCAGGATGCTGCTGATCGCCCCACACGTACCAACCGCGGAAGGGCAGACGGGTGTAGCCGTTGTAACGATTGCTGAAACCGCTGGTGGAGATGACGTTGCCGCCTGTCTCCATCCCCACCACCGGGCCACGGCCGATGGTCTTGATGGCGTGGCTGAAGATTTCGGCATTGGAGTAGCTGCCCTCGTTGCAGAGCACGACGATGGGCTTGCTCCAGCGGTAGAAGGGCTGGCGCTCCGGTTGCGGATAACCCACCGGCCCGTTGCGCGGGATGGTGTAGGCATGCACCGGCTGCGTCAGGATGGTCAGCAGCAGATCCGTGGTCCAGCCGCCCCCGTTGTTGCGCACGTCGATGACCAGGGCTTCCTTGCCGTCGGCCGCGGCGAAAAGGTTCTGCTCGAAGCGTTGCACGTTGCGGTAGCCCATGCCCTGGATGTGCACGTAGCCCACCCGACCATCCGAAAGCTCATCCACCCGGGCGCGCCGCTTCTTCTCCATGGCCGTGTAGTTCAGATCCCAGATCTTGCCGAAGCCCACGGGCACGACCTGGAATTCCAGGGTGTCGCCATCGCGCTCCACCCGCACCCAGGTGGGCACATCGGCGCGCGTCTCCAGGGCGGCAAAAAGGTTCTGATCCCGACCCACCGGCCGGCCATCCACCGTCAGCAGGATGTCCCCGGGCAGCAGCCGCGCCTCCACCTTATCGCAGGGCCCTCCTTCCAGAACCCTGGCAATTTTCAGGCCGGTCGCCCGTTCCGCGGTGGCGTCGAAGGCCAGGCCCAGCCAGCCGTCGGTGCCGTACTGGCCGATCTTCTCCCAGCGGGGATAGTAGCCCATGTGCGAAGCGTTGATCTCCCCCAGCATGAAGTTCACGACATCGGTGAAGTCCCGGTCGTGCCCCACCCGGCGGGCCCAGGCTCCGTACTTCTCGCGCAGGGCGGGCCAATCCACGCCGTGCATGGCCGGGTCGTAGAAACGATCGCGCAGGGTGCGCCAGGCCTCGTCCAGCACCTGGTAGCGCAGAGCGGGCCGATCCACCACCAGACGCGCCTCGAAATCCGTGCTCTCTACCTTGCCCCCGCCGGCTCCCACCGTGGACGGACGGCCGTCCTTGAGAAAGGAGAAATTTTTGCCCTCGGCATCCAGGCTGATGGCCACGGGGTCGGCACCGCCTGTGGTGACGTTCTCCCGTTCCTCGCCGAAGCGGTTCAGGCTGAAAAGATCCCGCTTGCCGTCCAGGGTGGCCAGGAAGTAGATCCGGTCACCTCGGGGATCGATGGCCACGGGCCGCTCCCGGCCCGCCAGGCGGGTCAGGTGCCGGGCCCGCAGGTGGATGTCCTCGAAATCGATGGCCACGGTGAAGGCGGACTCCTTCTCCGGCGTCACATCATAGATCTCGGGAATTTCCAGGTCGGATTCTTCTTCTTCCTTCTTCGGCGTGTCCTTCTTCTTGTCCCGATTCTTCTCCCAGATTTTCCACTGTTCGTCCGTGCGCTCATCCAGGGCGCGGGTCAGGTACAGGAAGTAGACATCGAAATCTCGTTCCGCCGGCGAGGCGGAATGGCGGCTGGTGCTCCAGGCCAGCATGGAGCCGTCGGCGCTCCAGACCGGGTCGTCGTCATAGTCCGGGTGCATGGTGACGTTGACGGCCTCGCCGCCCTCGGCGGGCAGGATGAAGATATCGCTGTTGAAGTCGCCGTTGAAGGCGCTGACGGCCACCCAGTTGCCATCCGGGCTCCAGGCATAGTCCGACAGGAGCCAGTGGTCCATCAGCTGGCGGTCATCGGAACCGTCGGTCTTCATGACGTGCAGATCGGCCTGGCCCACGGTGTAGAGGATGCGCGTGCCGTCAGGGGAGAACCGAGGGTTGGTGGCCGGCCCGCGATCCTTGGTCAGGCGCACGATTTCATACTCCCGCGCCAGGCGCAGCAGGCTTTCGTTCTTGTCCGCGCTGACCAGCAGACAGACCTCGTCCTCGCCGAAGCGGTCGGTCACAAAGAGCAGCGAATCGGCACTCCCGGGCCGGAAGCTGAGGCTCCGCTCGTTCCAGGGGCCGGGGATGGCCACGGTGGCCCGCCCGCCCAGTTCCTTGTTGACCAGGACGATTTCCCCATCGATGATCAGGGCGTATTCCTCACCGTCGCTGCTGACGGCCAACTCATCGGCACCGGCGCTTTTGTTCTCCATGACGATGGGGTTGTCCAGCTGGTCATCCGCCACCTGGATCTCCAAAGGGCGCGCCCGACCGCTGGCCGTGTCCACCAGTTCCAGGCCGATGCCGCGCTCGATGACCAGGGTCCGGCCGCCGTCCCCCAGGCCGGCGGCGCGCACACCGTTCTCCTGGAAATCCGTCACGGGTCGCCCGTCGCCGCCGTCGGCGTTCATGACGAAGATATTGGGCAACTTCTGCGCGTTCTGGTCGGCAATCCAGAAGATGCGGCCGTCGGCGGCGACCATGGGGCTGGTATCGTAGCCCCGGTTGTCCGTCAGGCGCACCGGATCTTCACCCGCGCGCCAACTCCACAGTTCCCGCTGGTAGCTGCCCCGATAGTACAGGCGATGGGGTTTGACCCGCCCCTGGGCGATGATGAAGGTCCGACCATCGGTGGTGCTGACCTCGTCCCCGAAGAAAGGGGCCAGGCGCATGGCCGTACCGCCGGTCACGGGAATGCTGTGGATCTGGTTGCCCATGGGGAAGTCGAAAAGACGGCGCGCGGCGAAGTACAGCGTCCGCCCGTCCGGGCTGAAGGCCCCGGGCTTCTCATGGGTGGCCGCGTAGGTCAGGCGCCGCGGCGTGCCGCCCTCCACGGGCATGAGGTAGATATCGTCGTCGCCAAAGCGGTTCGAGGCGAAGGCCAGCGTGCGGCCATCCGGACTGAAGACCGGGCTGTGGTCGTAGGCTTCGTGGGCGGTCAGACGGCGGGCCTGCCCCCCCGTGCTGGCGACGCTCCACAGATCACCTTGGAAGCTGAAGACCACGGTCCGGCCGTCGGGGCTGAGGGCCGGGGTGCGGGGCATGAAGACCTCGGCCGCGCCGGCGGTGCCGGTGATGCCGATGGCGCCGATCAGCAACCCGAGGCAGGTCACGGTAAACAACAGTTGGCGACGGAATGTGTGCATGGGAACTCCAGGGGCAAATGGGTCCTTTGGGAGTGTTTGGATTTGGGGGTTTCTAGTTTAGCATCCCATCCAGATATTCACCAGAGAGTACACCCCACCCCTAGTGAAAAGTTTGTGCCCCTGAAATTGTTGATCGATCAACTTCCGTTGACAGCCGTCCGGCCTCGTGGCGGAAATAGATCGTCCAGACCGCGCCCAGGCTCCGCAGGGAGCCCGGGCTGACGGTGATAGGACCGATTTCAGCCTGATCTAGGCACACTAACCCCTTGTTCTTATTGTTTTAGCGGAAATCAGAAGGCAAATCTCAAATCATGCCGCCGATTGATTGGTAAAGCCACCGTCTCAACCTCGCGCCTGTAGTACTGCCGCCAGCGCGGCGGCAGATCCACGTCATCGGGGAACAATCGCTCCCCAAACATCTCCTCTATACTCAATCGATGGTCCGTCAGCCCAAGCATCATCGCCGGCGAGGGACTCCGGCTGTCCTTCTCCGATACCCCCTTGTGATAATTCCGCCACACCATGAACAGGATGATCCGCTCGGCCGCCGCATTCCGGCGCTTGGCAAAGGCG
>PDQT01000275.1 GCA_002747875.1 bacterium DOLZORAL124_64_63
TCCAGGTCGCCCTCCAGGCTGTGGGTGTGGCGATCGATGACCGCGCTGTCCGGATAGGCCCGTCCGGCAAAGCGGTACGCCACCCGCCAGGGAGTCGCGGCCAGCAGGCGGCTGCCGTACTGCACCCCGGCACCGGCATCCCGGTGGCGGACTTCCAGGGCCGAGGGGTTGCTGTATTCCATCAAGCCGGTATCAAGGCGCAACTCCAGCAGATGGTCCTGGGTGACCCAAGGCACCGCCCGGGCCGTCAGCCTCCCTTCCAGGTTGTTGCTCGCCAGGGAATACCCGGTGTCTTCCTGGTACTGCCGGCCGGCCAGGTCCCCATCCAAACGCCAGCGGGTGACGCGGCGTTCATCCAGGTATTTCCACTGGGCTTTGAGATTCTCGCGGAAGAGCTCATTGCCGAAGGAGAACCCCGCCTGCAGACGCCAGCGGTGGGGCCCCACGCGGCCGCTACGGCCCTCCAGGCCCACGGCCGCAAAGGCTTCGCTGATGGTCTCGGTGGTGTCCGTCATGGCCAGGGGATAGGTATGCAGAAGCGCGTCGAACCCCACGCTGGCCGTGGGAATCCATCGGGCCGCGCTGCGAGGTGTCAGCCAGTCCTGGAGATTCTCATAAGGATCCGGGGCCTTTCCCCCGGTACCTTCCTGCGCTGCCGCGGGCATGGACAAAACAACCAGCAGCGCCAGGAAGGCCCGGCGAAGCCTCACTTCACCCGATCTTCGAGTTGGCCCAGCAGGTCGTGGGCTGCCCGAATCTGACGCAGGGCCAATTCCGTGCGCTCGGCCGCCAGTTGCTCGGCGGCGCGCCTGCGGTGGTCCGCTGCGCGCTCGAAAAGGGCGCCGGTGGCGTCGTCCGCCCGGGACAGGGCCGGTTCCAGCTGGGCAGCGCGTTCGTCCCAGCGCTGGATCTGGCGCTGCACGTTTTCCGCGGCGGAAGATTCTTGCGGGTGGTCCAGGGCACGGCGGGCCAAGCGGCGGGACAACCCCGCCATGCGCAGGGCACGACCCGGCCGACCCTGGTCCCTGAAGTCCAGAGCCCGCTCCAGGGCTTTCTCGGACTCGGACAGCAGGTCCCGGGTGGCCGGGTCATCGCGATCCTGCAAGGTGCCCCTCGACTGCTGCAACGCCATCCGGGCCAGTTCCAGAGCTCGCTCCAGGCGTTTGCCCTTCTGGCCCACCAGCATGCGCGCGGCGCGGGTCAGCAGTTCCTCGGCCTGGTCCAGCAACTGCATGGCCAGGCGGGTTTCGCCTTGGCGGTACTGGTCACGGGCGCGGTCGAACATCTGGCGACTACGGGCCAGCAACACCACTGCCCGTTGGTCCTGGGTCTCCCGGGACACCTCCAGCAGATTGGCCTGCTGCTCATGGAAGCGATCCAGCCGCTGACGCAACCGTTCTTCCTGACCAAGCGATTCCCTGGCCAGCAGAACCGCCTGGCGGATACCATCGCGACAGCGCCGCGCCGCCTGCAAGGCCATGACGGGACGGTTCTCAGCCAGCAGGTTAACCGATTGCCAATGCCGATCCGCAGCGTTTTTCAGGATACGCCGCGGCGGCATGGCCTCGGTTTCGCCAACAATTTCCAAGGCACTGGCCAGCAGCTCATAATTCCGGTCGATATACTGCTGGGCCTGTTCATGCTGGGCCTCTTGAGCGCGGGATTCCCCAGGATAAAAGCCCATCAGAATCAGCAGGGCTGCCAGGACCATCCACAAAAGGGAGCCGCGAAGATTCTGGCTGAAAATGAGGCGGGGTGTCGGCATGTTTCTCTTCCCGTGCTAGGGGTATCCCCTGGCTGATTCACTACTTCCGGTTCAGCAGGGGCCGTGCCAAAGGGGAAAAAGCATCGCACGATCCCGTTGCGTAGGCAATAGCTCAATCGGGGTAAAGTTCAGCCCCGTCCGAATTGCCAAAACCGTACCTGAAGGGGCACCGCAGGATCGGTTCTGCTCCTGTCAGTCCAGGAATTCATCCTCCATGGCCAGCAATTTGAGGCGGGAATAGAGAGTGCGGCGGGTGATACCCAGCAGTTCCGCCGCCAGGCTTTTGTTGCCGCCGGCCCGCTGCATGGCCGCGCGGATCAGCAGGCGGGCGTTGTTGTCCAGGTTCAGGTCCGCGCCGGGGGCCATGGTCCCTTCCTCGTCCGCCCGGGCCGAACCGGGCCCCAACACGATGTGCTCATTGCCTATCCGGCTGGGACCGGCCAGGATGTGCGCCCGCTCGATGATGTTGCGCAACTCCCGCACATTGCCGGGCCAGGGATGGGCCCGCAGCCGTTTCAGGGCGGTGGCCGGCAACTCCTTCTGACGGCGCCCCAGGCTGGTCAGAAAATGCCGGACCAGCAGAGTGATGTCGTCCGTCCTGTTCCGCAGGGGCGGCACCTCCAGAGGAAAGACCATCAGACGGAAATAAAGATCCTCACGGAAGCGGCCGGCAGATATCTCCTCCTCCAAAGAGCGGTTGGTGGCCGTCAGGATACGGACATCCACCTCCCGCTCCTGCGGGTCCCCCACCCGGTTGATCTTCCGCTCTTCCAGCACCCGCAACAGCTTGGCCTGCACCGGGGCAGGCGCCTCGCCGATTTCGTCCAGGAAAAGGGTGCCGCCGCGGGCCGCCTCGAAAACACCTTCCCGATCCTGATCCGCCCCCGTGAAGGCACCCTGGCGATAGCCGAAAAGCTCGCTCTCCAGCAAGGTCTCCGGGATGGCGGCGCAATTGATGGCCACGAAGGGTCCCGCCGCCCGGGTGCTGGCGTTGTGGACGGCCCGGGCGCAAACCTCCTTGCCCGTGCCGCTCTCGCCCCGGATCAAAACAGTGGCCTCGCTGGGGGCCACCCGCGCGATCATCTCCCGCAGATGCGCGGTGACCTCCGCCTCGCCCACCATCTCGCGGCCGGCGTTCTCCACCGCCACGGCCTGCTTCAGCAGACGATTCTCCCGAGCCATCTCCCCGACGCGGGCGTGCTTCTCCACCATCCGCACCACGTCGGCCAGGGCGAAGGGCTTGGTCATGTAGTGGCAGGCCCCGGCCTGCATGGCCGCCACCACGTCCTGCACATCGGTGGCGTGCCCCGTCAGCACGATGACCTCGGTTTCCGAGCAATGCTCCTTGGCCGCACGCAGGACCGCCATGCCGTCCACCGGCTCCATGCGCATATCCGTCAGGACCACGTCGAACTCCTGCTGGTCCAGCAGATCCAACGCCTCCTGGCCGGTGTGCGCCCCCACGGCCTCATGGCCGCGAGCACTCAAGGCGGGCACCAGCAGTTGGACCAGCCTCACTTCATCATCAACGTAAAGCACCTTCGCCAAAGGTCGTTCCTTTCAAAAGAGTCTTCCCTTATCACTCGTGCACCGGCAGCAGGATGATGGCCTCCGCCCCTTGGCCGCGCGGGTTGTTGCGTAGGGTCAGGGTGCCCCCCATTTCCTCGATGCAGCGGCGGCTCATGGCCAGCCCCAGACCGCTGCCCTTTTCCTTGGTGGTGCGAAAGGGTTCAAAAAGGGATTCCGGATCCCCGTCCCCCAGTCCCGGTCCCGTATCGCGTACCACGACCCGAACCTGCCGGCCTTGGCGCCGAATCTCCAGCTGGATCGCGCCGGGACCGTTCAGGGCGTCGCGAGCATTGAGAAGCAAGTTCAGAACCACCTGGCGCAGCCGCAACGCGTGCCCCAGGACCAGGATGGGCCCGCCGGGCTCCGGATGTTGGATTTCCACTCCCGCCCGCGCCAGTTCCTTTTCCAACAAGGCGGCCCCCCTGCGCAGGGCCGGGCGCAGGTCAAAGGGTCGAGCTTCCACCGGGGCATCGGTCCCGAAGCTGAGGTAGCCCCGCAGGATGCGATCCAGGCGATCGACTTCCTCAGGGATGAAGGCGGCCACCGGGTCCTGGATGCCCTGCCCCTGCAGAACCGTCTGCAGGTGCTCTCCCGCGCCGCGGATAATACCCAAGGGGTTGCGGATTTCGTGGGCGATGCCCGCGGTCATGCGCCCCATGGCCACCAGGTTCTCCTGCCGACGCAACCGGGCCTGATAACGGGCCAACCCGGCGCTGACCCGCTGCAGCAGAATCCCCGTCAGGATCAGGACCAGCAACACCAGCGCGCCCGTCAGCAGGGCGCCACGCCTGAGCTGCGCCAAGCTCCCGAAAAAATCCTGATTGCCGCTGACGGTAACCACCGCCACGGTGAACTCGTCGGCAAACTCCGGATCGAAATCCCGCACGGGGGCATGGGCGCTTTTCTGGGGAGTGGCCTGCAGATTGAAGAGGCGGGTGGCGCTGGGCACACCTTCCAGGGCCAGAGAAACGGCGGCGGGGTCCAGATCCCAGTACGCGTTGGGCTCGCCGGAGCGCAGATCGGCGCGGCTGCTGGCCAGGACGATGCCGTCGGGCGCCGTCAGGCTGATCTCCGCCAGATCCTGCTGCCGGGCCTGCTTCTCCAGGTTCAGGGTCAGCAGCTCCCGACAAAGGTTGCCGGTGCTGTCGGCCCAGGTGGCGCGGACCACCTGGTCGGCATCCAGAGAGGCCGCCAGAGTGGTGGCCACGGCCAGCAGGCGGTCGCCCAGGGCCTGGTCCAGGCGGTCCCGGGCCCCCACATACAAGTGGCGCAGTCCAAGGGTGACGACGACGATGATCACAACGTAGGCCAGGACGGCCCAGACGAACCACTGCCGCCGACTGTTCACTCGTCGGCCACCGGTTGCGCGCCACGGGCCTCGCTCTGCTCCCGGGCATGGTAGCTGCTGCGCACCAGAGGGCCGGACTCCACCCAGCCAAGACCCAGCTCCCGGCCGATCTCTTCCAGCTCCGCAAATTCCGCCGGTTCCACATACCGCAGGACCGGATGGTGCTGCTTCGAGGGCTGCAGGTATTGCCCGATGGTCAGGACCTGCACCCCATGCTCCGCGGCGTCGCGCATCAGATCGACGACCTCGTCCCGTTCTTCCCCCACGCCCACCATGATCCCGGTCTTGACCTTCATGCCCCCGCCGTGGGCATCCACGAACCGGCGCGCGCGCTGCAGCAGCTGCAGGCTGCGTCCGTAGTCGGCGTTCGGGCGCAGGGCCTTGTACAGGCGAGGCACGGTTTCCAGGTTGTGGTTCAGCACTTCGGGGCGGGCGTCCAGAACCGTGGCCAGAGCCGCGGGCTCGCCCTGGAAATCGGGGATCAGCACCTCCACGCCGCAACCCGGGTTCAAGTGGCGGATCTGGTGGATGGTGGCGGCAAAATGGGCGGCGCCGCCGTCGGGCAGATCATCCCGGGTCACGGATGTGACCACGGCAAACTTCAGGGCCAGGGCACGCACGGCCTCGGCCACGCGGCGCGGCTCGTCCGGGTCCAGGGGGGCCACCCTGCCGCCGGGGATGTTGCAGAAGGTGCAACGGCGGGTGCAGATCTCGCCCATCAGCATGAAGGTGGCGGTGCGGCTGCCGAAGCACTCGGCCCGGTTGGGGCAGTTGGCGCTCTCGCAGACGGTGTTCAGTTTTTGCTCCCGCAGGAGGGTCCGGACCTCGTTGAAGGCGCCCTCGCCGCGGCGCTTCATGCGCAGCCATTCGGGCTTGCGCCGGCCGGGGCCGGCGGGAACAAGATCGGGAATCAGGCCGTTGTGACTCATGGTCGGTGTCAATCCAGTTCGGGTTGGGCCAGGGTGAAAGTCTGAGCGGGCTGGAACTTGCCGTCCGCGAAGACCACGGTGCAGGCCTCGTGCAAGGGGTCGTGCTCAAAGACGAGGATATAGCCGTCCTCCACGGCGCGAGTCAGAAAATTCTGCTTCTCGGTGACCGTCAGCAAGGGGTTCAGATCGAAACCCATGATCCAGGGCACATGGACCTGGCTGCGGAAGGGGATCAGGTCCGCGCAATAGACGAGGGTGCGCTCTCCCGTGTGGAACTCGACCATCTGCTGGCCGGGCGTGTGCCCGCTGACGGGCATGACCACCACGCCGGGCAGGATCTCGGCGCGGCCCTCCACCAACCGCAGCTTCTCGTTATCCTTCAGCAGGCCGAAGTCCGCAGGACGGAAACTGGCCCGATCCCGGGGCGAGGGGTTGGCCGCCCACTCCCAGTGCCGCCTCTGCAGCCAGACGGTGGCGTTGGGGAAAACAGGCTCCAGCGTGCCGTCATCCGCCGCGCGCAGCAGCCCGCCGCTGTGATCGAAGTGCAGATGGGTCAGGATGACATCGGTGATGGATTCGCGGGTGATGCCGGCCTCCGCCAACTCGGCCACCAGATGGTTGGGCCGCCGCCGCAGATCGAAAACACCCACCTTCCTGGCATCCCAGCGGTCCCCCATGCCCACATCCACCAAGATGCGGCGGGTGCCGTGTTCCGCCAACAGACAACGCAGATCCAGCTCGATGCGGTTCATGTCGTCGGCCGGGTGCTGCTTTTCCCAGAAAATTTTGGGCACAACCCCGAACATGGCGCCGCCATCAAGTTTGAACCGCCCATCATGGACGGCGCGGAATTGCCATTCACCCAGTTTCATGCGGACCTTTCCTGGACCAAGGAAGACGCCCCCGGGCGCCGT
>PDQT01000232.1 GCA_002747875.1 bacterium DOLZORAL124_64_63
CGAGCGGGCCGCCGCCGTCTATCGGGATTTTCTGCCCTTGAAAGCCGAAGATATAGCCGAAACCATCCTTTTTTGCGCCACACGACCTCCTCATGTGAATATCCAGGAAGTGCTGATCATGCCCCAGGATCAGGCGGCGGCTCAGGCCATTCACCGTCGCGGGGTTCCGGATATTTAACCCGATTTTTCCCTAAAGCCATCAGCTGAAAAACCGACCTTTTACGGTAACAGGTAGGCTTCTCCTTGGGGAGCCCATCGCTGGGAGTACCTCTGGGAGAGGCTGCGTACCCGGGCCAGATATTACCAAGAAAGGAATCGGTCATGCTGAGCATCAAGGGAAAGGACCGCCAGGGGTTCACCCTCATCGAAATCGTTATCGCGGTGGCCATCGTCGCCATCTTTGCCGCCGCCATGACACCCATGGTCTTCCGACATCTCGAAGAAGCCAAGATCGGCAGGGCCCAGAACGAAGCCGACACCATCGCCACCGCCGTCCTCTGCTACTACAAGGACGTCGGCCGCTGGCCCTACACCAACACCACCACCAACAACCGCCCCTCCGGCAACGGCGTTGACCACGTCATCAGCAGCAGCGCCTTGGCCACCGGTACCGGTCCCAATCCCGGTCTCGGGGCCCGCAATTGGGGCCGCTTCGCGGTCGCCAAACAGCTGGGCGACTACCTCTACTACAACAACGCCGATGACGATTCGAGCGCCGACGGAGCCAGCGCCAACCAGGCCACCCAGGACTGGCCCACAAGCGGGCCCGGAGCCTGGCGCGGGCCCTACATCGATCGCTACACCATCAACGATCCCTGGGGCCATGCCTACGTGATCAACGCCCACTTCTTCCCCGGCGGTATCTACCAGGCAAACACCGGCGGAACCGTACGCCACAAGGTCTTCGTGCTGAGCGCCGGACCCAACGGCGTGTGGGAAACGCCCTTCGAAGACGGCACCCACGAAACGATTGCAGGCGACGACATCGGGGCCCTGATCACCATCACCAACTAAAAGGATATGGGTGCGCCTCGACCAGAACGAAAGGAATCGATCATGCTGCGCATCGGGAAAACGGACCGCCAAGGGTTCACCCTCATCGAAATCGTCATCGCGGTGGCCATCGTCGCCATCTTCGCCGCCGCCCTGACTCCCATGGTCTTCCGCCACCTGGAAGAAGCCAAGATCAGCAAGGCGCAGAATGAGGCCGAAACCATCGCCACCGCCGTCCTCTGCTACTACAAAGACGTCGGCTGCTGGCCCTACACCAACAACACCACCAACAACCGCCCCTCCGGCAACGAGGTGGATCGCGTCATCAGCAGTAGCGCCGTCGCCGCCGGCGTCGGCCCGGATGCGGCCTCCGGTGCCGACCGCTGGGGAAGCTACATGGTCGCCAAACCACTGGGCGACTACCTGTACTACAACAACCCCGATGACAACTCGAGCGCCGACGGAGCCAACGCCAACGAGGCCAACCAGGACTGGCCCACAAGCGGACCCGGCGCCTGGCGCGGACCCTACATCGACCGCTACACCATCAACGATCCCTGGGGCCATGCCTACGTGATCAATGCCCGTTTCTTCCCCGGCGGCATCTACACCGGGACCGTCCGCCATAAGGTCTTCGTACTGAGCGCGGGGCCCAACGGCAAGTGGGAAACCGGCTACGCCAACGATGCGTCCGAGGAAATCACAGGCGACGACATCGGGGCTCTGATCGCCATCACCAACTAACGGAACGGGCGCGCACCGCCCGACGTGGAAGGATCCAGTCATGCTGCGCATGGGAGAAATGGACCGCCAAGGGTTCACCCTGATCGAAATCGTCATCGCGGTGGCCATCGTCGCCATCTTCGCCGCCGCCATGACGCCCATGGTCTTCCGCCATCTGGAAGAAGCCAAGATCAGCAAGGCGCAGAATGAGGCCGAGACCATCGCCGCCGCCGTCCTCTGCTACTACAAAGATGTCGGCTGCTGGCCCTACACCAACGACAGCGCCAACAACCGTCCCGCCGGCAACGCCCTGGCGCGCGTGATCAGCAGCAACACCGTCGCCCCCACCGTCGGTCCGGGCGCGGTCTTCGGCGCCATCAACTGGGCCAATCGCGCGGAAGCCAAGCAACTGGGCGACTACCTGTACTACAACAATGCCGATGACGACACCGGTGCCGACGGAGCCAACGCCAACGAGGCCAACCAGGATTGGCCCACAAGCGGACCCGGCGCCTGGCGAGGACCCTACATCGACCGCTACACCATCAACGATCCCTGGGGCCATGCCTACGTGATCAACGCCCGCTTCTTCCCCGGCAGCATCTACACCGGGACCGTGCGCCACAAGGTCTTCGTGCTGAGCGCCGGGCCCAACGGCAAGTGGGAAACCGGTTACTACAGCGCGGCAAGCGAGGAAATCGCAGGTGACGACATCGGGGCTCTGATCACCATCACCAACTAACGGAATGGGCGCGATGCCGCCCGACAAGAAAGGAACCGGCCATGTTGAGCGTAAGGAAGACGAACCGCCGGGGCTTCACCCTCATCGAAATCGTCATCGCGGTGGCCATCGTCGCCATCTTTGCCGCCGCCCTGACGCCGATGGTTTTCCGCCATCTGGAAGAAGCCAAGATCAGCAAGGCGCAGAATGAAACCGAGACCATCGCCACCGCCATCCTCTGCTACCACAAAGACGTCGGCGCCTGGCCCTACACCAATGCGACCACCTATGGCCGCCCCTCCGGCAACGAGGTGGCCCGCGTGATCAGCAGCAGCGCCATCGCCACCGGTGCCGGTCCGAACGCGGCCTCCGGCGCCACCAACTGGGGCACCTACGGGACCACCAAGCAACTGGGCGACTACCTCTACTACAACAATCCCGATGACAACACCGGTGACGATCCCAGCTGGGCCAGCGAGGTCGACGAGGATTGGCCCACCAGCGGACCCGGCGCCTGGCGCGGACCCTACATCGACCGCTACACCCTGAACGATCCGTGGGGCCATGCCTATGTGATCAACGCCCGCTTCTTCCCCGGCGGAAGCTACAACGGGACCGTTCGTCACAAGGTCTTCGTGCTGAGCGCGGGGCCCAACGGCAAGTGGGAAACCGGCGCCACCAACACCGAATCCGAAGAGATCTCAGGCGACGACATCGGGACCCTGATCACCATCCTCAACTGACCGGCCCCGCAACCGACCCGACACCGGGAACGCCCGCCCCTGCCGGGGACGGGCGTTCCCGTATGATGACCGGCTGTTTTCTCGGATCACATCTTCCCGTTCATCTTTTCCAGCTCGGCCTTGGCCAGGTCGTTGGCCGCATCCCCCTCCATGATCACCGGCGTCAGCAGCATCACCAGCTCGATGCTCATCTTCTTGTCCGTCGTCTTGCCGAAGAGATAGCCCAACAGGGGCAGATCCTTGAGCAGGGGCAGGCCGCTACGGGTCTGCTTCGTCCGCTCGCTCATCAGCCCCGCAATGACCAGGGTCTCCCCATCCCGCACCTTGCCCACCGTGTCCAGCTCCCGAATCGAGAGAATGGGGGCGGTGTCCTGGTTGGGGCTCTCGGCGGTACCCACGATATCGCTGATGGTGGGGTGCACGTTCAGGGTGATCAGGCGATCCTGCCCCACCTGCGGGGTCACATCCAGCACCACGCCCACCGGGTAGGTCTGGGGCGTGTAGCTGATGACCGGCTCGGTGGCCACGCCGTTGGTCACCACGGCCGGCGCCACCGTCGACTGGTAGAAGACGTTCTCCGTCACGATACGGATGACCGCTTTCTGGTTGTTGAGGGAAGTCACCTTGGGCGTGCTGATGGTGCGGATGTCCCCGTTCTTGCTGGCAATTTCCATCACGCTACCCAGGTGCTTGGAATCCAGCGTGAACTGGAAGAACTCACTGCCCAGGTGTTCGCTGTTGTCGAAGGATTGCAGGCCGATCTCACGGAAATCCGAATTCAGATTCAGCACGTCCCAGTTGATGCCCGTGCTCTGCTGCGAATCCAGGTACACCTCCATAATGCGCACCTCGATGGCCACCTGACGCTGCAGGGATTCCTCCAGGCGCTCCAGAAGCTGCTGCACCTGGTGGACGCGGCTCCATTCCGCCGTGACCATGACCATGCTGGCCATGGGGTTGGCCACCAGGACGCGCCCCTCGCCATCGCTCAGGCTGACGGCCATGTTCTCCTTGCTGCCGCCCCTTTCCTGCAGGCCTTCCGCGTTCTTGAAGACCATCACCTTCAGGCTTTCCATGACCTCGGGCCAGATGCTCATGGAAGCGGTGCTGGTGACGTGGCTCTTGTTCGCGCCCTGCTCCCCGCCCCCGGAAGAGGAATTTTCACCGCCGCCGCTGTTGGCCGAAACCTCCAGTTCCCCGCGGCCTTCGCGCTGGGTGACGGGATAGTCGAAGGTGATCCAGCGGGTGACCATGCCCTCCTTGTAGACCACCAGGACATTGTCCACCACCTCGTAGCCCAGGCCCGCCGGCGTCAGCAAGGCATCCAGGGCCTTGGCCACCGGCACCCCTTCCAGGTGCACATTGACCTGGCCGCCGACATCCGGGGCCATCTGCAGCCCCAGGCCCGCGTTCGCCACCACATTGCGCAGGATATCCCGCACCTCGACCCAACCGTTGGTGACGATGGTCACCTCCGGCCGGCCCTCGTCCCAGTCCGCGGTGGCGCCGGCGGTGGCGGCTCCGGCCACCAGAACCAGGATCAGCAATCCCATCCAGCCGCGTCGTAGTGCCCTCGTGTTTAGCATCTTCGGATTCCTTTCCTGTCTACTGATCGCTCAATCGGGTTCGCCCCTGTTCATCGGTGGCCCGAGCTCGGGTCACGACGCGATACTGCGATGTGTCATTCTTTTCCGGGCCAACGCCCAGCCGGTGGGTCCGGCCACGAGAATCGCGCAGCACCACCGCATCGGCGGTGATTTTCTCCACGGTCATCTGCCCCATCTTTTCCCCCGGGTGGTACCCCTTGCCGTCGATGATGGCCATGGGCTTGGCGCCCATCAGCAGGATGGCCGAACAGACCGGAGCCTTGGCCGCGCGCCGGCCGGGAGCCGCGGTGCGGGCCCGGTGCCGTTGCGGGGCCTTGCGGCGCGCCACGACCTGCTTGCGCACCGGGAAGAAGGGGTCCCTGGCCAGCTCGTCCACGGCCGATGATGCCGTCATCCCGGCACCCTCTTGGGCGGGGAGCGCCGTTTCCCAACCGGCCGGTCGCGCGTCCAGGGGCACCGGAGGATGCGCCTGCAGACGGTATCCCCGCTCGGTCTCCCGGCTGCCCCGTGCCGGCATGAAGGTCCGCACGTTCAGCATCACCACCCCGACCAGGGCCAGCGCCATCACCCCCAGCAGCACCTGCTGTTTAGGACTCAGTTTCTGCGTTGACATAGACGTCCAGCTCCATCTCCACCTGGATGCGCTCCTGTCCCGGATGCACCACCAGGCTGTGAATTTTCAAGGCTCGATCGATGCGATCCAGGCCGGCCAGAAAGCGGGCGGCCCGCTGGTAATCGCCGCTGAAATCAGCGCGCACGCGGTAGGAATCCAGCTCCACGGCGGGCACGTCCAGAGAGATGGCCGCCGATACCGGGCCGTCCTCGGTCCATGCTGTGGCAGCGGGCCTGCCCGCCCCCGCGTCTCCTCCGTTGCCGAGCGGGTCCATATTCCAGATGTCATTGCCCTCCTGGCCCAGCCTTCTGCGTTCGCTGAGGCCGAAGTCCTCCACCCCGCTCTCATCCGCCACCCGGGCCAGATCCAGGAAAAGCGTCTCCCGTTCCCGGGAAGAGGGATAGAGTCGACTGAAGGCCGCGTTGACCGGCAGAGAGCGCTGGGCCACCGCCGGGGCCAGCCAAAGGCCCGCCACCGTCCATTGGTCCAGGGTGGCCAGTTCTTCCTCCACCTGATGGATGGTCTCGTTCTGCCGGACCACGTCCTGCCAGGTGGGGATGGCCACGAAAACCAGTAATCCCAGCCAGAGCACCGCCAAGACCACCGGCCACAGACGACGCTTACGGGACTTGGCCGGCGCTGTGAAACGCTTGGTCATGCCTCAATTCTCCTCCCTCAGTGCCACCGCGGGCTCCTCCACGGGAACCGCGGTCCCCTGGCGTATGCCGCATTCCATGCTGAACTCCACTTTCTTCCGCATGCCGCCACCTTGCCGCTCCGCCGAGATCACCAGCTTGCGCGGCTCTCCCTCGGGCGTCAGCAGAGGGCTCCCGCCGAGAGCGCCCTGGAAGGCGATGAAGGCCTGCTGGGCGTCTTCCACCAGGTTGCTGGTGCTCTCGCCCGTCAGGTAGATGCGCGGCTCGCCATCGGTGCCGTCGCCCAGGCGCAGATCCTTGAAGACGATCTCATCGGGCGTCAGGGATGCCAGATGCAGCAACACCCCCGCATAGTCCCGTTGGAACCGGGCGGCCTGCCGGATGTGGTTTTCCTTGTCTTCCAGAAGCTTCTCGGCCTGATAGACCTGCTTGGCCTCTTCGGCGCGCACCAGGGCTTCCTGCATGCGGACCTGGGCGGCGTCCAGGTAATGGTCCTGGATGCGGCTGGTCACCAGGCCGCCCACCGTCAACAGGGGCACCAGGGTCCAGGCCGCGGTGACCGCCGCCAGGGCCAGACGCCGCCGCAACACCGGAGGCAACAGGCCGGTCCCGGTCCCCGCCTGCAGATTCAGCCCCCCTTTGCCCGAGGCCAGAACCGCGGCCATGGCGGGCAGGATGAGGGTTTCGTCCCATTCCCCTTCGGGCATGGTGAAGAGGGTGTTCAGGTCCCAGAGTTCCGCCGGGACGCTGGTATCCCGGTTCAGCAGGGCCACCAGATCGGCGGCCAGCCCGGCCTCGCCGCAAACCACGACCCGATCGATCCGGGGGTTGTACTCGGTCTGTCGCGCGAAGAAAAGGGAGCGGTCCACCTCGGTGGCCAGCCGCTCGATATGCTCCTGCCGGTTCCCCCCCTCGTTGAGGTCCGCCGGCAATTCCCTGGTCAGGATCATGCCCTCATGATTGGCCACGCACAGGAATTGTTCCTGGGCGGTGACATAGACCAGGTTCCAGCCCTGCAGATCGTGCCGACCGGATCCGTACTGGCGATACATCTGATCCAGCACCGTGAATTCGGGTATGATGCGGGAAATTTGCCCCCCCCAACCGGCGATCCGCTGCTGAAAAGCCTGCAGCTCCCACTTGGGGCAGTAGAGCAGGAACACATCCGTGTTTTCCGGATCCGGCTCCGGGCGCTGCAACTCCGTCCAGGCCACCTGCCAGTCCGCCACCGGCGTGCCCTCCTCACGGGCCACCCAGCCGTGCACCGCCTTGTCCAGTTCCTTCCGTTTCAGGCGGGGAAAGGACGTCAGGGCGTTGCGCACGGTCTTCCTGTTCAGCACCAGCCCCAGGGGCGTGCCCTTGGAGCCGATGGCCCGGCGCAAATCCAGCCCCGGTCCCGCCGCATGGGTGCCGGTTTCCCGGGTCGTGATCCGCCAACGGCCATCGTCCTCGGGGACCAGACCGACGGCGGTGTAGCGATCACCCCGGGTCTGAATTCCGTATGCCGTCTTCTTTCTCAAGTTCAGCTCCTTGGCTCAGGGGCCCACGCCCGCGGGCAGATTGTCACCGACCAGGGCGGCGTTGCCGTCCGGCCCAACGGAATAGATGATCGTTGTTCCACACCCCGGTCAAAGCCAGATCGGCATTGTTGTTCAGAACCGTCTGGGCGATATCCAGGCGCCGCATCGTGACTTTGCGGCCAGGCGGGACGCTGCTGACAGTTGTGTACAGATCATCGTTGTCACCGCCGTTGTTCTGCCGATCCGGTCCCGCGCTCCACATGTAGCAGACCACCGGCGAGCCCGATCCCCCCACCTGAGACAACAGATAGGTCGTGTGCCAGGGGTCGGTGAAAGCGTCATTATTCAGACCCCGGTCCAAGTACTGGTCAGCCAAGGTCTGGATGTTGGCGGGGAAAGCCATGTTGTCCTCGTAGTAGGCCGTCAACGCCGCGGCCAGGGTCTGTATCTCCTGCCGGCATTCCAGAACCTTGTCACGGTTGATCTGGCCCACACTGATCAGGGTGATGAGATCATCCCCGTCCCCGTCCAGCTGCCAGCGCCCGTTCAAACCACCCATGTCCAGGCGATGGTTGGCTCCCCCGCTGGCCACCAGGGCATCCGCGCCCGGGGAGTTGACGTCGGGGCTCAGGTCATAGGTGTAGGCCTCGTTGAAGGCGTCGTGGGTCAGTTCATGGAGCTGGTTCCCCTTGCCCCCTCCCAGGTACGGACCGCCCCAGCCCATGACGCCGGGATCTTCCAGCAGGGCGCCCAGGCCTTCGGTCTCGCTGGGGAAACGGCCCGTGTCCTCGTAAAAATTGATCAGCCCCTTGTTCAGACCGGCCAGCTCCCTGTCCGTGGCGTCCTCCCGCGCGGAGATCATCTCTTTGAAGGCCAACGGCGCGATGGTACCGGCCATGATGGCCACGATGGCCACGGCGATCACGATCTCGATGAGGGTGAATCCCTGTCGGTTCAGTTTCGGACCAGGCATCAGATATTCCCCTTGATCTGCATGATGGGCATGAGCAACGAAAGGGCCGCCACACAGATCACCACGCCCAGAATGGCGATGACCAGACCCTCGAAAATGGTGAAGGCTTTCTTCAGATCCCGCGGAATCTCCTTATCCAGGTATTGGCTGGCACTCAACAGGGAGCGATCCAAAGAGCCCGTCTTCTCTCCCACGGTCACCAGGCGCTGGATGAGGGGCGGAAAAACGGGAGAATCGGCGAAGGCGTCACCCATGGACTCGCCGGTGGCCACCCGCTCGCGGATGAGCGCGATCTGACGGCTCATCACCTGGTTGCCCACCACGCCCTGCATCAGATCCAGCAGCCGCATCAGATCCAACCCGGAGGCGAAGATCAGGCTGAAGGATTTGGCGAAGCGCGAGAGGGCGATCTTATGTATGAAGGGCCCCAGAACGGGCGCTTTCAGCATGAAGCGGTCCCGGTTGTAGGCCCCCCGCTCGGTCCGGAAATAAAGCTTCAGAGCCAGCGAGACCAACACGGTGACGCCCAGCATCAGCCACCACCAGTGCCCCATGAAACTTCCCAGGGCCATGACCTTGACCGTCAGGGTGGGCAGCGGGAAATCCACATCCTCGAAAATGGCCTGGAAGCGCGGGATCACGAAAAGCGTCATCAGCAGGAAGAGGCCGATGACGGCCGTCAGCAGCATGGCCGGATAGATCATAGCCTGGCTGGTCCGACTGCGCAGGTCGTCGTTCCACTCCAGGTAGCTGACCAGTTCCTCGAAGACCCGGTCCAGGTTACCGGAGTTCTGCCCGGCGGCGATCATGGCCAGGTAGACACCGTTGAAGATGTGCTTGTGGCGCGCGAAGGCCTCGTCCAGAGCCGTCCCGCTGCTGACATCGCCGTGGATGTCGGTCACGACTTCCTTGAAGTCCCCTTTGCTGAGGGCCGCGAAATCCGCCAGAGCCGTCACCGCCGGAATACCCGCCGCCAGGCAGGTGCTCATGTGTTGGGTGAAGTCGCGCAGCTCCTTGCGCCCGGCGCGGCCGCTGGAGGAAAAGAACTGGCCCAGGCTGCCCAGAGTCGGACGGCCGTTCAACAGGATCAGCCCGATCTCCTGCAGCTCACGCCCCAGAACATCCATGTTCTCGGCGCGCCGGATGCCGGATATGGTCCGGCCGGTGGCGGTCAGGGCGCTGTAGCGGTATTCCCTCATTGCGCCACCCTCATGACTTCGCTGATGGCGGTCCGGCCCGCCTTCATCTTGCTCAGCGCGTCGTCGAACAGGGACCGCCGGCCGGCCTCACGCGCCGCCTGCTCGATGACTCCCCCGTCCGCGCCCTCGGCGATGAGCCGGCGAATGCGCTTATCCACGCGCAGGTACTCGAACACGGCCATGCGCCCGCGGAATCCCGTACCGCGGCACAGATTGCACCCCTTGCCCACGTTGTTGATGGCCTGGTCCCCGAAATCCTCCGGCAGGCCCAGCATTTCCAGATCGGTCGGCTCGAAAGGCACCTCCACCGCGCACTGGTCGCAGACCCGGCGCACCAGCCGCTGGGCCAGGATCGAGACCAGGGTGGCGCTCAGCAGGAACGGCTCCACCCCCATGTCCAGCAGACGCGGGATGGCCCCCGCGGCGCTGTTCGTGTGCAGCGTGCTGAAAACCAGGTGACCGGTCAGGGCGGCGCGGATGGCCATCTGGGCCGTCTCCACATCCCGGATCTCGCCCACCAGCAGGATATCCGGATCCTGACGCAGGATGGCGCGCAGCCCCTTGGCGAAGGTGAAGCCCTTGGCCGTGTTGATCTGCGCCTGGTTGATGACCGGCAGCTCGTACTCCACCGGATCTTCCAGGGTGATGATCTTGGTGTCCGGTTTGTTCAGGTAGGTCAGGGCGGAATACAGCGTCGTCGTCTTGCCCGAGCCCGTGGGCCCCGTGACCAGGATGATGCCGTTGGGCCTGGTCAGATCACGGCGGAAAAGGGTCTGCATCTCCTGATCCATACCCAGCTTCTCCAGGCCCAGGATCAGCGCCTCCTTGTCCAGGATACGGCAGCAGATGCCCTCGCCGTTGACCGTGGGAAAGGTGTTGACGCGCAGGTCCACCGTGCGGCGGCCGGTGTCGAAGAGGATGCGCCCGTCCTGAGGCACCCGGCTCTCGGAGATATTCAGTTCCGCCATGATCTTCAAGCGGGTCACGACGATGGCCATCAGCTCCGCGGGCAGGATCGGCCCCTGGGAAAGGCGACCATCCACGCGGTAGCGGCAGCGCAGCACCTTCTCCTCGGGCTCGATATGGATATCCGTGGCGCCGGCCTCCACGCCCTGGCGCAGAATCTGGTCCACCAACCGGATGAAAGGAGAATCGCCCTCGCCCAGCTTCACGCCGCTGGCCAGGGCCCTCTGGCTCTTGTCGATGAGCGCGGTGATCCGGTCCTCGCTGCCGGTCTTGGCCCCGTAATAGCGCACGATGGCATCCTGGATCTCGCTGTCCGGGGCGTGCACCACCTCGATGTACTTGCCCGTCTTGCCGCCCAGTTCATCGATGATGGCCAGGTCCAAGGGATTGGCCATGGCCACCTGCAAGGTGCTGCCCTTGCGCTGGAGGGGCAGCAGGGAAAATTTTTCGGCGTAATCCCGGTCCACCAGTTCCAGCTGCCCGATATCCACCTGCACCTGGGACAGATCCACGCAGGCCACACCCGCCTGGCTCGCCAGCATCTTGGCGATGTCTTTCTCCGAACAGATGCCCAGACGTTGGAAGATGGTGCCCAGCTTCTCGCCCGTCTGGCTCTGTTCCCGAAGGGCCATGTCCAGATTTTCCGGCGTGATGACCCCCGCCTCGACAAGGATCTCACCCAGTTTTTTGGTCTTGATCTGCGCCATGGATCGCTCCCGCCTTGGACTCTAGGGTTGGAACTTCTGGGCCCCGTGCACCACGTATCCGATGTCATCGCCCCCGGGCTGTTCGTTGTAGGCATTCAAATCGAAAGTCGTCTCGAAGACGCCGTCCTGTCCCGCGCTCATGACCATGACGTTGTGGTATTCGTTCAGGGCGGTGACGGTGCCTTCGACGACGGGCAGCGCGAAACCGATGTTCACGACGTAGGGCCGGCCCCAGGGATCCAGCGGCACACGATCCAGATAGGGACCGTTCCAGCCGGGCGTCTGGTGCGGATTCGCGCTCTCTTTGTACAGGGGGTAGACGTTGCCCACCCGGTTGCGGATGAGCTGCTCGGTCAAGGTGGTGCTGGAACCGAATGTGGCCCAGGCGTTGGCGCCCAGAGCCCGGCCGTTCCCCGTGGCGATGCCGCTGTCGCCACCACCCTGCTCGAAGTTGCCCACCAGACGGAAGGCCTCGGGACTGGCGTCGGCGTCCATCTGGGTGGGCCATTGGCCCACATCCTTGTAGAAATTCAGGATGGCGTTGCCGATGACCTGCGCATCGCTGGCCGCCCGGGCGGTCTTGCCCTGGTTCAGATTCTTGGCCACGGGGATCCCCACAGCCACGGCCAGGAGGGCCACGATGGCCACGGCAATCAAAACCTCGAAAAGGGTGAAACCCTTCCTGCCCTCGTTCAGCATGATTCTTCCCTTCAAAAAGCTCAACACACTGACCGCTCCCCATGAGGAGCCGCCTGATAACCCGCTGGGCAGACGGCAAGGACCGTTCCCATCCCGGCATCCAATTCTCAGGTCGGACCGATTCAGATGTGATGTGTGGTTTTTTGGGCTGAAAAGCCGTAATTTTTTGTTTTTTTATATGCTTGGGGAAGAAATTATACTTTCACAATCAGAAAAAACCCGCCCAAAGACAAGCCCCGCAGCAAAGCCGCGGGGCTCATGGCGTCCAGTTTTTCACCGTGCAGGGCGGAGACTGATCAGACCCGGCTAGACCGCCGCCTCGATGGCCACGATCTCCCAGCTCCGGACATCATCGTCTTCTCCGAATTCCACCTTGTCCCCCACCCGGGCCCCCATGAAGGCCATGGACAGAGGCGCCTGGTAGTTGAGGATCCTCTCCTCCACATTCGTGTCCCAGGGCCCCAGAAAGGTGAAGATCTCTTCCCCGCCATGCTCCAGGTTGCGGGTGGTGACGCGGGTGCCCACGTTCACGAAGTCGCTGGCGGCCATCTCGTGGTTGATGACCTTGGCCATCTTCACTTCCGCCTCCAGGCCCGTGGCCCGGCTGGCCAGCTGATCGCGCTTCTCCAGGGCGGCGGTGTACTCGGAATTCTCGCTCAGATCGCCATGGCTGGCGGCCTCCCCGATCTGCTTGGCCACCTGCGGAATCTCTTCCTTGACGATGTGGTTGAGCTGATCCTGGATCTGCCGCAGACCGTCCTCGGTGGTGTAGATGGTACCCACCTCATCCCATTCGCGCGTCGTCTCGATGAAGATGGTGGAGTGGCGGCTGCGCAGATACCCCAGCAGTTGGGTGCGCATGGCCGGCGCCAGTCCGTGGTTGTCCTCCAGGATCTTCTTCAGGCGCAGGGCGTGGCCCCGATCCGCGTTGTCGATGAGC
>PDQT01000344.1 GCA_002747875.1 bacterium DOLZORAL124_64_63
ATGGATCCGTACCCACGCCGACGGGCCCTTCTTCTGTTTCATCCTTTTCAACGACCCGCACGAGCCCACCACGCCGTCCCGGCAGGATCTGGCTCCCTTCTGGCCCCGCGCCCTGGCCGCGGGAGCGCCCGACCGGACGGATTTTCTGGAAGGCGTGGCGCGCTGGGGCGCGGGCCCGCAGCTGGGGCGCATGGAGGATCCGCGGCTGCCGGCCAACCAGGCCGTGCTGGCGGCCAAGCTGGCCGTCTACGACGCGACCATCCGCCAGGTGGACCGCGCCATAGGCGGGCTGCAGGCGCAGCTGGACACCTGGGGCCTGGGCCCCGGCACCCTGGTCTCGGTCTTCAGCGACCATGGCGAGGAATTCCTGGACCACGCGGAATTTTCGCGGCTGTGGAACCATGACCCGCGCCCCATCCACGGCATCGGGCATGGCCACACCCTTTTCCAAGAGCTGCTGCATGTGCCCTGGCTGGCCTGGGGCCCCGGGGTGCCGGCCGGTTCGCGGCACCGCGGCCCCGTCAGCCTGTGCGACCTGTCCCCCACCCTGTTGCGGTGGCTGGGACTGCCTCAGATGGAGCAACCCGCTCTGGTCGGCCGCCTATCTGTGCCGACACCGGCCTCTTTGCCGACAGAGCTGAGCCGGCTTCTGACCGGCCACCCGGTGGATCCGGCCTCGGAACCGACCTCGCGTCCGGACCATGACAAAGAGCCGTTCATCCTGGCCGAGGCCATCGCCTTCGGGCCGGATCTGGTGATGGTGCGGCGGGGACGGTGGAAGCTGATCGCCACCCGCGCCGGGCAGGTGCTGGCCCTCTTCGATTTGCAGGATGATCCCCGGGAAGAACGCGACATCCAGAACGACAACCCCGACCGCGTGGCCGAATTGAGCGCCGTCCTGCACGCCTGGCGGGACAGCAAAACCGGCGCCGACGGCGCCGGTTCCACTGCCGGCAACTGGGATGATATGGATGACGAAGTCCGCCGGCGTCTGCGCGATCTGGGTTATTCCGACTGACGCGGCCTAGTCCGCCAGTTCGCTGACCTTGCCGGCCAGTTCCAGGAACGCCGCCCGCGTGGCCGTCTCTTTCCGCAGGACCGCCGGCCGGCCCGCGTCACCACCCTTGCGGATGGCCGGATCGATGGGGATCTCGCCCAGCAGGGGCAGCCCGTACTGCCGCGCCACCTGGGCGCCGCCGCCGTGTCCGAAGATGTCGTACTGCTTGCCGTTGTCCGGGCAGACGAAGTAGCTCATGTTCTCCACGATACCCAGCACCGGCACCTCCACCTTCACGAACATGGCGATACCGCGCCGCACGTCGGCCAGGGCCACTTCCTGCGGCGTGGTGACCATGACCACGCCCGCCAAGGGCACGGTCTGCACCAGCGTCAGCTGGGCGTCGCCCGTGCCGGGGGGCATGTCGATGATCAGGTAATCCAGATCCTGCCACAGCACGTCCTGCAGGAATTGCTTCACCGCGCTCATGACCAACGGCCCGCGCCAAATCACGGCCTGATCCTTGGGCATGAGCATGCCCATGGACATGGTCTGCAACCCCTGGCTCTCGATGGGGTAGATCTTACGGTCGGGCGTGGCCTGGGGCGCGGCATCCTCGATGCCCAGCATGGTCGGCACGCTGGGCCCGTAGACATCGGCATCCATCAGGCCCACACGGTGGCCCTGTTCCTTCAGGGCCAGGGCCAAGTTCACCGCAACGCTGCTTTTGCCCACGCCGCCCTTGGCGCTGGCCACGGCGATGATCTTCTTGACCCCCGGCAAAGGGGCCCGGCCCGCAAAGGGATCGGTGCTGTGGCCGTGGGGACCGCTGGCCCCCCCGTTGCCGCTGCGATCGTCCACCTCCACGGTCACGTTCCTGACACCGGGCAGCTTGCTGAGGCGTTCGGCCGCGTCGGCGCGCACCCCTTCGATGGTCTCTTCCTTTTCACCGGTGCGGACCACGGTGACGAACACATCCTGGCCCTCCACTTTGATCTCGCCGAAGAGATCGATGGACGCGGCGCGCACCTTGGTGCCGGGCACCAGAACTTCCTTCAGGCAGTCCAGCACCACCTGGGCGTTGAGGTTGGAACTCAATGTGATCTTCCTTTCAAGCCGCGCGAAGCGGTCATACCGAGCAGGATTTTTTCATGGCCTCCAGGACCTGGCCCAGAATGCGGGCATGGTCAAAGGCCAGTTCGGGCAGAGAATCCACGGGAGCCCAGACCGCGGCGGCGGCATCATCGCCCCCACGCACGGCCGGCTGTTCTCCCACGATGACCGCGACATAAACCACCGAGACGGTATGCCCCCGCGGGTCGCGGTCAGGCGCGCCGTAGGTGTGGAACTGGCTCAGGGGCAACCCGCTGAGGCCCGTCTCCTCCTCCAGCTCCCGCTGGACGGCGTCGTGGATGTCCTCGCCGTATTCGACGAAACCGCCGGGCAGAGCGTGCGCCCCCTTGAAGGGATCACACCCCCTGCGCACCAGCAACACATGGCAGGTCTGGCCGTCGCGGCCCCGGTTCTGGCGTTGCAGAACCACCGCGTCGACCGTCAGGGCGGGATTGCGATAACCGCGGCCTTGTTCCTCCGGAGCCACCTCAGGCTCCTAGTCGAAGGAGGCCAGGGCCTCGTCGCAGTTCTCGAAAGTCTCGAAAACCATCTTCAGCTGGGCCACATTCAGGATGTTGTCGATGCGGTCGTTGACCTCGCAGATTTTCAGGCGGCCGCTGTTCTTCTTCAACGTGTGGAAGGCCGAGACCAGAATGCCCAGCCCGGTGGAGTTCACCCAGCTGACCTTGGACATGTTCAACAAGATATCCACGTGGCCATCGGCAATCAGCTGCTTGATCTCGCCCTGGAAAAGATCGTGATCGGGACCGCCCATGATCTTGCCGGATAGTTGCAGAACCATGACCTCTCCCTGCGGAGATTGCTTGATTTTCAAAGTGCCCTCCTCGTGGCAGTGGGATTTGTGTGCCGATGGGTATATGATAGTGACGTCGGCTGGGGTTTCCAACCCCGGAATTTTCCCCCACCGATCCGCACCTCTCTCGGGAAGGATGCCGATGAAAACCGTGCGCGCCCCTGTCCTGGCCGGGTCCTGGTACCCCGCCGATGCCGGCCGGTTGGCCGCCGGCGTGGACCGCTGGCTGGCCGCCGCCGATCCCGCGCAGAAACCCGCCGGCCGCCCCTGGCTGGCCGTGGCGCCCCACGCCGGGCACGCCTACAGCGGCCCCGTGGCCGGCAAGCTATTCGGCCTGCTGCGCGCGCACCGGCCCGACACCATCTTCCTGCTGGCCCCCAACCACCGCATGCCCCTGCGGGAAATCGCCCTCAGCGGTGCCGACGCCTTCGGCACCCCCCTGGGCCGCGTGCCCGTGGACCGCGCCGCCGGCGACCGGCTGGCCGACCACGACGGCTTCCTCGTGTGTGACGAGGCCCACCGGGCGGAACACGCCGTGGAAATTCTGCTGCCCTTCATCCAGCGGACCTGGCCCGAGGACACGCCCCCCATCGTGCCCATGCTGGTGCCCGGGGCCGAGCCCGCCGTCCTGGCCCGGAACGCCCGCGCCCTGCGGGAGGTGGCCGGTCCGCGGGACCTGCTCCTGGTCAGCAGCGATTTCACCCACTACGGGGACGCCTTCGGTTACGTGCCCTTCCACGAGGACATCCCCATGGCGCTGGAACGGCTGGATGCCGGGGCCATTCTCAAAATCCTGGCCGGGGATGCGCCGGGCCTGCAGGAATACGGCCGCGAGACGGGTATCACCATGTGTGGCCTGCCCGCCTGCTGCGTGGCCCTGGGCGACGGTCCGCCCTCCGGCCATGAGGCCGCCCTGCTGGACTACGCCCGCAGCGGCGACAGGGACGGGGACTACAGTCTGAGCGTCAGCTACGCGGCCATCCTCATGAGCCGCGGACAGGAGAGACCATGAACACCCTGACACCTCGGCAAAAGGACTTTCTGCGCCTTGTGGCCGCCACCGCCGTCAAGGCCGCCGCCCAAGGCGAGCCCGCTCCGCCGGTGGCGGACCTGGCGGCCACCGCCGGCGTGCCCCTGGAGGGCGCCCTGGCCCGCAAGGCCGGGGCCTTCGTGACCCTGCGGCGGGACGGGCGGCTGCGGGGCTGCATCGGCTACATCGAAGGCATCAAAAGCCTGGCCGCGGCCGTGGCGGACAACGGTCGCAGCGCCGCCGTGGGCGATCCGCGTTTTTCCCCTGTAACCCCGGACGAAGTGGACCGTATACAGATTGAAATATCCGCCCTGACACCCCTGCGGGAAGCCCATGGGCCGGAGGAAATCGAGGTCGGCACGCACGGGATTCTGCTGGAAAAAGAGGGGCGCGCGGCCGTCTTCTTGCCTCAGGTGGCCACGGAGCAGGGCTGGGATCGGGACACCACCCTGGACCAGTTGGCCCTGAAAGCCGGCCTGCGGCCCGGAGACTGGCGCCAAGGTGCCCGATTCCGCATTTTCGAGGCCGAGGTTTTCTAGTTGTACCTTTCCGTGACGCGGGCTATTTTCTGTGTTCGTCATTCGGTGCGGGGCATCCCAGACGCCCCCGCCGTTGTTGTATGGTAAGGAAGTGATGGTGCCCATGGGTCTGTTGGACAAGGTTCACAATTTCAAAACGGCCAGAGAACTCCAGGCCGCGAACGTCTACAACTATTTCCGCGTGATCGAATCCGCCCAGGAGAACATCGTTCGGTTCCAGGGCCGTGAAGTCATCATGCTGGGTAGCAACAACTACCTGGGCTTGACGAACCACCCCAAGGTCAAGGAGGCCGCCGCCGCCGCGGTGCGGAAGTACGGCACCGGTTGCGCGGGCAGCCGCTTCCTGAACGGCACTCTGGACATCCATATCGAGTTGGAAGAGAAGCTGGCCGCTCTGGTGGGCAAGCAGAAGGCCCTGGTCTACAGCACCGGTTTCATGGTCAACCAGGGTGTGCTCAGCTCCCTGGTGCAGCGCAACGAGCTGATCATCGTCGACCGTACGGATCACGCCAGCATCATCGACGGCGCCCGCCTCAGCTTTGCCGAGGTGCGCAAGTTCCGCCATAACGACATGGAAAGCCTGGAGCTGGTCCTCTCCCGGGAGGCGGACACGCCCAAGCTGGTCATCGTCGACGGTGTCTTCAGCATGGAAGGCGACATCGCCAAGCTACCGGAAATCGTGGCCCTGTGCGAGAAGTACGACGCCTTCCTGATGGTGGATGACGCCCACGGGGTCGGCGTCCTGGGCGACCACGGCCGCGGCACCTGCAACCATTTCGGCCTGACGGACAAGGCCGGCCTGATCATGGGCACCTTCAGCAAGAGCCTGGCCTCGGTGGGCGGCTTCGTGGCCGGCGACGAAGACGTCATGCACTACATCCAGCACCACAGCCGAGCCCTGATGTTCTCGGCCAGCATGCCCCCCGCTTCGGTGGCCTCGGTCTCCGCCGCGGTGGACGTGATGCAGGAGGAGACCTGGCGGCACGAGGCCCTCTGGCGCAACAACGACATCATGCGCACGCGCCTCGAAGAGGCCGGCTTCAACACCGGCCCCAGCGAGACCCCCATCATCCCCGCCGTCGTGGGCGCGGACATGGCCGCCTTCCAGATGTGCAGCCGTCTGGCGGAAGAGGGTGTCTTCGTCAACCCAGTCATCAGCCCCGCCGTGGAAAAGGGCAACGCCCTGATCCGCCTGAGCCTGATGGCCACCCACACCGAGGACGAGATCCACAAGGCCATGGACATCATGGCCCGGGTGGGCCGGGAACTGGGTATCGTCTGATCCCCGGCTCCTGTTGAGCCTCGACAGCCTCGCATCGGAAAACCGGCGGGCGGCTCCAGGGCCGCCCGTCTTCGCAAAGGATTGCCCATGAAGTACCGCATCACACCCGTGCAGGGCCCCCGGGATCTGGACGCTTTCCTGGACCTGCCCTACCGCATCTATCGCGACGACCCCAACATGGTGTACCCCCTCAAAGGGGAGCTGAAGCACTTCTTCGACCGCAAGAAGAACCCCTTCTTCCGCCACGCCGCCGCCGAGCTCTGGCTGGCCCGCGACAAGCAGGACCAGGTGGTGGGACGCATCGCCGCCGCCGTGGATCGCTACAACAACGAGCACCACCAGGAGAAGGTGGGCTTCTTCGGTTTTTACGAGGCGGAAGATGACATGGACCTGGCCCGTCTGCTGCTGGAGCAGGCCCGCCGATGGATTGCGGAGCAGGGCCAGGAAACCATGCGCGGACCCGGCTGCTTCACCAGCAACCACGACTGGTTCGGCCTCCAGGTCGAAGGCGCCTTCACCCGCCCGGTGGTGGGCATGCCCTACAACCCGCCCTACTATGCCCGACATTTCGACGCGTACGGTCTACGCAAGGCCCAGGACCTGTGGGCCTGGCATATCGAGACCGGCGGCCAGCTACCCGAGAAGATGCAGCGTCTGATCGAGCGCGTCATGGCCCGTCCCGGCCTGCGCATCCGTAATTTCGACATGAAGAACTTCGAGCGGGAAGCCAGTCTCATCCGCGGCCTGTACAACGAGTGCTGGAGCGAGAACTGGGGCTTCATCCCCATGGACGACCTCGACTTCGCCTACAGCGCCAAGGACATGAAAAGCATGGTGGACCCGGCATACCTGCTGGTGGCCGAGATGGAGGGCCGGCCCATCGGCTTCAGCCTGACCATTCCGGATTTCAACCAGGCCACCCAGGGCATGAAGGGCAAGATGCTGCCCTTCGGCTGGCTCAAGTTCCTGCTGGCCAAGGGCCGCATCGACTACGCCCGCACCGTCCTGATGGGCGTGCTGCCCCAGTACCGCAAACTGGGCGTGGACATGGCCATGGTCTACCGCACCATGCAGGCGAGCTTCGCCAACGGTATCACCCGGGGCGAATGCTCCTGGATCCTGGAAGACAACACCTCCATGAACCGCATCCTCCAGGGCTACGGCGCGCGAAAGTACAAGACCTACCGCATCTACGAGATGCCCGTGGCATGAACGTCCCCGCGCCCATCGCCCTGACCGGCGCCACCGGCTTTCTGGGCAGCCATATTGCCGATGCCCTCCTGGCCCGCGGCCACGCCGTGCGCGCCGCCGTGCGGCCCACCAGCAACCGGCGCTGGATCGAGGGCAAGGATATCGACATCCTGACCGTGGATCTGAACGACCGCGCCGAGTGCCGCGCCTTCCTGGAGGGCTGCCATGCCGTGATCCACTGCGCCGGCGTGGTCACCGCCCCGAACGAGGCCGCTTACCGGCGGGCCAACGTCGAGACCACGGAGAACCTTCTCGCCGCCGCCGACCATCTTTGGCAGGACCCCCGAGCCGGCCACGCCTTCGTCTTCATCAGCAGCCTAGCCGCCCACGGCCCCGCCTCCCTGGACGCTCCCGCGCGAGAGGAGAATCCTGCCCGACCCATCTCCGGCTACGGCCGCAGCAAGCGCGCCGCCGAAGAGTGCATTTCGGCCGCCCCGGGCGCCTACCGCCGGGTCATCCTGCGGCCGCCTTCGCTGTACGGCCCGCGCGACCGGGAATTCCTGCCCTTGTTCCAGGCCGCTCTGCGGGGCTTCACCGCCTGCCTGGGCCGTCGCCTGACGGGGCTGAGCCTGGTGGACGGACGCGATGCGGCCGATGCCGCCGTGGCCCTGCTGACCTGCCCCGCCGCCGAAGGCGTGTTCTTCGTGGACGACGGCACCGGCGGCTACAGCATGGACGCCCTGCGCCAGGCCCTGGAAAGCATGGCCAACCGAAAAATCCGAACCCTGAACGTGCCTTTGGGGTTCCTCAAATTCCTGGCCGGGCTGCCTGGCCACCGGGCCCTGGGCCCCCTGCTGAACGCGGACCGCATCCGCGACCTGGACACCGACGGCTGGGTCTGCGACGGGTCGAAACTGGAACGCACCACCGGCTGGCGGGCACGGCGTGACGCCGCCACCGGTTTCACCGAGACCGTGGCCTTCATGAAGGAGCATCACTGGCTGTGACTTGGAAATCTTTGCTTGTGAATCTATCCCTGCGGCGCCTGGACACGGACCGCTGGGTCGTCATCTATCTGCTGGTCAGCGGCCTTTTCCCTTTTCTGCGCCCGGAGGTCTTCCCGGCTCCCCTGACCAATTTGGCCATCCACGCGGCCCTGGCCCTGGCCGTGTGGTTCCTGCCCCCCTGGCTGCGCTGCCGCCGGCACTTCCTGCCGCGGCTGTTGGGCGAAATCTACCTGCCTCTGCTCTTTCCTTTTTTCTATGGGGAGATGCAGTACCTGGGGCTCATCTTCTTCGATTTCGAGAGCAGCCTAGACCCCGCGCTGATCAAGTTGGAAGAGGCCATCTTCGGTTTCCAGCCCAGCCTGGAATGGTCCCGCCACTGGCCCTGGGCCTGGTTCCACGAACTGATGGAGTTCGCCTACTTCAGCTACTACTTCCTGGCCGCGGGGTTCGTCTACCTAGCCTTCCGGGCCGGCCAGTTCCCCATGAAGCAGCGCTGGGATCTGGTGCGTGATTTCATCCGCGACCTGAGCGTCACCATGCTCATCTGCTACACATTCTACACCCTGTTCCCCGCCTGGGGCCCCAAGTACTTCCGGGCCGGATACGTGGACGTGGGCGGCTGGATCTTCACCGATATCATGCGCCACATCCACGACAACGGCGCCATCCTGGGCGCGGCCTTCCCCAGCAGCCACGTGGCCGCCAGCATGATCCCCTGGTGGCACACCTGGAAGAATTTCCCCTGCCACCGGGCCTGGATGACCACCCTCTTCGTGCTGCTGTGCATGAGCACGGTCTACAATCGCTATCACTATGTGGTGGATGTTATCGCCGGGCTGATCCTGGGCGCGGTGGTGATGTTCTTCCTGCACCATCAGGGAGACAGGGCCCGCGACCGGCATCGGGAGCGCATGTGCTGAGGAACTGTTGTGTGGCGGCTCACGGCCGCCACGTCATTCCTAGCCTCAGGTGAAGCCGCCGCTACCGCAACCACCGCCGCCAACGGCCCCGCCGCCGGTGTCACCACCGGTGGCGAACGCGCTGAAGCCGCGTTCGATGCGCTTGCTCCGGCAGGCCGGGCACACGAGTTTGCCGTCGTTCAGTTCGCTCAGGGTCACCAGTTCTTCAAATTGATGCCCGCACTTTTTGCAGGTGAATTCAAACAAGGGCATGGCAGGTCCTCTTCCCTATTCCAGGTTCTGCGGTTTGTGGCCGGCGTTTGGGTCGCCGTCGTTCTTGTTCTCGTTTTTGGTTTTGTCCTGGTCTTTGGTTTTGTCCTGGTCTTTGGCTTTATCCTGGTCTTTGGCCCGATCTCCGACCGGGCAGGCGGCCGGACCTCAGCGGGGGCGCAGGCCCAACTTCGGAAAGACGAAGCTGACCAGCACGAAATAGAGGACCACGAGAATGAGAATTTTCAGCAAGACATGACCTCGTCTGTGGCCGGGGCCACGGTTGATTGGTTTCAGATCTTATTAACTATAAGGTAAAACTCCCACGATCCCTGTCAAGGGTTGGGGGATGTGGTGATGGAGGGGAGTGGGAGTTCCCGGGAACGGGGCTGTTTTTGATTTATTATAACGGGCGCCATTTTCTGCGTGGAGGGCTTGCCGAAGTCGGCCTGGGTAGAGGAGGCGAACGGGTTTGTCGGGGTATTGGGGAGATTAGTTTTGGTGGATTTTTTGTTTTATCGGGTGCCCGCCGGCGGGTAGTTTTGGATGGGATGGGGGTGGTTTTGTGGGTTTGGGTTGGAAAAATAATTGGTTTTTAAGCAATGTTTTACTGGCTCTTTTTGGTTTTGTTTTGTATATTTAGTTTATCACTCCTCCCGCCCACAGATGCTAGAGATTGCCGAGGCCTGCCATGAGTATTATTGCTGTTGATCCTTTCGTTCCTGATCAGTCTGCTGTTGAGGTTAGCGCCTGTTTGAAAAGGGCCGTGCGGGCCATGGACCAGGCGCGGCACTGTGCCGTTTTGTGGTTCAAGGAGATAGTGGAGAGGGAGCTTTATAAGGAATTGGGATATGGTTCCGTTTATCAGTATGCCGCCGTGGAGTTGGAGTTCTCCAAGACACGGACGGGGGATTTTCTGCATCTGGCGCGGAAGCTGGAAAAGCTGCCTCGGTTGAAGAAGGAGATGGAGGAAGGGAAGATCGGCTACACCAAGGCGCGGGAGATCGTGAAGGTGGCTGATGAGAAGAACGAGGGGCGTTGGCTGAATGAAGCCAAGCAGAAGAGCCGTCAGGAACTGCGCGAAACGGTGAAGCAGGCGAAACAGCGGGCCAAGCGGGAGCGGGCGAAGAATCCGGCCCAGGGTGAGTTGTTGGCCGGGCTCC
>PDQT01000076.1 GCA_002747875.1 bacterium DOLZORAL124_64_63
GAGGCCCTCGGCAGGATCGGGACGTTGTATGTGCAAGAGCGTCATCTTTCTGGCCTGCCTCCGGACAAGTTGTTGGCCAAGCGGGCGGTGCTTTGCAAGCCGATTGTGGAGGGCTTTTTCACCTGGCTGCGTCAGCTCCAGGCTGAGCGGGCATTGCTACCGAGCAGCCCTTTGAGCAAGGCTGTCCACTATGCGCTGGAGCGTGAGAAGGCGCTGAAGGTGTTCTTGGAGGATGCGAGTGTTCCTTTGGACACGAACCATCTGGAGCGTCAGATCCGGCCGATTGCCGTTGGACGGAAGAACTGGCTTTTCTGCTGGACCGAGGTGGGGGCGAAGTACACGGGAGTGGCCCAGAGTCTGATCTCGACCTGTGTTTTGCATGGTGTTGATCCGTACACTTATCTGGTTGATGTCTTGCAGCGTTTGGAGAGCCATCCGTCGGGTCGGGTCCGTGAGTTGACGCCCAGGGTCTGGAAAGAGAAGTTCGGGGGGAATCCGATTCCGGATGCGTTGCCTGCAGGTGTGGTGCTGCGGCGCTGATTGCTTGTCGACCGATCATTTTATGGGATATCAAAAGCCGGGGGAAGACGGCGCAAAATGACCGGTTACGGCATGACCCAGGAAGTACGACACTTCCCGCAGACAAGGGACCATCACTCTGGTCTTGTCGATCTTTGGGTGCACCCGAACCGCATAGAGTTCTCCTACTCCATCGGATCGTTCGAGCTTCCAAAGCCCGCCGGCATCACGCAAGTACGTGATCTCGAACTCCTCGGGACTCTGCTCGAGGCGCGATCGCTGATGAACAGCTTTGTAGTGAATTCCGTCTGCCCCCACATCGAACAATTCCTCGATCCGGGCAGTTATCTGCCCGTCCCTCACCGAATCGTAGTCCACCAAAAACTCGGCACGGAATTTCCGGTGTTCCTTCCCCATCCAACCAGCTTCGTACCCTATTCGTTCAAATGCCAGCTGTACATCGTGTTGGAGATCACCCGCAGGATTGCCAAAGGCACCGATCGAGGTGAAGAGAATTATCGCAATCACGATCGTCCAGGTCTTCACGAAGCATCACTCCTTAATTCTGGTATCCTTGCACTTACGATATTCCATGCCGGAGATATCAGAATCTTCCGGCATATCGATTACCGGGCACTTGGGATCGCCGTGTTTCACGTCCCCGAAGGCAACGTACACGTCCCGGACGCATCTGCCGCGTTGGTTGCAATCACCAAACTGGTCGCAACTCCGACACGGCTCCTCCAGGCCCTCCGGTCTCGGGTTCAGGAACCGTTCGATCTTCTCAGTTGTCCTACTGTTCAGCAAGTGTCAAGTTGGCAACAAACCGCCCCCCGACCTGAATTCCCTGTACCACCCTGACCAAGAGCCGGACTTTCTATTGCGGCCCTTCGAAAGCCAAGCTAGGATCGGCAAGGCCGTCTATTGCCACCACGGGAGCCAGGCACCTTTGGTACCGTAGTCCTCCCAAAGGACGAACATAGCTCCCGACAGAGAAAGGTAATCGCCATGACCAAGAATCTACCTGCAACCCTGTCCTTGGCCTGGTTGCTTATTCTGTTCGTGCAGTCCCTGGTCCTCCAGTATACCGCCGGTAGCCGCACTCCCCGCATGGCGAGACGTTGCAGCTGGGTGATTGGGATCTTGGCCCTGATCTCAATCGTTACCGGACTACTCATGATTTTTGGCCCCGTGCCCGGTTCCCAGGTGATGAGTTCGGCTTTAATAATTCCCGCAATCCTCGTTGTCTTAATTGTCGATTCTTACAAAAATACATTGAGCAAAGCCATGACAGTTTCCACCGATGCGAGTTGAGAGGATTCTCATGAAGTCGATCCTTACGCTGTCCCTGCTTTTGGCCCTTTCCACTGCGGTGGCAGGTGAAGAGATTCCTGTGGCCAATCCACCCGAACATACGACCTGCGGCGCGGAACCCAGCCAAGGCGTCCGCAATTTCAAACTGGTCGAGCGCTGGAGTGCTGGTGGAGCCGACGACGAGGAAGTCCTTTTCGGCCACATTACCGACATTACGCAAGGGTCGGACGGTCACTATTACGTCTTGGACGCGCGCCTCAAGGACATCAAGGTCTACACCCCCGAAGGGCATTTCGACCGGATCATCGGTCGGCCTGGCGAAGGGCCTGGAGAATTATCGATACCCTATAGTCTGACCGGGCTGGCTGACGGAACCATCGGAGTTTCCCAAGCCTTCCCGGCCAAGATCATCGCCCTGAATCCGGACGGTAGCCCCGGCCCGGTCACGGATCTACAGGCCAATGAAGCCGGCTTCCTCATGCTCTCGCGATTGATTCAGAGAGGGGGGCCACTTGTGGCTGCGGTCATGAGATCGAACTTCGACCAGAAAAGCGGCACGTCTTATCTGCACCCAGCCATCTGCACGGTCGGTGAAAATGGCAAGCTCAGTGATCCCGTTTGGTCCAAGTCTATTGAGTTGAAGCTCGAAAAGGGATTCCATATGCGCGAGGCCGACGTTGATACGCCGGAGCAACGCTTTGCTCTGGGACCGGAGGGGCAAATCGCGCTTGTGGCCCCCCGGGACGAGACAACCATCCATATTTTCAATTCCGATGCTGACCTGATCCGTTCTATTCACTTGGAGACCGGGCCCTGGCAGCGAGACGGCAAAGCAACGTCCTTTGCTCGCCATCTCACTAAGCAGTTAGCCCGGACCCTCGGACTTCCGGGAGAAGTCCAGGTAGAGAAGACGGAACCTTGCGTGGCCCAGCTTCATTGGGCGGCCGACGGCAACCTGTGGTTGCAGCCTGGCGAGGCCGTTTACCATCAGGAGGACGGATTGTACACCTGGTACGAGGTGATCAGTCCCGAGGGCGAATGGTTGATGACCGCGAGGATTCTGCTTGATGCCGACCCCGTGCTTGACCGGATGGTTTTCATGCCGGACGGGCGGATGATCCTGATCCAGGGTTTCATGGATGCCTACTTCTCATTCTTGGGCACAAAGCGTCCATTATCCGACGGGTCGGAGCGGGAGCCGCTGAAGCTCGTCTGTTACGAACTGGTGGAACTGGACCCGGATATCGAGACCGATTAGGGCACGCGAGGGCCTTCGCCAAAAAATCCGAGTCCATTGAGAGATGACGGATCGTTGGTGGCCCTTCAGGTTGTGAATTCAGATGACATGTCCAGGGTGATGAGAAGTGTTTTGGTCAATGTTTATGACTTTGGGGGATTTAGAGACGAATGATAAAATCCTTTTGGATAGAGTTCCCCCCCCTGATCAAAAACTGATAAAAAAGAGATCGGCATCAACCTCCTGTCCATTCAAGATCGCCTTGCCCTCCGGATAATAATCAATAGGGGCTTCCGCGCTCGCTCGAGGATCATGCCACAGCAGCCGAACTTCGCATCCATTGTCCGCGATAACCGAAAAGCTCACGACAACCATCTTGTTTGCGGTATGGGGGACAGCCGGAAATGCCAGCGTCCGCAGCTGCACACTTTGATCAAGTGGCACACGGGAGCGGAACAGCGCCAAAGATCGTGCCACCCCGCCGGCCTGAATCTCTTCGACCTCGATTTCGATCTCAATTTCAGTGGGTAAAGCTCCCTGGGCGGACACCAGAAGAACGATGCCATGAAGATCCGCTTTGTTCACGGTTTGTCGCCCGCTAGGCATGGCCGACGATTTTGGATCAAGCCATATTCTATGGCATGGGAGAGCGGATGAAAACGGCTGGCCCGAAAAGCGTTGGGTCTTTATGATCCGACAACTATGCTCCGACGGCTGTTGCGACGGTCATGCTGAGCGTTCTCGATAGGATATGGGGTACCAGAGGATTTTGAGGTGGGAAAATGAATGCTCAAAGGCGAACCTGGATTGGGCTGGTGCGCGGAATCGGTCCGACAACGCATCCTGTCATGCCGCTGCGCGACCTGCGGGACAGGTGTGAGGCCGCTGGTCTGAAAAACACGCAAAGTCTGCTGGCAACCGGCAATCTCATTTTCGAGACCGATCTTCCCGAACAGAAGATTCATGAACTTCTGAGCGGTGCCATCCAATCCTTTGGTCTTGCCAACAATGTGGTTTTGCGGCGGCCGGACGAGTTGGCCGAAGTCGCCCGTCGCAATCCCTTTCCGGACGCGGCGTCGGACAGGCCCGCGAAGCTGCTCGTCCTGTTTTTACCCGCCAAGGCCGCGCCGACCGCCGCCGCCGTCATCGCCGACCGTGCTGGCCCCGAGCGGGTCAGCGTCTCGGAGCGCGAAGTCTATATCGATTATCGCGAAGGGGTGGCGCGGTCCAAGCTCTCGCCCGCGTTCCTGGAACGTGCCCTGCAGCAGTCCGGAACGGCCAGAAATTGGAACACTTTGCTGAAATTGCGCGCGGCCTCAGCCAAGCGTGAAGACTGAACGCTATCCCCTCAATCGGGCGAAAACCCCTCACCCCCGCAGCCAGTTCCCCAGCCCCACTCCCAGAAACGTCGCCACCGCATACCCCAGCGTCCCGCAGAGGATGGCCGGCAAAACCAGGGAATGCCATCCTCGGGCCACGGCCATGGCCGCCGCCGTGGTCGGCCCTCCCATATTCGCGTTGCTGGCGATAACGATTTCCCGCAAATCCAGCCGCAGCACCTTGCCGCCCACCAGCAGAACCACCAGATGGATCCCCAGGATCAGGGCCGCGAAAACAAACAACGCCGGTCCAAACTCCAGCACCGTCCCCACATGGGCGCTGGCTCCGATCACCGCGAAAAAGATCTGCATGAAAAAGGCCCCGATATTCGACGCCCCCCGCAAACGCGCCAAAGGCCCGGGCGCCAGCGTGGCCAGCAGCACCGTCAGGGCCGTCACCACCAGGATGCCGCCCCCTCGCCAGCCCATCACCTCGGCCAGCTTGAATCCCGCCGCGCACAGGCCCAAGGCCAGCGCCAGACTCAACGTCGTGCCCATCAAGTCGGGCAAGCGGCTGCTCTGCTGCAGATCCGCCTCGTGCGCCGAGGCCGCCACCTGCCCATCACGCCGCACGAAGAGGCGCGCCAGCCAGCCTATACCCGGCAGGGCCATCAGCAGCAGGAAGTACAGGGCCATGACCAGGTTGTCGGCCGCCACGCCGGCGGTGGTCAGGCTGCCGGACTGCAGACCCACCGCCTCGGCGGCCGCGGCGTAATTCATGGAGCCGCCGATGTAGGTGGCCGAGAAGATGCTGGCCAACTGCCAGCCGTGCTCGCCCAGCGGCACGATCCGGAAGGCGATCACCGTGCCCACCAGGGTGCCGACGGCCCCCAGCGCGAAGGCCAGCAGGGTGGGACCGGCCTCGCGGAAGATGCGGCGCAGGTCGGCCTGGAAAAGCAGCAGGGGGATGGCCAGGGGCACCAGCTTGCCCCAGGTGATGTCGTAGGCGGGCACGCCCTCGGTGGGGATGATTCCCAGGTTGGAAAGCACGAAGGTGGCGCCGATGGTCAGCACCACGGCCGACAGCTTGCGACCCCAGCGCCGGCGCTCGCCCCACAGGCCGAAGGCGGCGGCAGCCAGCAGGATGGTCCACATCATCCAGGTCTGTTCGGGGCCGATGAGGGGTTCGGAGAACACGGGAGATCCTTTCTCTCGGGTTGCGTCAGTTCGGTTCCAGTTCCAGGCGATGGGTGGCGGCGATCTGCCGGGCGCGGTCTGCCGGCACCCCCGCTTCGGCGGCGAATTCGGGCCAGCGGCGCACCGTGTCGGTGATCTCGGCCAGCACCCGGTCCGGCCGGCGGATGCTCATTTCCCGGCCCACGGCCGTGATGTCGGCCCGGGTGAAACCGTCGCGCTTGCCGTGGAAGGTCATCTGGTGGGCGGAGGTCCACGCGCCTTGCGGGTTGTAGGCCCAGGTCACGTCGTAGGCGGGGGAAAGGCTCCAGCGGCCGTCGTCGTCCATGAGGAAGGCGATGTTCTTGGTGTGGTCGTCCTGGTTGCGGGCCACGATGTTGAAGACCGCCCGGCGGAACATCTGCTCGGCGGCGGGATAGTCCAGGCGCAGGGCGCGCATGACCTGGAAGGCCTGCTCGTAGGCGTGGCTGCCGGCCATGTTGTAGTCCAGGTGGGCCAGGGCGCACAGGCTTTGCAGATGCTGCCGCTTACCGTCGGGCCCGCGGTCGAAGCGACGGGTCAGGAAGTGGGCCCGGTCGTTTTCTTCCAGCAGGCGGCTTTCCATCATCTCCAGGCCGGCGGCGCGGGCCATCAGGTAGTAGGCGTATTCGATGCGCCCGAAACCCTGGGGATCGCCCAGGTCGTTGTCGGCCACGCCGTCGAACTTGAGCAGCCAGGGCGCGAAGCCGGGGGGGGCGTCCACCTGGCCGCTGCGCACCTCGCCGGTGGTGTCGTTGATGGCCAGCACGGCCTTGGGGCGGGCCCCGCCGGCGCTGGTGCCGACGCGGATGATCTCCTGCAGGGCGTCGTGCGAGTCCGCCGCCAGGTTGGCCCGTAGGCCGGCGCGTTCGCTCAGCACGCTCTGGGCCAGGTCCACCAGGGCGGCGATCTCCACGGGCACGCTGCGGTCCAGTCCCGTGCGCAGCCCCGGCTCGAAGTTCAGGGCGCCCATGCCGCGGTGGCCGATGGTGCACAGCCGTTCGACGGGGTTGAAGCTGGCGGGATCGCGGCCCTGGCCGGCCAGCCAGGCGTTGATCAGGGCCTGGCCGAAGCGGTCGGGCAGGGCGTCGGCCAGCAGGCCGGGCAGGCCGTGGAAGGCCTCTCGCGGCAGGTGGGGGAACTGGAAGCGGGTGCGGCCGCGCCGGGCCTCGCGCAGGGGCATCATCAACGGGGCGATGTCCAGCCCCAGGTCCAGCCAGTCGGGATCGAACTCGAAGGTGGCGACGGCCCGGGACGCGTCCCAGGCCACGGCACCCACCATGCGCCCCCACAGCAGAACCCGGGCCACATCCACCGGCGCTACCATGAGGGCTCCTCATCGTCGGCCTCATCTTCGGGGAGGTGGTTGCCGGAGGCGCGCCGGCGCACACGGCCGCGCCGTCGGGCCAGTTCCAGGGGGCTGGGCTGGGGCGGGGGTAGGAAGGCCTCCAGGTCCTCCAAACGGTCCAGCACGCGCAGGACGCGCAGCAGGGTGGGCAAGGTGCAGCGCCCGGTATTTTCCATCTCGCTGATGGTGGGTCGGCTCAGGCCGGCCCGGTCCGCCAGTTCCTGCTGGGTGATGTTGCGGTCCAGGCGCAACCTCTGGAGCCGGTCTCCCAACTCTTTCAGGATGGCGCTGTCACTCATGTTGGCCAGATCCATTTTGAAGTATCAACTTGTCATTAAGGGCCAATCACATCCTTATGTAAGAAAAATATGACACAATTCTTCACCCAAGTCAAGATGTCTCTTTGCATGGAAAAACATTCACTAAATATTCTTGTCGACATTAGTGTATGTTTTTCTTGTCATTATATTCAAGAAGCCCCCGGCGCTTGAGCAGGGCTTCCGGGTCGGGGGCCTGGCCCCGGAAGCGCAGGTACAGCGCCATGCTGTCCTCGCTGCCGCCCCGGGACAGGATGTTCTCGCGGAAGGAACGGGCCGTGTCGGCATCGAACAGATCGTCCTTTTCCTGGAAGGCGGCAAAGGCGTCGGCGTCCAGGACCTCGGCCCAGAGGTAGCTGTAGTAGCCCGCGCTGTAGCCGCCGGAGAATATGTGCTGGAAGTAGGGACTGCGGTAGCGGCTGATGATGGCGGCCGGCAGCCCGATGCGCTCCATGGCCGCGTCCTCGAAGGGGCCCGCGTCCAGGCCGGGGGCCTCCTGCAGGGTGTGCCAGGACATGTCCAGGAAGCTGGCCGCCAGGTACTCTACCGTGGCGAAGCCCTGGTTGAAGTGGCGGCTGTTCTCCAGCTGGGTGATGAGCTCTTCGGGGATGACCTCGCCCGTCTGCCAATGGCGGGCGTAGGCGCGCATGACCTCGGGCTCGAAGGCCCAGTTCTCCATGATCTGGCTGGGCAGTTCCACGAAGTCGCAGCTGACGGAGGTGCCGCTCAGGCTGCGGTAGCGCACGTCCGAGAGCATGCCGTGCAGGGCGTGGCCGAATTCGTGGAACATGGTGGCCACCTCATCGGCATTGAGCAGCGCGGGGGCGTTTTCGGTGGGGCGGGTGAAGTTGCCCACGTTGTAGATGAGGGGCAGGACGCGCTCGTCGCCGTCGTAACACTGCCGACGGAAGCTGCTCATCCAGGCCCCGCTGCGTTTGCCTTCACGCTGGAAGTAGTCCAGGCTGAGGACGGCCAGATCGGTGCCGTCGGCATCCTGGACCAGAAAGACGTCGACCTCGTCGATGTAGCGCGGGGCGTCGGGCAGCTCCGTGAATCGCAGGCCATAAAGGCGTGTGGCCACATCGAACATGCCTTGACGCACGTTCTCCAGCTGGAAGTAGGGGCGCAGCATCTCCTCGTCCAGGGCGTATTTCTGTTTCTTCACCTTTTGCGCGTAGTGCCACCAGTCCCAGGCGGCCAGGCGGAAATCCTCGCCCTCGGCGTCGATCAGGGCCTGGAATTCGGCGGCTTCTTCAGCGGCTCGTCGCAGGGCGGGGTCCCACACTTTGCGTAGCAGATCGTCGACGTTTTCCGGGGTGCCGGCCATGGTGTCGTCCAGGGTGTAGTGGGCGTGGGAGGGGTAGCCCAGCAGGCGGGCCCGCTCCAGGCGCAGGGCCGCGATTTCGGCGCAGATGGCGTTGTTGTCCCGCGCGTCGCCGTGGTTACCCACCATGGCGTAGGCCTCGAACATGCGCTGCCGCAGTTCACGCTTTGCGCTGAATTGCAGGAAGGGGATCAGGCTGGGTTTGTGGATGGTGAAGACCCAGCTGCCCTGGGGGGCGCCGCGCTCCACGGCCGTTTCCGCCGCGGCCTGGATGACCGCGGGGGGCAGGCCCGCCAGGTCGTCCGGATCGGTCAGGGTCATGGTGAAGCGGTTGGTGTCCTCCAGCACGTTCTGTCCGAATTGCAGGGTCAGCACGCTCAGGCGCTGGTTGATGGCCGCCATCCGCTTCTTGCCCGCCGCGTCCAGCAAGGCGCCCGAGCGCACGAAATCCTTACGCGTCTCTTCCAGCAGGCGGCGGGATTGGGGATCCAGGCCCAGGGCCTCCCGCTGCTGGTACACGGCATCCACCCGGGCGAAAAGGGCCGTGTCCAGATTGATGGCGTCGTGATGGGCGCTGAGCCGGGGCGCCATGGCGCGGGCCACGGCCTGCATGC
>PDQT01000121.1 GCA_002747875.1 bacterium DOLZORAL124_64_63
CCCCGCGGCACCGCGCACAAGAGGCGGCGACCTCCCCCTTGCTGCGGCCCATGGTCTGCACCTGGATCGGGCTGGTGAGCAACGCCGGGCTGGCCGTCGGCAAGATCATCGTGGGTTTGCTGGCCGGCTCGACAGCCCTGGTGGCGGACGGGAACCACAGCCTGGCCGATGTGCTCAGCGATGTGGGCATCCTGCTCAGCCTCAAGGCGGCCTCCCGGCCACCGGACGAGAACCATCCCTACGGCCACCACAGCTTCGAGACCCTGGGCGCCATCGTCGTGGCCGTCTTCATGCTGGCCACCGCCGGCGTCATCCTGGCCAAGGCCGCCGTGGCCATCGCCTGGGGAAGGCTGCCGGAACCGGAGCTGCCGGCGCTGATCGCTTCCTTGGTTTCGGTGGTGATCAAGGAGATCATGGCGCGTTACACCTTGTGGGTGGGGCAGCGGCATCACAGCCCCGCGCTGCTGGCCAACGGCGCCATGCACCGGTCCGACGCCATCAGTTCTCTGGTGGCCGCCCTGGGTATCGGCGGCGCCATGGCGGGCTGGTTGCTGCTGGACAGCGTCGGGGCCATCGTCATCGCCGTGCTCATCGGGCGCATGGGCTGGGGATTGCTGAGGGAAAACGTGATGGTGCTGATGGACACCATGCCGGAGCCGGAACTGCTGGAAAGTATCCGGAGCGCGGGCGCGGGCGTGGCCTGTGTGCAGGAAATCCGGGATCTGCGCGTGCGCCGGCGGGGCCGTTTTTATCTGGCGGATTTGCGCATCGCCGTGCACCCGGATCACGCCATCGGCGCGGCCCACGACATCGCCCATGACGTGGAAGACCGCATCCGTACCGCGGTGCCCAACATGGCCCGGGTCTTCGTGCATGTGGAGCCCGGTGGACGGGACGGCCACGGGCCTTGCGCCGGTCCGGGATGAGCGGCTCAGCGTCGATCTTTCCTGTTGCCCAGCACCACGGTGAAGTTCAAGGAACGCCCCCGGCGCAGGACGGTGACCTCCACCAGATCGCCGGGCGCATGGGCCCGCAGGGCGGTGGTGAATGAAGCCAGATCCGTCACCGGTTGTCCGCCCAGCCGGACCAGGACATCGCCCTTGAGCAGGCCCGCTTTCTGGGCGGGGCTGCCGTCGAAGACGCCGGCCAGTTGGTACCCTTCCACCTCCTCGGTAAAATCCGGCAGGGAACCGAACCAGGTGTCCCGGTTGGCCCCTGCCCCCATCTCCGGACGCAGCTTCCGCGCCACCATCACCCAGGGCAAATCACCGGGCAGGGCGCGCACGGACTGGACAAGACGCCCGGCATAGTCGACGATGAGATTCATGGCCCCATAGTCCAGAGTTTCGGGCGTGTCCTCGGGCGTGTTGTACTGGGGGTAGGGTCCGCCGAAGATGAAAAGGACGGGCACCTCGGCGGTGTTGAAGGCCATGTGGTCGCTGCCGGACCAGCCCCCCTGGGCCAGGGAAAGCTCCAGGCCGGCGGTGTTGGCCGCCCGCACCAGAGGGGGGAAAGCCGCGGTGGTGCCGATGCCGCTGACGTAGAGCTTGCGCCCCTGCATCTGCCCGACGGTGTCGAAGTTGATCATGGCATCGATGGCCGACAGCGGCACCGCGGGTTCCCGGATGAAATGGCCCGAGCCCTGCAGCCCCACCTCCTCGCCGCCGAAGAAGACCACCAGCAGGGCGCGGCGATCGGGCCCTTGCGGCGGGGGCAGGTTGTCCAGCAGATCCAGCACCACGGCCACGCCGGAGGCGTTGTCGTTGGCCCCGGCGTAGAAGGACCCCGGCAGCGCGGAGCCGGTGCCCGCCAGGGAGGCGTCCAGGTGCCCGAGATGGTCATGGTGGGCGCCGACGACCACGTACCGATCCGCCAGACGGCCCGCCCCGGGCAGGATGCCCGCCACGTTGACACCCCGCTTGCCGGTCAGGTCTTCGCCCGTCCAGCCTTGGCCCCGGAGAAGAAATTCCTGCTGGTAGGAATCGGCGAAGGCCGGCCGCAGGCCGGCGGTGGCCAGGCGTTGGGCCAGGTAGTCCGCGGCGGCGCGGCCTTCGGGGGTGCCGCTTCCCCGGCCGGCCATCCGGGGACCGGCCAGAAGCTCCACCGTGGCGCGCAGACCGGCCTCATCCGCCCTTGCCGCCGGCGGCGGCAACAACAGGATGGTCAGCGCCGAAATCAGGAAACACGCCCAAGTCCTCATCCGTCCCTCCCCAACTGCCCTCGAAAAATCTCACGCGCCTCGCAGAAGGCCGTGAAGTGCCCGGAAAAAATATCTTGGGCCGCGGTCATACGGTGGGCATCGTAACCGGCGGTGGCCATGATGACGGCCAAGACCCGGACCGTACCGGCGGCCACACAGGTGCGGGCCGAATCGCTGGTGGGCGAGCCGAAGGGCCCATCCGTGTCGAAAAGCCCCAGTCGGTCCGCCAGGTTCACGGTTCCTTTGCGGATACCGGGATAGGTTTCGCCCGCCCGGCCCGTGCGCAAGGTCACGGCGCCCCGCACCTTGTCCAGGTCGTACATGCCCACCGGCAAAAGGAATTCCAGGCTGGCAAGGTTGCAGGCGTCCACGGCGTTGTTGATGGTGTACAAGCCCTTGCCGGCCACCACCCGGCGCAGCAAGGCCTCGCTGCTGGGGCGGTAGCGGGTGGGTTCCATGGCGAAGCTCTTGTAAAGATTCCGGGCCTCGGCCAGGCCGGGGATCTGGCTGGGCTTGAGGCCCGCGTGCTTTTGCCGCAGCCGGGTGCCCAAGTCTTCGGTGGCTGCCGTCACGGCCGGGTTTTGGAAAACGCGCACGGCATCGAAAACCAGCACCCCGCAACTGAGCCGCGCCCAGGTCTCCGGGGCCATCTGGACGGAGCGGCCATCGGGCAGGATAAGGGACGTGTGGGCCATCAGCCCGCCTGCCCGTCGGTGGCGTGGCGTCCCTGCCGGCCGTACATGCGTTCGTAGAAGGCCCGGTATTCTCCGCTGCGGATCTGCTCCCACCAGGTCCGGTTTTCCAGGTACCAATCCACCGTCCGCTGCAGGCCCGTGGCAAAGTCCACCGTCGGCGCCCAGCCCAGCCGATCCATGATCTTGCCGGCGTCAATGGCGTAGCGCAGGTCATGGCCGGGGCGGTCCGGCACGAAGGTGATCAGATCGCGACTCCGGCCCAGCTTGTCCACCAGCAGAGTGACCAGTTCGATGTTCCGCATTTCGTTGCAGCCGCCGATGTTGTAGACCTCTCCCGGCTCGCCCCGCCGCATGACCAGGTCCACGGCGCGACAGTGATCCTGCACGAAGAGCCAGTCCCGCACGTTCTTACCATCGCCATAGACAGGCAGCGCAAGGCCTTCCAGGGCGTTGGCGATCATCAGCGGGATCAGCTTCTCGGGGAACTGGTAAGGGCCGTAGTTGTTGCTGCAGCGGGTGATCAACACGGGAAAGGCGAAGGTCTTGAAGAAGGAGCGACACATCAGATCGGCCGCCGCCTTGCTGGCCGCGTAGGGGGAGTTGGGGGCCAGGGGCGTGGTCTCGGTAAAGAAGCCGTCGGCCCCCAGGCTGCCGTAGACCTCGTCGGTGCTGACCATGACGAAACGCCGCACCCCTGCGCGGCGGGATTCCTCCAGCAATATCTCCGTACCCAGGATGTTGGTGCGCACGAAGACCTCCGGGCCCTCCACGCTGCGATCCACGTGGCTTTCGGCCGCGAAGTGGACCACCGCCTCGATCTTCTCCTCCTGCAGAACCCGGCGCACGGTGGACCGATCGGTCACATCGCCGCGCACGAAACGGTAGCGTGGATTGTCCTCCAGACCCGCCAAATTCTGCAGGTTCCCCGCATAGGTCAAGAGATCCAGGTTCACGACCCTGTCCTCGGTTTCGGACAGCAGCATGCGCACATGGTTGGAACCGATGAAACCGGCGCCGCCGGTGACCAGGATGTTCATCATGAGCCTTTCGGGTTCTGTCGAGACTGCGAATTTTGCCAAACCCGACAGAAATGCCGGGCCTTGTCCACGGACACCACGGGCCATCCGTTGTCCGCAGCCATGGTCTTGAGCCAGGAACCGATGATCACGCCGTCGGCCTCGGGCCGGAAGCCGGCCAGGGTTTCGGCCGTCAGGCCGCTGCCCACCAGCAGGGGGCAGTCGGGCAATGCGGCGCGCAATTCCCTGATATCGGAGGGATCGGCGGCACCGCCGGTGGCCACCCCCGTGACGATGACCCCGTCCGCCTGGCCACGCAGGCGCAGATCCGCCGCTTCCTCGGTCAGGGGTCGGGCCACCAGGGGCCGGGCATGCTTGACGCGCACGTCGGCCAGGATACCGATGCGATCGGCCCCCAGCCGGCGGCGCAGGCGCAGGGTGTGCCAGGCTTCGCCGGTGATGGGCCCTTGGTCGGTGACCGCGGCACCGGTGTGCACGTTGACGCGGATGAAATCCGCGCCGCAGGCCACGGCCACGGCCAAGGCGCTGGCCGCGTCGTTGCGCAAGACATTCACCCCAAGGGCCAGACCTGGAAATTCCGCCGCCAAGGCGCTGATGATCGCCGTCATGGCGGCCACCGTCTCGGCGGGAACCCTCTCAGGATAAAAGGGCACGTCGTTGTAGTTCTCGATCATGACGGCGCCGATACCGGCCGCGTCCAGGGCCGCGGCGTCGGCCAGGGCCGCGGCCGTGACCTCGGCCAGCTCTCCGGCATAACCGGGGCTGCCGGGCAGCGCGCGCAAATGGACCATACCGATCAGACCGCCGGCCGTACGTTCCAGGAATTCATCGCGGGACCACATGGCCCACCATCCTCTTTTGAGCGGTGAAAATTTCTTCTTAACGGCGCGCCCCGGCCACCATCATCTTCACGGGTTTCCGCCAAGATGGGGTTGAGCCGACCGATGAGATAGAATAACTTATTCGATCCTGGGAAAAACACCAAGAATGGAGAGCCATGCAGATCATCAACGGAAAATCGGGCTGGATCGAGATCATTTGCGGTCCCATGTTCAGCGGCAAGAGCGAAGAGCTCATCAAGCGTCTGCGCCGAGCCCAGATCGCCCGCCGGCGCGTGCAGATATTCAAGCATGGGATAGACGCCCGCTATGACGCCACCAGCATCGTCTCCCACAGCCAGATGAGCCTGCCCGGCGTGGCCATCAACGATGTCAACGACATCCTGCGGCTGGTGGATGACCGCACGGAACTGGTGGCCATCGACGAGGGCCAGTTCTTCAGTGAAGACATCGTGGCCGTGGCCAACAAGCTGGCCAACCAGGGCAAGCGGGTCATTGTGGCCGGGCTGGATCTGGATTATCTGGGGCGGCCCTTCGGCCCCATGCCCCAGCTCATGAGTTGCGCCGAATACGTCACCAAACAGCTGGCCATCTGCATGAGTTGCGGCGAGCCCGCCAACTTCACGCAACGTTTGACCAGCGCCACGGAGCAGGTGGTCGTGGGTGCCGACGAGACCTATGAAGCCCGCTGCCGGCGCCATTTCGAACCGCCCGCAGAAGAGCCCGGCGACGCCGAGGAAAGCAAAACCAAGACCTGATCTCAGTTGAAGAAGTGGGGATCGATACGGAGCGCGTTCGCCTGGCGGGTCAGCTGCTCCAGGGTGGCGTGGCTGACACCCAGATAACGGCAGGCCGCGCTCAGGGGCGGCAGTTCCTCTTCCTCATCGTCGGCCGTGGACCGCTGCTCCTCGCCGCCGGCTTCCTGCCCACCGCCGGTGGCGGCGATCTCCTCGCCCAGGGCGATCATGGCGGCGCGGCGCGGCTGCTTGGCCTCCTCGTTCTCGAAATCATGATGCCAGCGCACGGCCTCCTCCAAATCCCGGCTGAGGTTCCAGTCTCGGATCAGCAGACTGCCCAGTTCCCCGTGGTCGAAGCCCAGCAGGGCCCGCTCCACCTCATGGTAGGGCCGGCCCGAGGATTCGGACTCGGCCAGAATTTCCTGGAACAGTTCGGGCTGGCAGCGCGCCAGGATCAACTGGCCGATGTTCTGCATCAACCCCCCGATGAACAGCCCCTCCGGCTCCACGTGGTGCAGGGTCTGCCCCACCAGTTGGCCGGCCATGGCCGACAGGACGGACTGATGCCAGATTTTTTCGTACAGCACCCCCGCTCCCGGTGTCAGGAAAACCGATTTGGTGGCCGTGACCACCGTCCAGTTGCGGATGGTCATGAAGCCCAGCCGGACAATGGCTTCGCTGACGGTGCGGATTTCCCGCACCGCCCCGTAAAAGGGGCTGTTGGCAATACGCAACACCTTGGCGGTAAGGGTCTGATCCATGGCCAAAGCCTTTTCCAGCCGGGTGGCGGTGGTCTGAGGATCTTCGATGACGGCCATGATGTGCACGGCCGCCTTGGGTAGAGCCGGCAATTCACCGCTGTGGTTGAGGATGAGTTCCGGTGTCAGCGGCTGATCCTTGGGCAGAGGTGTGGAGGCGACGGGTTCTTCATCCACCCCGTCCATGGATTCGCGCCCCTGGGGATTCAGGGGAATGCAGGCCGGCGCTGGAGTCTCCTCGAACGGGTCCAGCTCCGGCACCTCGACAGCAGGCTCCGCTTCCACGCGCGGGGGCTGGGCCACATGCGGGGGATGGACAAAGAGCAGATCCTCGCCACTGTCCTCGTTGTCATTGTCGCCATCATCGTCGTCGTTCCGGCTGATAAAGGGATTCGGACCGTCCTGCCAGGATAGTGTATGGTCTGAGCGCATCTGCTGCAGCTTCTCACGACGGTAAATTTCCGACTTCAGGATGGCTGCCACCCGGCCCTGGCCGGCGCGCACGCCCTTGTTCAACAGACACATGCGGGCCAGAGAGAACTCGGCCAGGACCTCGGCCAGGGCCAGGGCGTCATCTTCGGCCCGGTCGGTATCCAGGTACAGGAACGTGTTCCAGTGGTTCTGGGACGGCAGAGGCAGGATGACGATCTGCCGGTCGGCGCTGCCGCGCCCCAGCAACAGCGTCAGATCCAGCGGAAAATGCTTGACGGGCACGGGGCCGCAATAGACGGCGGCTTCTTCGCCGATGGATTGGAAAATATCCCCCTTCCGGCTGGGGATGGGGGCTCGGCCGTCCGGGCCTTTTTTCTTGGCCGCGGCCGGCAATTTGATGTTCTGCTCAAGGAAAACCTGCAACCCGCTGGTCCAGCGCTTGAGCAGCAACAACCGCAGGCCCGTTTGGGCCGCGAAGCGGACGAAGAACTCCGGAAAATCTTTCAGCTTGGTGAAGGTGTTGATCTCCCGGATGCCGTTGCGCAGCAGACCTAGGGCCTCTGCATCCCGCGCCGATCTGCGGGGACCGGCCGACGGCGCCATCAGGGACGGACGCATGGGCTCGGGTCCAGGCTCGGCCACCGCCGTGGCCGCCCCCGTTTCCGAGCCCTGGGATGAGATTTCCCGCACCCTGCTTTGCAAGGCGTCGAGGGTTCTCATGATCTCGCTGAGTTCCTGGCTGTTCTTGCCCAAAACCGTGCCTGCCGTCCGTGGGCCTCCGGCCCGGCTCCCCGATGGAGAGGATCGGATGTTGCCCGTTCCCGCACCCTATCGGCAGCCGGAAAGACGGCTTTCGGATTTTTTGCGGCCCGGAAAAAGCCATGCGGGCTGTTCTTGAAGGAGCGGCTAAGGCCCGTCCTTGGGCCGCCGGATCCTCTCCACGCTGGTCTCCGGCATCCAGCCCAGACTTTCGGCTCCCAGATCAATGCGCACCCAGCCCCGGCGTTCCTCGGCAATGCGGATGGTCAGGCCGTCATGGACCTGGAATTGCACCGGGAAAGAATCGTCCGGGCCACTGCGCACCGCTTCTTCTCCCACCACCACCACCGCTGTCTGACGTACTTCCTCGCTGCGCCAGCGCCAGAACACGATGACCGCCACCAGCAGCGTCAAGGCCCCCAGCGCCAGGACCAGACGCCGCAGATTGTCCGCCCAGGAGCCACGCCAGGCCTGCCAGGCCAGCACCCCCGCCAGCCCCCAGACCAGAAGGACCAGCAGCACGGCCCATTGCCCCAGGGTGAAGGCCTTGATCACGGCCACGAACTGGGCGATGAAAAGGGGCATCTCCTGCTCGCTCAATTCCA
>PDQT01000032.1 GCA_002747875.1 bacterium DOLZORAL124_64_63
CGGTGGAGAGTGGGCTTTGGTCGTGCTGTTGGATGAGGGCTTGCCACTGATCCGCAGTGCGTCGGGTCTTGGGCATGGGGTCCTCCTGGGGAAGGGTGGTCAGGTTCGGCGAGGGAACTTGACCGTTTTACCCGAAAGAGGGGGGTGGGGGAAGACGGCGGAGGCTAGCCGCTTACATTTATTGCTCTAGCTTTGATGCTTGCCGGGACTTCTTGGGGCGCGACCTGGACCGTGGCCAAGGACGGTAGCGGTGATTTCACGGTGATCCAGGACGCGGTGAATGCTGCGGCGGATGGTGATGTCATAGAGATTGGTCCTGGTCGGTATGAAGAGTACCATGTTTATGCCAATGATAATTCTGGCACCTGTGTTAGAGTTTGGAATAAGTCTTTGAGTTTCATTGGTTCAGGCCCCACTGAGACTATCATTGGGCTAGAGAATGCAACTGGTCATCCTCGAATAGTTGGGATCAGACCGTGGAATAGTCAGTCGATTCATGTCGAAAATCTGGGCTTTTATGCCCAATGGGGGAAAGGGCTCCATCTTGAGGTGCCCGAAATTGAGGTTGAGAACTGTGAATTCTTGGGAGACCATCCTCAACAGCACACTGATGGCATTGTGGCGATGGATATCGAGAAGGGGTATATCCGCAATTGCCGGTTTTATAACCTGAGACAAGATATTGGCCTTTTTAGCCCAGTTCGCGGCTTAGTTATCGAGGATTGTGAGTTTTCAGGATTTCAGTATGGGATAAGTGCTGGCTATGCCAACACTCATTTTATTGTCCGTAATTCCACATTTGATGGTGAATGGGCATTGAACGCAGTGGGTGTGTGGATCTGGGATGGTGCGCGGATAGATATGAGCGGATGCACCATCACGCGTTGTACGGCTGAAGCTGCTTTTGACCAAAACGGTCCCTCCGTTGTCCGGGATTGCGTGCTTGAATATGTGGATGGGCCGGAAGGTTTCCGTGATGGTGCCGTGTACCTGCATGCACGTCACCAGGTTCTTTTTGAGAACAACATCATAACTTCGGATTTTGTGTGTTTTGCCATAATAAGTAATGGTCTTCCGGGGGCCTCGGCTTTTCATAACAACCATATCCTTGTTCTCGGGGATGGCTTGTACCTGAAAGGGGAAGATCCTAGTGGTTATATGTATCCTGGTGAAATCTTGAACATGGAGAACAACTACTGGGGCACTACCGATGAGGAAGAGATCGCTGCCCGCATAATTGATGGCAATGATAACCCTGATATAGAGTTCACGGTGGACTTCTTGCCGCTGGCAGACGGTCCTGTTCCGACTGAGCGGATAGCTCTGGATGGGGTGAAGGCGCTTTATCGTTGATTCCGGTAGAGAAAATCGCGGGAATTGAGGCCGGCCAAGGAAAATCAGGAAATTTCTCAAAACAATCAAGTTGACGAATGTCCCAGGATCCCATAGCATACCTCTCAGCACAATTGACCAAGGTCTGTTGTCCTTTCCATACCAAGGACTTAGATCCGTAGGCTCTGCGGCCCGGCATTTGTCGGGCCGCAACCGTTTCCCCGCCACCCGAACTTGCGGCATCCTCAACATGGCCCACACCTTCAAGCACCGCCTGGAATACGCCGCCTTCAAGGGCCTTTTCCTTTCCACGCGCATCATGCCGCGTTCTTGGTTGCTGGGGCTGGGCCGCCTGGTGGGCAGCCTGGTCTGGAAGGTGGCGGGCTTCCGGCGCGCCATCATCCTCGACAACCTACGGCACGCCTTTCCCGAGCGGGACCAGACCTGGCGCCTGCGCACCGCCCACACCTTCTACCGCAACCTGGGCATGACCCTGATGGAATTTTTCGCTTCCGGCAATCGCAGCGCGGAGGACCTGCTGCGCGATGTGCGCCTGGCCGGCGAAGAACATCTGGAAGGCGTGCTGGCCGGGCGGGAGGCGGCCGTGGTCGTGTCCGGGCACTTCGGCAATTTCGAGTTGCTGCTGCCCCGGGCCGGAGTGGGCGGCATCAAGGCCCATGGGGTGGTCAAGCCCCAGCGCAACAAGCTCATCGACCAGTTCCTCAACAGCCTGCGCACGCGCGATGGGGTGGGTATCGTGCCCACCGGCGGCTCCGTGCCGCGCCTGCTGGAGGTGCTCGGCCAGGGAGAAACGGTGGGGTTGCTGGGAGACCAGGACGCCGGCGGCAAAGGGCAGTTCGTGAATTTTTTGAACCGGCCGGCCAGCGTTCACCGGGGGCCGGCCATGCTGGCGGTCAAGGCGGGGGTGCCGCTGTTCGGCGCTTTCCTTTTCCGGCAGCCGGATCACAGCCACGTCTTGGAAGTATCCCCTCCCCTGCGCCCGGATCCCGCCTGGGACGATGAAACAGCCATCGCGCGCCTGACGGAGCAGCACACCGCCCTGCTGGAAGACGCCGTGCGGCGCCAGCCCGAAATGTACTACTGGTTGCACAGGCGCTGGAAAACGCGCCCGCCCGGAGAAAAGAAACCCGACGAGAAATCCGCGTTCAAGGCACCAGGAAGATCCGGTTGAGAGCGGCCACGGCCTTGTCGGCGTGCGCCTCGAGGGTCACGAAGGAGACGGTGGAGAAGCTGGTGCTGATCAGCAGCACCTCCACGCCCTCCTCCTGCACGGAGCCGAAGACGCGGCCCGCGATGGCGGGTCGTTCCGCGAAATGCGGGCCGTAGATGGAGATGGCGCAGCAGCGGCGCCGGTAGTCCACGTGGCCGCCATCCAGGCAGTCCTCCTGGCTCTGGATGATGCCCAGGGCCTGGTCCAGATCGTCGGCGCCGATGGCGAAGCAGAGGTTGTCGTGCCCGTCCTTGTCCAAGAACGAGGTCACGCAGTTCACGTTCACGCCCTTGCTGCCCAGGGCCGCCAAGGTGTGGCCGCTGAGGTTCCGGCCAGCGGTCGCGCCCAGGACACGCACCAGGACCAAGTGGTCCGTGCGCATGATGCCTCCTACTGCGATGCGACCGGTCATGACAACAATCTCCGTGGCCGAATGGGCGGGTTTCATCGCTTCAAATCTATGCCCCGACAGACGGGAAACCAGAAAAAAACGCCCGTCCTTCAGGCGGGCGAGGTTGACTTTTGGCCGGGCAGGATCTAAAACCGGGAGACCGTTGTTTTTCCCTCAGCAAAGGATAGGGAACATGAAAAAAGTGGCCCTGATTCTCAGTGGATGTGGTGTGTACGACGGCGCGGAAATCCAGGAAGCTTGCGCCGCTCTGCTGGCCCTGCACCGGGCCGGCGCCGAGGTGACGGCCTGCGCCCCGAGCGGCGATCAGATGCACGTCATCAACCATCTGGCCGGCGAGCCCGCGGCCGGCGAAAGCCGCAACATCCTGATGGAGTCCGCCCGCATCGTGCGGGGGGAGATCAAGCCCCTGGCGGATCTGGATCCCGTCGATTTCGACTGCGTGGTGCTGCCCGGCGGCTTCGGCGCGGCCAAGAACCTGTGCAACTTCGCCACCGAGGGCGACCGGTGCACCGTGCACCCGGAGGTGGAAAGCTTCCTGCGCGAGGCCAACAACGTGGGCAAGCCCATCGGCGCCATGTGCATCGCGCCGGTGATCCTGGCCCGCGTCTTCGGCGCGGACCTGCATCCGGATCTGACCATCGGCACGGACCCCGCCACCGCCGGCATGGTGGAGAACATGGGCGCGAACCATGTGGACTGCGAGGCGGCCGAGACGGTGGTCGATGAGGCCAACCTCATGGTCACCACGCCCGCATACATGCTGGCCGGGGACATCGGGACCGTCTTTGCCGGCGCCGCGGGGTTTGTGGAGAAACTGCTGCGTCTTTGCCGCTAAGCGCCGAGGAGAGGCCGCAGGCGCAAATTGCCGCGGAAGTCGCGCCCGGCTTGACACACCCGGCTTGGCACACCCGGCTTGGCGCGTCCGGCATTTGGAGACCATCTGGATGAGCCCGAGCAACCAGACATGGTTTCCCGGGATGATCTCCTTGCCGAAAAAGAGAATCAGTCGCATTCTTCCGGAAGAGGTCTGGACGATCGGAACTCCGGGTGGTCCTTGGACGATCCGGATGCGGACAGACATCTGAACTGAGCTTCATCCGATTCTGCGCCCGGGAAGATTCAGGGGTCCGGTCACAGAACCGGTCCCTTTTTCCGTCCGGCCCCGCCGGATGCGGAGGTTCTGCCGTGACCGCCGATACCATGAAGTGCCTGGTCTACGACAAGGCCAGCATGCCCTGGGAGAAAAGCCGCGGTTTCCAGCTGCGCGAGATGCCCACCCCCTCCCTGGATGAGAGGGTCGATCCCTCGGACGCCGAGAACGTCATCATCAAGATCATTTATGCGGGATTTTGCGGCAGCGACCGCGGCATCTGGAACCGCACCGCCTTCAAGGGCATGATCTTCGACAGCCTCAAACGGGAGAAGGCCACGGTCCGGGTCATCGGCCATGAAATGGTGGGCGAGATCGTGGCCGTCGGTTCCGGCGTCACCCCCCACTACGGGTACCAGCCCAAGGACATCGTCTCCACCGAAAGCCACATCATCTGCGGCACCTGTTACCAGTGCCACATCGGGCAGACGCATATCTGCGCGCGGGATGTGATCATCGGCATCGCCCGTGACGGTTGTTTCGCCGAATACATCAAGCTGCCGGCCAACGTGCTGTGGCCCACGGACCCGCGCAAGATCAAGATGAAGGTGGCCGCCGTGCAGGAACCCTTCGGCAACGCCGTGCACGCCTGCACCACTGCCGATCTGCGCGGCAAGACCGTGGCCGTGTTCGGTTGCGGCACCATCGGCCTGTTCGTGATCATGATCGCCCGCGCCCTGGGGGCCACCCGGGTCATCGGTATCGAACCCAACCCCGCCAACGCGGAAAAGGCGCGCCTGCTGGGAGCCGACGAGGTCATCGAGATAGACCTGAGCAAGACCGGCAAACATTCCTGGAGCGCCAACAAAGCCCTGGTCAAGGATGTGCGCAACGCCTGCGGGGGCATCGGGGCGGACGTGTCCATGGAAATGGCCGGGTTCAACAACAGCGTCAACAACGCCATCCAGAGCACGCGGCGGGGCGGCGACGTCATCCTCTTCGGGCTCAAGCAGGGCAATTTCCACATCCAGGCCTTCGACCGCGTCATCGTCAACGGGCTGAATCTGCACAGCGTGATCGGTCGCCGGATCTTTGAAACCTGGTACCTGACCCGCAATCTGCTGGAAGACCAAAGCAACGGGATCCAGGAGAAGATCCACGAGGTCATTCTCGGAGGCGGGGACGATGCCGTCGTGCATATCGACGACTTCACGCCGGAAAGTTTCGAGGACACCCTGGCGGCTTGGCCCAAACCCCTAATCCAGTTCTAGGAGCAAGAACATGCGCATCAGCATCGAATACTGCCGTGTCTGAGACTACCACCCCAAGGCCGCCGGTCTGGCGGACGCCATCCGAGAACGGTATGGCATCGAGTGCGAACTGATCCCCAGTAGCGGGGGCGTTTTCGAAGTGGAAATCGACGGGGACCTTATCTTTTCCAAGAAGGCCCTGGACCGTTTCCCCGAACATGAGGAAATCTTCACCGCGATCGACAAAAAAGCCTAGAAGGCTGAGCTTAGCCTGAGCTAGAGCTCCCTCGTCCTGACCAGTTCCCGCTGGAGACGATGGAGCTCTTTTTTCAATCCTTCAAGCTCCCGCTCCAGATCGGCGGTCTCGGTGTCCCAATCCTCCAAGGCCGTTTCCAGGGCGGTTTCGGCCTTGTGGAAGACATCGTCCAGATCCACCGCGAAAGCCTCATCCGCTGTCTCCACGGAGATCATGTTGTCATGACCGAGGCGAATCTCCAGTTGCAGATCCTTCATCGTGGCCATGGCCTCATCCAGGTTCGCGAGGGCTTCGTCCACCCGGGTGCCGATCAGCCGGCCCAGTTGCTCTGTGTCGATGATGACGACCGTCTCGTCCCCATTGTCCTCGATGACCACCAGGCCGTCGTCGGCCAAAGCCGCGCCAGCAGTCAAGAACAGTACCATGCCGATCAGGGGGAGCCGGCGGGTGATGGTGGGTAGGATCTTCATTGCGCACCTCCGCAAACAGAAAAAACAAAGGAAGAGACCAGCCAGTGTCTCTTCCTTACGCCCTTGGCTCGGATCGGGTTGCGTTTTTCCCCGCTCACGTCAACCCGGATCATTCATGGATAATTCGGGCTGAAGCGCGGATTGCAGCGCGCGCCACCAGCCGGGGCCGACCCGGCCTCGCACGGTACCGCCATCGCCCCCTTGCGCCCGGCTCAACGCGCCCGGCCCCGCACCATCGGCCAAAGAAGGAATATCCACCTTCAGCAATTCCCGCCCGTCATCCGCGCCCATCACCTTCAGTTCGAAGGCGTCCGTGGCCGTCACATCAGCCAGCAGCAGGCCGGTGCCGACCGTGCCCACCCAGCCGCTGCCCGCCGGAGCGGCCGGGCCAATGGAGAACGGCCGGCCCCGCACCACCGGACCGTTCGGCAAAACACGCAACTCCAGAACCGCACGGCCGGCAGCGGCCAGCCGATCCTGCGCCAACCGCACGGTCAGTTTCTCCAGCTGCAAAGGCGCCGGTGCGCGCAGGCTGTTCCGCCAGTTCCGCATGATCCGGCAACGCTGCTGGTTGGTCGCCGATACCGATGGAGACGAGCGGCCCGCCTCCAGGCCCAACCGCAACGCCCTGTCCAGGTCGCGCCAGGCCGCGCTCCAATCGCTTCCTCCCCCGGCCAGGGTACGGATTTTCGCCACACCGGCTTGGGCCCGCACCCACTGGGTTTCAAACTGATTCAACTTCTGGAGCTGACGCTCCTGATTCCGGCGCGCCATATGCGCGGCCCAACCCGCCAAGAAAGGATCGTCCAGGGTCTCGGCCAGCTCGGACCAGCTGTCGGATCCCGGCATCTGGGCCTGAGCCAAGGCCTCCTCGAAATCCGCCACCGAGGCGGCCTCCTGCGCCGTGGCCAGATCCGTGGTCGCCTGCCCGGCCTGAAGTCGGCGGACCACCGCCTCATGGTTCAGCCTCCGCAGCAGTGGCGTGTAGGTGGTCCGGTCGAAAGCCACGGCTTGGTTGTTTTCCAGTTCCGCCATCTTCAGGCTACCGTCCACCAGATGGGCCACCGCCTCGTCGCTCGATTCCAGCCAGCGGTACAACGCCACCGTATCGGCCACCAGCGGCGGCGCCTCCCCCGCGGCCAGGGTCCCAGCAGCCAGGGTCCCAGCAGTCTGGCGCAGATCCGGCAAGGCGGACAGGACGGCGGCCGGCAGCCACTGCCCCGTTTGCCAACTGTCGGCGTAGGCATGGCTGCCGAGGGACGCCCCGTGCTCCATGCGCTTGAGCCTGGCCAGGGCGAAGGCGCTGTTCCTGTACGCTCGGGTGGCGGGGCTGGCCGTGGGAGAAACAGACTCCGCCACGCCATAAAGATCGGCGGCCCATTCCTCGCTGAAGGTCTCCTGATCGAACAGGGCCAGCAACCGGGCCATACTCCAGGTCTGCTGCCGGTAATGGGCCAGATCCTGGGGTCTGTTCTCCAGGTCCAGCTCCCGCAAGGCCGCGGCATGATCCTGCGGGGCGGCCGCCTGCAGACTGTCCCGGCGGGCCCGGACCTGCGCGTCCGAAAGCCCGGCCAGATCCTGCCAGTAGACCCCTTGGGCCAGGCTGTGCCAGGCCAGAATCAGGCGCTGGCATTCCACATCCAGGATATCACCCTGATGGGCCAGGGCGCGCAGACGCTCTCTTTCCCGGTCCGGCCGGGTGCCCTGCTGGATACCGGCGGCAGCCAGGTCGCGGAACATGTCGATCTGGGCCAGCAGAGGCCCGGCCGCATCCCGGCGCAAGGCCTCCAGGTGTTCCTGCCCATCGCCCCCCAGATTATTCAAGCCGGGGATCATGGCCATCCGCTTCACACCCCGGATCTGGCGATCGTAGACTTCGGAGACACGCACCACCTCGAGCAAGGACGAGACGGCCCCGGAATCGTTTTCCTGTTCCGTAAATGACGAGGTCAACAGTTCCGACCAGGACAGCCCGCCGCCCTGGTAGAAGAACTTCAAATAAGACCAACCGCAGCCCACCGTCAGGATCAGCAGCAACAACCCCACCAGGGGAACCGGCACCTGGCGCCGCCCCCCCCGCCAGTGGGCCGTGCGCGGGCCGGAATGCTCGGCAGTATGGTCTCGGCGGGAAGTCGCCGACGCCGATGGCCGCCCCATATGGGGCACGTCCGTCCGCTTCCTCTGCGAACGCATCGGCACCGGGGCGACCCCGACCTGGGGCGCGGGCTTGGGGGCCGTCAGCGCCGGACCGGCGGTGCCCCGTTCCAGGGTCAGCCGACTCTGCTGATTTCTGAGGCTGGAGATATCGCCATAGGCCAGGCACTCCCGCACCTTTTGCACGTATTCCTGCAGTTTGGGCGGAAGCTGTCCCGGTGCCAACGTCATCACCAGGCGCTGCCAGCCGCTCTGATCGCAATCGGGAGTCGCGGGTGCCGCCAGGTGGTACCCGTTGACCGGGCTTGGGGCAAAGGACGCGAACCGGAGCTGCTGCTTCATGGCATCGGGCAGCAACTCGATCATCAGACTCAGGATCCGGTCACTTTCGTTGCAGGGCTGGGAGATGGGCAAAAGCAGTTTCCGGCTCGCAAGCAGCTGATTCAGGGCCTCATCCACCAGGCCCACATCGGCCGGCGAGGGGGGTGGGCTGATCGTCAGCCGGTTGGCCTCCGGCACCACCTCCACGCGATGAGGGGGGTGGCCGGAACTCCATTCCGGAAAACCGCCGGCCTCCTCCAGGGCAAACGGGTTGTACCCAAAATCCTTGTAATCGGAGCGATCCAGGATCAGGACCTGGAAGCGGGGCTGCTCGGCCATGATCACCCGGATGACGGCATAGGCCCCGCGCGGCATGCTTCTCAGGCGGGATTTCAGGGGGAAGGTCAGCAGGGCACGGCCGGCCATGTCGGGATCGCCCCCTCCGCACCAACCGTAGCACAGACGCCCCACCTCTTCGGCCACCGCCATGTTGAGGCCCCCGATGCGGGCCAGGGTTCCTCCCAATCCCTCGGGATTGTTCGGATGCACCCCAAAATGCAGCACTTCCATTTTCGCCATGATACTTCTCCTGCCCCACGGTGGGTGCCAATACCAGGATTCCTCATCCTCATGTTTCGGCTTATCCTTTGGAAAATTGACGGGTTTTCGGCCTGGGACGACAAAAAACAGCGGCCCGCCTTGTCCATGAAGGCGGGCCGCAGAAGAACATGCCCGGTGTCGGGTACTGGGTGCCGGGCGTCAGACTAGACGTCCCGCTCCCGCCCCATACGCTTGACCTTGGCCACGTTGCCGGGGCTCTGGGCCGCGGGATGTTCTGTCTCGAACATCTCACGCGGCATCTTGCCCGTCAGCCACGCGGGGTTCATGGGATACAGGTGCGGGTTGAAGATCACACCGTACATGTGCCAGACCAGGATGGCCAGGAAGGCCAGCCACGCCTCGTAATAGTGGATCACCAGAAAGACCTCCAGCACGCCCTTGCCCAGGTAATGGACCAGGTAAGACTCGAACCAGAGGGCCAGACCCGTCAGGACCATGACGATGGTGCCCCAGATCAGCGCCCAGTACTCGGCCTTCTCCACAAAGGAGAAGCGGCGCATCTGCGGGTGTTCATCGGTACGACCCAGGTTGTACATCAGCATTCCCCAGAACTGTTTGGCATCCAGCCAACTGAGACTGATGTCATGGAAGAAGATGCGGCCCTTGGTGGTGAACAGGAAGAAGAAGTGCCAGATGGCGCCCAGGATCATCACCACGGCCGCGCCACGATGGATCAGGCCGCGGATGGCCGCGCCACCTTCGCGCCCGAAAATCATCTTGGCCCACCACGCATCGTAGAAGCGCAGGCTGAAGCCGGTGATCACCAGGACGGTGAAGCTGATGGCCAGGACCGTGTGCTGCACCACCTCATCGGCTTCCATACGCCGGACCTGCTCCTTACGCAGCATGTTGCGCACCTGCCGCAGGTAATCCAGCAAGCAGTAGCCGGCCATGCCGCCGATGACGCAGAAGATCAGGATCTGGTAGATGATCTTGATGATATGGGGCCAGCCGCTCTGCTGGCCGGCGGCGGGGGCGTGGATGCGCGTCTTGCTGGCCATCTCCGCGGACATCCCCTCGTGGCAGTTGCCGCAGGTGGTGACCAGATTGGCCGGGTTCACGGAACTGCGCGGATCATCGCGCGGCAGCACCATGTGGGCTTCGTGACAACTGGCGCAGTTGGCCACCGTCTTGTCGCCGGTGCGGCTTTTCAGGCCGTGGTAAGAGTCCACGTAGGATTGCAGGCGGCCGGAAGGCAGGTCGTACTTCTCGTTCAGCTTGGCCGAATCGTGGCAAGGCGTGCAGGTGGCTTCGGCCACACGGAAGGGGCTGACCGGAGACAGCGGATCATCCGTGGCCAGGATATTGTGCTCGCCGTGGCAGTGGGTGCAGGTGGGCGCGTCCACCTCGCCGCGGGCCACCAACTCGCCGTGCACGCCGATCTCGAATTCCTTCTGGATGGTGCTGTGGCACTGGCCGCAGGTCTTGGAGATGTTGAAATAGTTGATGGTGGACTCGATATCCCCGGGAGGCAGGATGCGGTGGGCGGTGCCGCCGGTGGAGTGGCAATCGTTACAGGAAGCGGCGTTGTCCTTGCCGCCGGCCGTGGCCTGGCCGTGCACGCCCTTCTTGTAGACCTCGATGGGGTGCTTGAATTTGATGCCCATCTCCGCCAGCAGATCCTGGTCCTCGTGGCAGGCTCCACAGGTGTTGGGCAGATTGGTGGCGTGCACCAGGCTGGTGGGATCATCAGGGGATTTGATCTGGTGCGTGCCATGGCAGTTCACGCAGGTGGGCACATGGGGGGTTTCCCCGACAATGCCGCGGCCATGCTGGACGTAGACCTCGGCCACGTCGTCATGGCATTCCGCGCAATCCACCTTGGCCAGATTGTCGCGGTGCGGCAACTGGGTGATGCCGCTGTGGCAGTCGGTGCAGCTGAGGTCCTCGTGCTGGCTACCGGCCAGATGGCTGTGGTCCACTTCCGTGGGCTCGCCACCGGTGTTGCTGTGGCAATCGGCACAGATCCAGTCCGGATAGTCGTCCGCCAAACCCGTCACGGGAGTCAGCAGGAAAAGGAAAAGCGCAAAAAAGATGGTCAGCCGGTGGTGGAACATATCCCTGGGGCCTTTCTCCATATGGTTGACACAAGGGCCGGTGCAACGGATGGGTCGAGGTCTGCCGAGCTGCGTACTCAAGGAAGAGGATTCAGATGAGTAAATATGAGTTCGCCTTTCCATGAATTCAAAGACAAGGAACAATTAACCTTTTATATACAAAGAACCTATCTCACATTTTTCTCATAGGTCATCTTCAGAAAATGAGCCACAGGATGCCTGTTTTCCTCCAGGAGAGAAAACCCGCGCCATGACAAAACAGTGACAAACGGCGCGCAACTTCCTGGAACACATGGAGTTGCGTGTTTTAATGGCGCCTAAATATTTGTGAGTCAATAGTTTAAGTCTCTTTTGAAAAATTGCGGCCGATGGCCCTCCGACACTTCTGGAGGGCCACGCTCTCATGCATCAATTCAAGAATTAGAAATTCGGGAATCCGCAGTCCTTGCCCCTCCCGCAAAGGGCAAAGGCCATTGTCTCCAACACCAGCATGAAGAAGGGAGCATCAGCTATCCCGAGGCGCGGGAGCCGGCCGGACCGGCCCGAAAGAGATCCCGCAGCGCCTCCCGAGGCAACTCCGCGGTGAAGGCCCCCCCTAGCGCCTGCAGTTGGATCATGGCCAGCCGCCCTTCCCAGGGGCCGATGGTCCAGCACAGGGCTTCCGCCAGGGCGTCCGGTTCGGGCCGCCCCTCGCCCCGGTTCAGGGGACAGATGTCCCGGCTTTCTGCCTGATCATCGTCCACGAGCCAGCGCAAAGGCAGGCCCTGGGTGCGGCAGACATAGGGGCGGGAGGTGTAAATGCGGCAGGCGCCGGCGGCATCCAGGAACGCGCAGGCGCCGGGCGGGTGGGGCCTGCCCTCGGCCAGAAGCCGCGCGTGGTCGCGCCGGATGCGCTCGGCTTCCACCGCGAAAACCGTCAAGCCGTCCACACAGCAGTCGGCGCAGCCGCGCCCGCAACGCAAGGGAGGCTCCTGGCGGGATTCCAGATCGCCCGCGGCGGCATCCACCTGGGCATGGAACTGCCGGAGCGCGGCAAGCGCCCCGGCAACAGGATCGGCAAAAGAGTCGGCGGCCATCTCAGCGGGTAAAGACGGTGCCGCCGGATTCCAGGGTATCCCCCGCGGCGGGGTCCAGCAGCCACTGGATGCGGCGCACGCCCTCGCGCACATCCTCGATGGCCCCGCAGTAGCTGAGGCGCAGATAGCCCTCCATGCCGAACTCCACACCGGGCACCGTCACCACCAGGATCTTCTCCAGCAGGTGAGCCGCCAGGCGGGTGCTGTCCCGGTCGAAGGCGCGGAAATCGCAGAAACAGTAGAAGGTGCCCTGTGGAGGCTGGACATCCAGGCCCGGAATCTGGCGCAGGAGACGGACCATTTCGTCCCGGTTGATCTCCAGTTCTCCGGCCAGCTTGCGCACCGAGCCCTGGTGGCCGTGGATGGCCGCCACCGCGGCGTGCTGGCTGAGGCTGCAAGGGTTACCGGACTGGTGGGACTGGATGTTGTTCATGACCTTGATCAGGTCCTTCGGACCCACGGCCCAACCGATGCGGAACCCCGTCATGGCGTACTGCTTGGACACCCCGTTCAAGACCAACAGCAT
>PDQT01000212.1 GCA_002747875.1 bacterium DOLZORAL124_64_63
CTTGCGCCCGGGGGAGGCGGACGCGGGCGTCATCGCCCCGGTGCCCGGCAGCAAGCGGGCCGTGGCCGTCAGCGCCGACGGCAACCCGTTGTTGGGGCTGGCCGATCCCTGGACCGCCGGTGCCGCCGCCGTGCTGGAGGCCTGCCGCAACGTGGCCTGCGTGGGGGGACGTCCCGCCGCCGTGACCGATTGCCTCAACTTCGGCAATCCCGAAATTCCCGAATCCTTCTGGGAGTTCACCGAAGGCGTGCGCGGCGTGGGCGATGCCTGCCGTGGCGTGGGCTGCTACGCCCTGCCCGAGGCGCCTCTGCCGGTCATCAGCGGCAACGTCAGCTTCTACAACCAGAGCAGCACCGGCCGCAGCGTGGCGCCGTCGCCCATCGTGGGCTGTGTGGCCATCGTGGATGACTACACCAAGTGCCGTAGCCAGCGTTTCGGGGACGCGGGCGACCACATCCTGCTGTTGGGCCGACGCGGCCCGGAGATGGCCGGCTCCCTGTACCTGGACGCCGGTTACCAGGCGGGCCGTCCGGCGGTGCCGGAGCTGGATTTCGAGGCGGCCCGCAAGGAGATCCGCGCGGTCATCGACCTGGTCTCCGCCGGGCTGCTGACCGCGGCCCACGACATCAGCGACGGCGGCCTGGCCGTGGCCCTGAGCGAGATGGCCATGGGCCTGGAGGCGGCCGCGGCGCGCGGCGCGGATATCCGGCTGCCGGTTGCCGAACTGACGGCGCGTGAGTTCCTGTTCAGCGAGAACGGCGGTTTCGTGCTGACCGTCGCGCCGGATAATCTGCCGGCCGCCACCGCGCAATTGAACGGCGCGGGGGTGTGCTGGTGGGAGCTGGGGACCGTCACCGCAACCGCCACCCTGAGCGTGCGTGACGCCGCAGGCGCCGAGGTGGCCACCCTGGATGTGCCGCGGATGGCGGCCGGCTGGCAGAAGGCCTTGCCCCGTCTGCTGGGCGGCGAGCCGGCGGCGGCCATGGTCCCGCCCGTGGCCGGCCCGGACGATCAGGAGGAATTGGCCGGCCGGGTGCCCTTGGTGAATCTGGACCGCAAGCCTCGCGTGGCGGTGGTGCAGCTGCCCGGCGTGAACTGCGAAGAGGAAAGCGCCCGTCTGCTGAACAGCAGCGGCGCCGAGGCGGAGATCTTCCGCTGGACCCGCCAGCCTGAAGAACTGGCTGCTTTTGACGGTTTCCTCATCCCCGGCGGTTTCAGTTATCAGGACCGCGTGCGGGCCGGTGCCGTGGCCGCCAAAGATCCGCTGCTGCGGGTGCTGCTGCAGGCCGCCGAAGGGGGGCGGCCCATCCTGGGAATCTGCAACGGTTGCCAGGTGCTGGTGGAAAGCGGCCTGGTGCCCGGCCTGGAGCCGGGGGCCGTGGAGGTGGCCCTGGCCCGCAACCGCTTCCCCGGCCGGCGCGGCTACCACGCCCAGTGGGTGGCCGTCACGCCGCATGCCGGCAGCCGCAGCCCCTTCGTGGAGGGCGTCACGGGGGTCATTCCCCTGCCCATCGCTCATGCGGAGGGACGCTTCACCCATGAGGATCCCGCGTTCTTCACCCGGCTGGCCGCCGCCGGGCATGTGGCCCTGCAGTACGCGCCGCTGGGGGGGCGCCGGGAAGCCAACCCCAACGGATCGCTGCTGGACGTGGCCGGTTTGACCAACAAGGGGGGCAACGTGCTGGCCATGATGCCCCATCCCGAGCGGGCCGCGCAGCTGCGCCATGTGCCCGAGGACCAGCCCGGCGCCTGGGGCCGCGCGCGCCGGGCCGCCGCCGGGAATTTCCCACTGCTGGAAGAGGCCGGGCCCGGCGCGTTCCTGCTGCGCCGCCTGGTGGAAATGTGCTGAGCGCTCCGCGCCGGAAGGATGGACGATGTCGCGACAGAACACGCTGCTGACCAGCCACAAGGGTGTGGACCTGCACGCCGCCAGCGCCCTGCTGGTGATGAAGGATCGTCTGGAGGGGGGAGATCGTCTGGTCAATCTGCTGCGCTGTGAAATGCACACCTTCTGGGATGAGGCCGCGGACATGGCCCGCATCCTGGACACGGGCCGCTACTTCAACCCCAACAAGCACCACTACGGGCACTTCGTCGGCGAGGAGGCGGGCGCGCCCTGGTTCGGCTGCGCCGACTGCCGAGGCGGCGCCTTGCCCGCCGCCTGGCCCGGTGAGCTGGTGGCTACGGACCTGGAGGGCTTCTCGGGCGGCAGGGCATTGTACGACCGCCTGCTGGGCGGGACTCCGGCCAAGGGTCTCAGCGCGGTGGATGTGGTGGCTTTCCCCCTGGGGCAGGATGGCCCGGTGCTGTCGGGGGTGCTGTGGCGTCTGCTGTTGTCGGGCGACCCGGCCGAAGCCGCGGACATCGGCCACGGCCTGGCCGTGGCCCGCACGCGCAAACAGGGCTTGTTGATCAATCCGCACATGGAAGCCTGGCTCATGGCCGGAACGGAGCGATAGATGCGACACTGGGGAGAAGAATGCGGAGTGGTGGGCATTGCCGCCATCCACGGGGCGGCCGAACTGGCCAGCCTGGCCTTGCACGCGTTGCAGCATCGCGGGCAGGAGAGTGCGGGCATCACCGCCTCGGACGGACACACTCTGCGCACCTACAAGAAGATGGGGATGGTGGCCGATATCTTCGATGAGGAAACCACCCACGGCCTGCGGGGGACCTACGCCATCGGCCATGTGCGTTACAGCACCAGCGGCAGCAGCCACATCCTGAACGCCCAGCCGCTGCAGGTGGCCTCCCATCGGGGCAGCATCAGCCTGGCCCACAACGGCAACCTGGTCAACGCGCCGGAACTGCGTCTGGAGATGGAAGCGGACGGCAGCATCTTCAGCACCACCAGCGATTCCGAGGTCATCCTGCACCTGCTGGCCCGCAGCCGGGCCATCGCCAGCGAGGATGCTCTCATCGAAATTCTGCCTCGGGTCAAGGGCGCCTACAGCCTGCTGGTGATGACGCGGGACAAGCTGATCGCCGTGCGTGATCCCTACGGCTTTCGGCCCATGTGCCTGGGCCGCTACAAGGACAGCTACGTGGTGGCCAGCGAGAGCTGCGCCTTCGATATCCTGGGCGCCCGGTATCTGCGCGATGTGGAACCGGGGGAAATGGTCATTCTGGGAGATGGCGAACTGACCAGCCTCCGCCTGTCCCACAAGGCCCCGGAGAAGGCCTGCATCTTCGAGCATGTTTACTTCAGCCGCCCCGACAGCCAGGTCTTCGGCAACAGCGTGGAAAAGGTGCGGCGGCGCAGCGGGGAGATTCTGGGGCGCGAGGCCCCGGCGGACGCGGATCTGGTCTGCGCCGTTCCGGACAGCAGCAACACCGCGGCTTTGGGCTTTTCCCGGGCCACCGGCATCCCCTTTGAGCTGGCCCTGATTCGCAACCACTACGTGGGGCGCACGTTCATCTCGCCCGCCCAGAAGGTGCGGGATATGTCGGTTCGCATTAAATTCAATCCTGTCCAGGAAGTGGTGCGGGGCAAGCGGGTGGTGGTCATCGATGACAGCATCGTCCGGGGCACCACCATGCGCAAACTGGTCAAACTGATCAAGGCGGCCGGCGCCAAGGAGGTGCATTTGCGCATCGCCTCGCCGCCGGTGACCAATCCGTGTTTCTACGGCATCGACACCCCGGTCCGCAGCGAGTTGATCGCCTCCAGCCATACCGTGGACGAAATCGCCACCTACCTGCGGGTGGACAGTCTGCATTATCTCTCGCGCGAGGGGTTGATGGAGGCGGCCGGCGGCCAGGATCGCTACTGCGACGCCTGCTTCACGGGCCGGTATCCGGTGAGCTTCGGCGAGCTGGTGGACGGAAATGTCTTCGACACGGAGGCCGAGAAGGGGCGGGTCGCCGTCAAGCCCATGCCAATGGCTCCGGACGGGAGCTGAGAACGAGAGAGAATTGATCCAGAAGAACCTTCACGCGGTCCACGCGCCGCTGGCAAAATACGACGATCCGGATGTCCTGGGCCACACCCTCATGAGCAGGGTGTTGCCTTTGGTGTCATCTCCCGCCCGTTACCTGGGAGGGGAGCTGGGCGCCACCCGCGAGGGTTTCGATCCCGCCGGGACCAACATCCTGCTGGGCTTCCCGGACGCCTACGAGGTGGGCATGTCCCACCAGGGCCTGCGCATCCTGTACCATCTGCTGATGGATCGGCCCCGCACCTACTGCGACATCTTCTGCGCTCCTTGGCCCGACGCCGAGCAGGTGCTGCGGGCCGAGGGCATGCCCGCCTTCGGACTGGAGAGCCGGCGCCCGGCCGGGCAATTCGACGTGGTGGGTTTCAGTCTGGGCTACGAGTTGGCCTACACCAACATGCTGACCATGATCGATCTGGCCGGCAGCCCCCAGCTGGCGGCCGACCGCGGCGAGGACGATCCCATCTTCATCGCCGGAGGCTCTTGCACCCTGAATCCTACGGTGGTCGGGCCCTTGCTGGATGTGGTCTTTCTGGGCGATGGCGAAGACGCGGTGCTGGATGTGGCTAGGGAAATCCAGGCCGGCAAGGATGCGGGCGAAAGCCGCGCCCAGTTGCTGGCGCGCCTGCGCGCCCTGCCCGGCGCCTGGTGGCCGGGCGTCCAGGGGCAGGTCAGCCTGCGCTCGGTGGATGATCTGGCCCGGTATCCTCTGCCCAAGGCCCTGGTCCCGGTCATGGAACCGGTGCACGATCGCCTGGCCCTCGAGGTCATGCGCGGTTGTGTGCGAGGCTGCCGTTTCTGCCAGGCGGGCATGATCACCCGGCCGGTGCGGGAGCGCAACCCGGCGGATCTGGTCCAGGCCGCCCGCGAAGGCGTGGCCGCCAGCGGGGTGGCCGAGGTCAGCCTGCTCAGCCTTTCGACCAGCGATTTCAGCGGCCTGGGGCAGACCGTGGCCGGCATCCAGGATGCCCTGGAGGGGCAGCACACCAACCTGGCCTTGCCCAGCCTGCGGGTGAACTCGGTGGACGAGGACCTTTACGAACGCATCAATCGGGAGCGGCCCAAGAACTTCACCTTCGCCCCGGAGGCGGGCAGCCAGCGTCTGCGCGACGTCATCAACAAGAACATCACCGAGGACGACATCCTCAACACCGCCCGGGATGCCTTCAAGTCCGGGGTCAAGGGCGTCAAGCTGTACTTCATGTGTGGCCTGCCCACCGAGACGAACGAGGACCTGGACGAGCTGGTGGCTTTGGTGGGCAAGGTGGTGGCCATCGCGCCGCGGGGTGGTTCGCAGGTGCATGTTTCGGTCAGCCCGTTCTCGCCCAAGGCCCACACACCTTTCCAGTGGGCGGGGCAGATCAGCCGCGAGGAGATCACGCGTCGTAACAACTACCTGGGCAAACGTCTGCGCCGCCTGAAGGTGAAGGTGGGCCTGCGCGATGGGGAAGTCAGTTTCCTGGAGTGCCTGCTGGGGCTGGGCGACGCGGATCTGCTGCCGGTGGTGCGGGAAGCCTGGCGGCGGGGGGCGCGTTTCGACGGCTGGACCGAGTGTTTCGATTTCCGTTTCTGGGAGGAGGCGCTGGAAGCCTGCGGCGTGGACCCGGAACCCTATTTGGCGCCTCGCGATGTGGAAGCCCCGCTGCCCTGGGACAGCGTTTTCGGCGGGGTGAACCGGGACTTCCTGGCCAAGGACTGGAAACGGGCCCAACACGTCAAAACCCTTCCCGATTGCCGTCTGGAAGGTTCCTGCTACAAATGCGACGGCTGCGACGGGGATCAGCATATCTTCGCCCAACTCACGGAGATGGCCGAGGTGGCGGCGCAGGAGGCGGAACCCTGCGGGGACCTCTTCGATCCGCGTAACGAGGATCCCGAGAAGCCCGGTAAGGAGATCCGCAAATGGAGCGTCTGGCGGCAGCAGGCCGCCGCGAAATGCTGGTATCGCTTGGAATATCGCAAGACGGGCGACACCGTTTTCCTTGGCCATCTGGACTTCCAGCGCCAGTTGCAACTGGCCTTGCGGCGTTCCGGCTTGCCTGTGGCCTATAGCAAGGGCTATCATCCACATCCATTACTGAAGTTCGGTCCTCCCTTGCCGGTGGGCGTGGCCGGGCTATGCGAGAACCTGGATCTGGCCCTCGAGTGCCAGGTGCCGGGCTTGAAGGATATTCTGAACCGGCAATTGCCCGCGGGGATGCGCGTCATCCGCGCCCGTGTTAGCGGGGCGCAGACGCCACCATCCATCGACAAGATCGTGGAGTGTTTCGACTACCGGGCCGAGGTGCCCGGGCCTGCCGAGGGAGGCCTGCCGCCGGACGTGGTGGCGGCCGCTTGCGACGCGTTCCTGTCCTGCTCTACCCGCGTGGTGACTCGGCATCGCCCCAAGGGCGATATCGAGGTGGATGTCCGGGCCATGGTCCCCACCGGGGGGCTGGTGCTGGATGCCGAACCGACGGAGGAAGGGGCCGCGGTCCTGCGCTTCACTTTGCGACGCAGCGCGACCGGCGCCACCATTCCCGTACACGATTTTCTGGCCGCCCTTTTGGGTCCGGAACTCCAGGGAAGCCTGGGGGACGTGCGCTATTGCCGCGTAATCCGGACAGGGTATTTCGGCCGCACCAACATGGGGCGTCGCATCACGCCTATACAGGAAGTAGGTGAAACCAGTCACCGATTCTGGCTGGGGAGGCATTTTCTCGGCTAGCGGTCCGTGACCGGACGCATGAAAAAAGAAATCATCATCAACAGCTCGCTCCACGAGGTGCGCGTCGCCATGCTGGAAGATGGCGAAGTGGTGGAGCTTCTGGTGGAGCGCGCCGACAGCAAGCGCATCGTCGGCAACGTCTACAAGGGAAAAGTCACCTCGGTGAAGCCCGGCCTGCAGGCCGCTTTCGTGGACATCGGTTTGGAACGGGCGGGCTTCCTGCACGCCTCGGATCTGGACCATGACGACGAAGAGACCGAAGGGGGGCGCCGCAATCGCAACCGCCATGTCCCGGACATCGGCACGGTCCTGAAGGCCGGCGACGACATCATCGTCCAGGTGACCAAGGAACCCATCAGCACCAAGGGTCCGCGCCTGACGGCGGACATCAGCCTGCCCGGCCGCTACCTGGTGATGATGCCCAAGGGTCGGCACGTGGGGGTCAGCCGCAAGATCGAGGACCGGAAGGAGCGGACGCGGCTCAAGCAATTGCTGCAGGGGTGCCGCCCGGAACAGGGCGCCTTCATCATCCGCACCGCCGCGACCAGCGCCAGCGACAAGGCCATCGAGGCGGATGTGGCCTACCTCAGCAACCTCTTCAGCGTCATCGACGAGAACAACAGGACCCACGCGGCGCCCGCCCTCATCCATGAGGATGTGGGCATGGTGGTGGGTCTGATCCGGGACATCTTCAAGGAAGACACCAGCCGCCTGGTCATTGACGACAAGGATGATTACAGCCGGCTGCTGGCCTATGTGAAGAACTTCGCGCCCGAGTTGAAGGACAAGATCCAGCTCTACAAGGGCAGCCTGCCCATTTTCGACAGCTTCGAGATCGAGGCGGAGATCAAGAAGACCCTGGACAAGCGGGTCTGGATGAAGAAGGGCGGCTACCTGATCATCGAGCAGACCGAAGCCCTGGTCAGCATCGATGTCAACACGGGCCGTTTCACGGGCCGGCGCAACCAGGAAGAGACCATCCTGCAGACCAACCTGCTGGCGGCCAAGGAAGTGGCCCGGCAGTTGCGCTTGCGGGACCTGGGCGGGATCATCGTCATCGACTTCATCGACATGGACAGCGAGGGCAACCGCAAGCGGCTGTTCAACGAGTTGCGCACCCACCTCAAGCGAGACCGGGCCCGTCACAAGGTTTTCCAGGTTTCCGGCCTGGGGCTGGTGGAGATGAGCCGGCAGCGCGTGCGACCCAGCCTGGAGAGCCAGCTGAGCAACGACTGCCCCTACTGCACGGGCGTGGGCAAGGTGCTGTCCATGGAGACCATGAGCTCCAAGATCGAGCGCCTGATCCACCGCATCGCCATCGTCACCAAGGAGAAGCACCTGCAGATCCAGGCCAATCCGGTGCTGGCGCTGTACCTGCTGGAGGAAAGACCGGAGCAGTTCCGGGAGCTGTGCCGCAGCTTCGCCATCGAGGTGAACGTGCTGGATGATCCCACGCTGCATGTGGAAGATTTCCGGGTGGTTTCTCTGGACAGCGGCAAGGACCTGATCGCCGAATTCGAGAAGAAAACCCGCCGCCGGTAGTTTGGGTGCCGCCGGTAGCTTGGGTGCCGTCGGTAGCTTGGACGCCGGCAATAGCTTGGGCACCGCCGGGCGGGGCATCAGGCGGGGGGATCCGCCTTGATGGAGTTCTGGAGTTGGAGGGCCGCCCGGCGCAGGTAACTGCGGCCCAGGGTGCCGTTGCGGCGGCGGTTCACCGGTAGCAGGCCGCGCAGCAGGCCCTTCAAGCCATATTCCAAAAACTGGGCCAGCCGATACCAGGGCACCACCGCGGGGCCGTAGTTCTTAGCCAGGAAAAGGCGGTAGCTCTTCTGGAATTGCCGCAGGCTGAAATCGCTGACTCCCTCGGCCGCCCGGCCTTCCAGATGCACCACTTCGCAATCGGCGCAATACCAGACGCGCCGGCCTGACTGCTTCAGGCGCCAGCACCAATCCGTCTCCTCGAAATACATGAAGAAACGCTCGTCCAGGGGCCCGATATCCGCCAGCACCGCGCGGGGAATCAGGAAGCAGGCGCCGGCGATGTATTCCACGGGTTGGGAGGGTTCCTCATCGGCGGGGATGTGGGTTACGCGCTCCTGCAGGAAGCGTCCGGGCAGCAGACGCAACGGATCTCCGAAACCAAGCCAATGATGCCGCGCCCGGGGGAAATAGCCGTAGGTGATGGTGGGCCGGCCGTCGGCCGTGGTCAGGCGGGGCGTGACGGCCCCCAGACCCGGTCGCGCGGCGGCGAAGGCCACCAGGGTGGCCAGGCTGCCGGCGGGGCAGACGGTGTCCGGATTCAGGAGCAGCACGTACTCGCCCCGGCAATGGGGAAAGGCCAGGTTGTTGCCGCGGCTGAAGCCCAGGTTGCCGCCGGAGCGGATCAGCCGGCAGTGGGGGAATTCCCGCTCCACCATGGCGTCCGAACCGTCGGCGGAGGCGTTGTCCACCACCAGCACCTGGTGCTCCAGCGGGCCGCACGCGGCGGGCAGGGAGGCCAGGCAATGGCGCAGCAGATCCCGCGTGTTCCAGGAGACGATGACGATGCTCAGCCGCGGTGCCATGGGCGTCTAGGTGACGGGCTTGCGGGCCACGGCCAGCAGGAAGGTGCCGGGGGCGTCCAGGGGGGTGGCGGCCTCGGCCTGGCGCAGCTGGTCGGCCAGGGAGACGCAGCGGAAACGCCCGAAGTTGAACCCTTGGCGGATGCCTTGCTCGAAAAGCCGGCGCGCCAGATCGCTGCGGAAGAGATTCTGCGTCTCCAGCACCTCGAACCCCAGGCGCGCCAGCAATTCCCGCAGGCTGTCCTGCCGGAAGTAGCGCTGCACGTGGTGGTCCTGCCGGTGCCGATCGATCAGCTCGGGATCGGCGATGGTCTCCAGGGTGTCCACCGTGAAGACCATCCGCCCGCCCGGTTTGAGGATGCGCAGGCACTCGGCCAGCACCTCCTCGTGGTTGGGGATGTGCTCGATCACGCAGATGCTGAAGACCAGGTCGAAGCTGGTGCCGTCGAAGCGGATGGCCTCCAGGGGCTTGTCCAGAAAATCCACCTGGGCCCGGCGGCGGAAACCGGCCGCGTAATCGCGCGCGTCGGCAATGAAGGCGCTGTTGACGTCGATACCCGTGGTATGCCCCGCCCGCCGGCCCAGCAGCAGGGTATGCAACCCGTCGCCGCAGCCGATATCCAGGACGCGCTCGTGGCCCTGGAAATCCACGCGGCGGATCATCTCTTCGAACTCGATGATCTTGAAGGGACTGTAGGTGAAGCGGATGTGGGGATAGAGGCCCAGCTGCATCAAGAGCTTCAGCACGCGTTTTTTGGCGTTCAAGCTACTTCCTTCCGGCCCGGCGCAGCAGCTCCTGCTCCTCGTCCGTCAGGCTCTGCAGACCCTCCCGGGAGATCTTGTCCAGGATGGCGTCGACGCGATCCTGATCCGTGGATCCGCCGCCGGCTTGGCGGTGGAAGGTACCGTTGCTCCCGTTGTTTTTGGGGCTGCCGTGGGATCCGTCGGGGCCCTTGCCCTTGGGCCGGACCACCTTCATACGCCTTTTGGTTTGGGCCCGCCTCCAGGCTCCGGACAGGCTGCCGAACCCGCCGAACATGCGCCGTCCCAAGCTGGGGATGGTCATCTGGATGAAGATGAACCCCGCCAGCAGACCGCCCAGGTGGGCCAGGTGGGCCACATTGTCGGTGCGGGGCACGCTCAGCAGATCCATCAGGCCCACCAGCACCACCAGGTACTTGGCCTTGATGGGCAGCAGCCCGAAAAGAAAGACCAGATTGTCGGGATAGGTCATGCCGTAGGCCAGGAGCAGCCCCATGACCGCGCCGCTGGCGCCCAGCATCCAGCCGCCGCCGATGCCCAGCAGATCGAAAACCCCGTACAGCAGGGCGCCGCCCAGACCGCAAATCAGGTAGTAGAGGAGGAAAGTGCGCCGCCCCCAGAGGGTTTCGATGGGCGTGCCGAACATCCACAGGGCGAACATGTTGAAAAAGATGTGCCCGACGCCCCCGTGCAGGAACATGTAGGTGGCCAGCCGCCAGACCTGGAAATGCTTGAAGGCCAGGGTGGTGTTGAAGGCTCCCCATTGCTCCAGGATGTTGGGGAGCAACTGCTGCAGCACGAAAACGGCCACGTTGGCGATCAGAAGCATCTTCACGGTGGGTGTGAGCTGGAAACCGCCAAAAGCCATGCGGCCGCCTTGATTGATCCTCATGGGGGTATCACTCCGGTTCGTCCAGGGAAATTCCAAGATCCGCGTCGAAATTCCAAGGTCCGCGTCAGTGACGGGACATGCCTCAATCTAGCACCGGCACCCGCCGCTGACAACAAACAGGGGAGGCCCGTGGGCCTCCCCTGCTGGACTGGACGTTGGAACACCGGTTCTCCGGCCAGGTTCCCTGCAAAACATGCCCTACTGGAACATGTTTTCCAGGACGATGGCCGCCTCCGGCGTGAGGAGAGGCCCGTTCGCCTCCTTCTGGAGCGGATGGCCGTAGGCGGGATCCCAACTCAGTGTGTTCAGGTCCACCATGGGGTAGTCGGCGTCCGTCAGGTCGTTGATGACTTCCAGGACGGCATTGGCCACCAAGCCGTAGCCCTTCGGGTTGGGGTGGACCCCGTCCAGGGAGAAGTAGGTGGTGGCCGCGGCGGCCCCCACATCGTTCTCCATCTGGGGCAGCAGCAGCATGAAGTGCGTCTTATGCCTGGCATCCAGGTCGGCCATCAGGGCGTTGGCATCGAACAGGGCGCAGGTGCCCGGGTACTGGGCATTGACCATGTTGATGGTGTTGTTGATGACCGCGTTGTAGGCGTCCACGATGCCGCCCACGGTGGTGACCTCGGTGCTGGTCAGGGTGTAGTGGCTGGGCAGGGCCGCGCCCTGGTTGCTCGGGTCCTGGACCCAACGCAGGGCCGGGAAGGTCATCAGCATACCGTCGTCATCGTTGCCCTCCGCATATCCCCAGGGCCAAGGAGAGCCCCCCAGGGCCGCCTCGAAGGTGGCCTTGGTCAGGAAGTAAGGCAAGTCCGTGATGTCGCCGATGTTGCCCACCACGATGTAGCTGGGCACGCCGTTGCGCTGGGCCAGACCACCGGCCAGGGTCATCAGCGTGGCGGTGTACTGGGCGGCGAACTCGTCCAGGGGGGTGATGTTCTCGCCCTGGACGGGATTGCCCGTGGTGGCCCCGCCCAGCACGTCGTTGTTGCCGATCCACAGGGTGGCGACGCGCGCGCCCTTGGCGATGCCGGCCGTCAGCATGGTCGGCTGCAGCATGGGGTTGTCGCTATCGGGCACGCCGAAGAAGGCGGCCCGGTTGATGAAGTTGAAGAACGCGTTGGGACGGCCCAGGGACGCGCCGTGGCTGGAGGCGGCGTCGTAGGCGTTCATCACGTCGACCAGAGCGGCTCCCGGCACACCCAGGTTCTCGTAGGGTGTGGGTTGGGTGAGGGCGGGCAGCAGGTCGGTCAGGGAGGCCAGGGGCGTCTCGCCCAGCACGTCCAGACCGGTGCCGTTGAAGTGCAGCACGCCGGCCACATGGGCGGGGTCCGTCGGGGTGGACGTGCCGATGCCGGGGCGGAACACATAGGGCTGGGTGAATTCCCCGACCCCGATGCTGGTGTCCAGGCCCATCTGGCGGGCGATCAGCAGGGGGAAGCTGCTCATTTGGCCGCTCATGATCAGGCCGCCGTCCATGAAACCGGCCGTCAGGCTGTTGCCCAGGGCCATGTAGGGCACCCCGTTGGTCACGTCGGTCAGCCCCGTGGGGTGGTCGGGATCGTCCAGGGTGCAGCCGGCCAGCAGAAGGGCCAGCAGGACAGGGATCAAAGCGCTCATTGCGAGAAATTTCTTCATTTCCTGCACCTCCTTCTAGAAGTGGTAGCCGATGCCGGCACCGAAGATGTTGGCCACGGATTTATACGTGCCCACGGGGTACGAACTGTTCTCGTTGGTGGGTTCGCCGTTCTCGATGGTCGTGCGGCCCTTGGCGAGGACCGTCATCCAGCAGGCGGTGAATTCCCAGGAATCCTGTTTCAGTTGCAGACCGATGCTGTAATCGTTCCGGTCGCTGTCCGGCAGCAGGGGGCTGACGGCGCTCAGGGGCTGCGGGGTCTCGTCGTGGACGTAGCCCAGCATGACCTTCAGCTTGTCCTGCACGGCGTCGATATCCAGACCCGCGCGCACCTGCCCGCTGTCCTTGTAGTCGAAGGCGATGTCCTGGTCCAGCTCCTCCACATTGAAATCCATTTCCAGCTTGCTGAAGGTGCTCCAGCCGAAGTGCACGTAGTTGACCTCGGCCCGCACGCGCGAGCTCACCTGGTAGGCGGCGCCGAAGCTCATGATCGCCGGCAGGTTGAACTCGCTGCTGATGAGCGGGTGCACCAGGTCCGTGGGATGGCCGCCGTTCAGGGTGCTGAGCAGAGGGTGGCTCCAGTCGTAGCCGGCTTGCCCGGGCTGGAGCATGTTCTTCAGAGTGGTTTCCTGATCTTCGTAATCCATGGTCTTCTTGTGGTGGTACATGAAGCCGAAGCTCAGCTTGTTGCCGGGGCGATACATCAACCCCACGGTGGGGGTCACGTTCAGCTTGCTCTTACCCTCGATGTGGGTGTCGATGGCGTTCACGCCCAGGGTGGGGTGGGGCGTGACCCTTTCCAAACTCAGTTCCTGGGCGCCGATGTCCGCGCCGATGGCCAGGGCCAGATTCCGGCCCAGCTTGAAGCTGAGGGCGGGGGTGATGTAGATGGTCTTGATGTCCACGTCGTAGCTCACGAAACGACCGGCGAACCGGTACGGATCCATCCACTCGACACCCAGGCCGAAGGGGGCGTACAGACCGATACCGTAGGCGATGCGGTCGTTGGCGCTGTTCGTGTAGTAGGCCCCGGGGATGAGGTAGCTCTTGTGGGCCGCCTCGGCGTTGCTGCCTTCCTGGAAGTCCGTGGTGGCTCCCGCGAACTTGAAGCGCGGATTGACCGGCATGAAGTTCAGACTCACCTTGACGCCGTTCTGGAAACTGAGCCCGGCGGGGTTGTAGAACAGAGCCGAACCATCATCCGCCGAAGCGGTGAACGCGCCGCCCAGGGCGGTGGCCCGGGCGCCGGCCTCGTACAGGTTGAAACCGGCAGCATGGGCCAGCCCGGCTTGAGCCAGCAGCAGCCCGCATACCAGCAGGATTTTCATTAGACGTTGCGGCATTGCGCCTCCTCACGTTTGGCTACCAATGATTCCCGGAAGCGTCTGTTTGCAGGGCGAACAGGATGAATCCCAACCGGGTTTTGCGATTTTGTCGACGTTACCACACGCCCGCGGACGTGCAAAGACCTTTTCAAGGCGCCTGCGGCAGGCGATAATGGTCATCTGGCCCATGGGAAGGATGCCGATTTGCAGATTGTTTGCCCAGACAGAGATACACAGGCCAGGGCTCTGGCCGGTTGGGACCCCGCAGCGGAGAAGGGGCGGGTTTCCTCCTACTGGGCCCGTTTGGTCATCGAGGAGGAGGCCACGTCCTCCCAGTACGATCGTCTGCGCGCGAGGCCCCTGACGGGCGCTTCAGAGCAACCGGAGGCCTGGGTGGCCTTGCGGGGACGCGGTTTTCACGGTCAGCGCCGGCGTCCCTGGCAGGCGGTCCGGGGCAATCTGCATCTGAGCGTCAGCGTCCCTCTGGATCTGCCCGCGGGACCGGATTCACTGGCCTGGACCATGCTGCCGGCGGTGGCGGTGATGGGAGCTTTGCGGGCTCTGGCTTCCTGTCCGGAACCCGATCTGGGAATCAAGTGGGTCAACGACATCCTGCACCGCGGCGCCAAGGTGGGGGGTGTGCTGTCCAGCGTGGTTCAGGATGGCGAACGCCTGCGGCGGGGGCACCTGGGTATCGGCCTGAACATCGAGGCGGCCCCCCCTTTGCCGCCGGGCGGGGACGCCATCGCGACGGGCTGCCTGGCCCGATGGCTGAGCCCTGACCAAAGGGCCCATGGCCGGGTTCTGGGAGTGTTGCTGGGGGCTTTGGCGGCAAATATCGACCTGCTGGAGCAGGGCCGGGGCGGGCGCATCGTCCAGGCCTACCGGGCGGATTCCCTGGTGGTGGGCCGCCGGGTCCGCGTCTTGGACGATCCTTTGGCGGGGCCGGCCCGGGAGCTGTGCCGGGGGCGGGTTCTGGCGGTGAACAAGGACCTTTCCCTGACCCTGGACGGGCAGCGGGAGCCGGTGCGCGCCGGGCGGGTGTTCATGCTGGAAGATTCCCTGACGTCCTGATTTCCCGGGACGGTAGAGGCCGCGTTATCACCAGAGTTCTCGACAGAGTGGTTGGCGCGTGGTTGCGAATATGCTACCCTCGATAATTCGATGGGCAAAATTGGTTTTTTTACTGACTGGTGGTTCTTTGTTCCGCCGGTATTCCCCCGGATTCCCGGCCTCCGCGGAGACCCCATGTTCCGAATCACCAAAGCTGAAGAACAAGCCGTGCGTCTGACCATGCGCCTGGCGTCCGCCGGTGGGCAGCAAACCCTTGCCGACCTGGCCGCGGCCGAGCAGCTGCCCGCGCCCACGGTGGCCAAGTTGCTGGGCCTGCTACGCAAGGGGCAGGTGGTGTCCGCCGTGCGCGGCCGCAACGGCGGCTATGTTCTGGCCGACGCGCCCGCGCGCATCTCCACCGGCATGATCGTGCGCAGCGTCTCCAACGATCCCACGCCGGGTCTTCCCTGTGGCGATACCGACCAGCAAAGCTGTCCGCGAAATTCTGATTGCGGTTTGCGCGCGGTGTGGCAACATCTGGAAGCGCGCCTGACCGAGGTGCTGAACAATACCTCGGTGGCGGACCTTCTGCAGAAGGAAGCCCAGGCGGCGGCCTACCTCCAGATCCAGTGGCCCATCGGCGGAGAATGAAGGAATGTTCGGCATAGAACGGGATGAAACAGGAACGGTGCGGCTGTCCGGCCGCCTGGATGCCGCCAGCGCGGACCAGGCCCGGCGCGTTCTGGAACAGATCGACGGCCCCTGCCGGGTGGACTTCACCCAGTTGGATTATATCGCCAGTGTCGGCCTTGGTCTGCTGGCCGCGGCTCAGAAACGCCTGATGAGCCAGGGTTACGGGCTGATCCTGACCGGCCTCAATCCCCACCTGCGTGAGGTCCTGTCTCTGGCCGGATTCGAGGGCATCTTTGAATTTGAATGATCCCCACGTAGGCATCAGCATCCTGGTCAGTCTCGGGCCGGTGTTGCTTTTTCTGCTGGCCCTTTTTCTGCTGGATTCTTTCCGCCTGGTGCGGCCTCGCAGCCTGGTGGGGGCCATGGCCATGGGGGTGGTCGCCGGCTTTGTCAGCTACGTGGTGAATACCTCCTTGATGGAGGTCTTCCGGTTGCCGGTGATGACCTTTGCCATCTTCGTGGCCCCGGTGGTGGAAGAGACGGCCAAGGAGGCCTATCTGGCCTGGCTGCTGCAGACCCGCCGCGCCGGTTTTCTGGTGGACGCGGCCATTCTGGGTTTTGCCGCCGGCAGCGGCTTCGCCTTGACCGAAAACCTTTTCTATCTGAAGAACCTTGGGGGCGCGCCCCTCTTTGTTTGGATCATCCGCGGTTTCGGCACGGCGATCATGCACGGCGGGGCCAGTGCTCTTTTCGCCATCATCGCCCGCGCCCTCATCCAGGATCGCGCCCTGACGGATCCGCGGGTGTGGGGGCCCGGTCTGCTGGCGGCCATCGGCGTGCACATGCTTTTCAATCGCATGCTGAGCCACCCCGTTACGGCCACGGTGACCATCCTGGTGGTGGTGACGGGGCTGATGGTGGTGGTCTACCGGGTGGGGGAAAAGCGGCTGCGCATCTGGCTGGGGCAGGGCTTTGATCGGGACACGGAACTGCTGGCCTTGATCAATGAAGGGCGTGTGCGAGAGACCCCGCTGGGCCTGTACCTGCTGAGCCTGCGGAACACCTTCCGGCCCGACACGGTGGCGGACATGCTTTGCCTGCTGCGCTTGCAGGTGGAACTGTCCATCAGGGCCAAGGGCACTCTGGTGCTGCGGGAGCAGGGGCTGCAACCGGCTCCGGATCCGGAGTTGCCCGCCAAGCTGGAGGAACTGCGCCATCTGGATGCGGCCATCGGCAAGACGGGACGGCTAGCTCTGCGGCCGGTGTGTCCTTGGACAGGCCCCGATCGCTGGCAGCGCCACCTTATCGAAGAATAATCTTGTCGTGGAATAACCCCTTTCTTATTCCTGCAGATACCGGACCAGCCCGCCGCGCCGGGTGTCCAGCTGGAATCCGTGCCGTCGGTAGAACGGGCGCAGGAAGAAGTGCGTGCGCACGGTGGTGACGCGGTGCGCGACCATGCGCGTCACGAAATCCGCCAAGATGGCGCCGGTGATGCCGCGTTCCTGCAGGGTCTGGTTGACGACGATGCCGTCCAGGAAGACCGTGCCTTCGGCCTGGAGCCGGTAGACCACCCCGCCGATGATCTGCTCCGCCTGGTCCATGGCCACCAGGTAGCGGTCGTCTTCGCTGATGGATTTGGGGAAACCCGCCTGCAGGAAAAGTCGGTACAGCTGACCCACATCCGCGGGACCGTCCGGCTCGGTGATGTTGTAGCGCAACCCGTGCTCGTCCACGATTTCCGAACGCACCACCACCCGGTCCATGTCCGGCGTGCCGCGATCCTGAATCTCCACCGCCTGGGTGCGTTCGCGGTGGGGGAAGACCATGCGGTTGTAGGCCAGACGATCATCCGGATCGCTCAGTTCGCTCTGCAGCTCGAACAGTTCCACCATCTGGGTGGGGCGCATCTGCGGGTGGCGGAACATGCGCACCAGCAGGCGGTCGAAAATGTCCAGCAGGTGGATGTCGGCGTCTTTGAAGTAGGTATGCCGAAAGAGGGTGTAGCGCCCGATGGCGCCCAGGCGCTTCAGACGGTACAGTCGGCATATCTCCTCGATGATGCCCAGCCGCGAGGCCACATTGGCCTTGGCGTTGATGCGTTGCCACTCCGCGTGGCGGCTGATGGCGCCCTTCAGGGGCCGCGGCACGTAGTAGCGTGTTTTCAGCTCCTGGACAAAATCCGTCAGCACGCGCACGAATTCTTCACCCATCTGGTGGTCTCCACCGGCCTCCAGTTCCTGGTGCAATTCTTCGAACCAAGCCAGGCTGGCGGGCACCTCCAGGGCTTCGACGATGGACTCGAAAACCCAGCGGCTTTCCACGTAGGGCTTGATCCAGGGATAGTGGTGCAGGGTGTGCTGGATGATGTTGCGCCACAGGGGCCGGACCAGGGACAGGGGCCCCTCGTAGGGGGTCCAGCCCGACAGGTTGTTCTGGACGGCGCCCTTCCGGAAATCCGGTTCGGGCACGACGATGTTGTTGGGCGTGATCTGTCCGGGGATGATGCGGCATCCGCTGTTGCGCCAGCCCTTGACCACCACGCTCATGGCCCGGACCATCAGCTGGTGCCACTGCATGGCCGAGGGCGGGCTGACCCCGGGGCCGCGCACGCTGCTGAATTCCCGGATCTTTTCCCAAACGGTCAAGTCGTTGACATAGGCCATCGTCAGGGCGCCCAAAGGGGGGCGGCAGCAGCCGAAGGCCGGCAGCATGGAGGTGCCGAAGGGGTAGGCCTTGAGCACGATGTACCAGAAGACCGTCTCCAGCACCGCCTCCTGCTTCTCGTCCTGGCTGATGATCAGCTGCAGGTCGAAATGCTTACCGCTGCGGGTGTTGACGCTGACGCGGTACCGGGAGTCATCGAAGCGGGAGATGATGCGGCTGACCCAGATGCCACCCGGTCCCAGATCGGCCAGGCTCAGGTCGGCACCGTCGAAGGCCAGCATCAGACTCTGGCGCAGGAAGGTGTTGCCGATCAGCACTTCGCGGAGACGCTGGACCTCGCCGGCGCTGAGGCCTTCCTGGAAACCGATCTTCCCTTCCCAGGCGGCGGGATCCAGTCCGTCGAAATCCTCGTTCAGGCGTTCTTCGAACCAGTCGGACATCTCATCGAAATGCCGGCGGGCGGAGGCGGCCAGTTCCGGATCCGCGCGGTGCATGATCCAGCACACCAACTCCTCACGGATGCCGTTGTAGAACTCGGGGTGGTAGCGCCCGAAATCCACCAGCAGGCGGAACAGGTCTTCGAAAAGCCGTCGGGTCCGCGGGGCCGCCGGCCAGGACAGCTGCGTGCGGTAGATGAACAGGCGCTGACGGAAGGCGAGCAGGCGCCGCGGTTCAATGCTGGCTCGGCTGATGGCCTCGAAGCTGGTCTCATCCAGGAAGGGTTTGCCCGACTCGATGAAGGCGGGCAGGAAACGCAGGTAATCGGGGACGGGTTGGTCCAGCACCAGCAGCTGGTAGGCCCGGCAGCGGACGTTCTTGTCCGGGTGGTTGGCCAGGGCTTCCAGTCGGCGGCGGATGATCTCGCCCAGGCGGCTACCCACGTGGGTCAACTGATCGTTCAGATCCCGGATGGCGTCCAGCGCCTGGTCCGAGGGGCCGAAGAGGGCGCGCACGCACTGAGCGTTGACCGCATCCAGAGCCAGCTCTCCTTTCTTCAGGAGGGGGCTGGTCTCTTGCGCGTCGGTCTCGCGCGCGGGCAGGATGACCTGTTCGCCGAAGGCGGCACATTTCGTGTCCCAGCCCAGCTTGCAGGGGCAGAAGGCCATCAACTGGGGGTTGG
>PDQT01000267.1 GCA_002747875.1 bacterium DOLZORAL124_64_63
TTGGTGATGATGTGCGGCTGACAAACGATGGCTACCCCCACCACGATCTGGGCGAATATGACTTCGAACCAACTGCGGAAAAGGAAGCTCTCCGGGTTCAGCGGCCTCGCCAAAACCGGGTCGATGGCCCGCAGCTTGTCCAGGAAACCGTGCACGCCGGCACTGAAGTGGCCGTACCCGCTACCCAGCAAAACAAAGGCCACAATCAGCATCAGCACCGCCTGCACCGTGTTGGTGTAGACCATGCTGTTGGCCCCGCCAAACATCATGTACCCAAAGACGAAGACCACCACGCCCACCAGGGCGGCCATCTCCGGCAGTCCCAGCGTCGCGCTCAGCACCTTCGTCAATCCCACCACGATCAGCACGATGAAAGTGATCAGCAGCAGGCTCAGGAAACCGAAAAAGAGGCCCAACCCGGGGCTTACGTACCGGGTTTCCATCCACTGGGCCAGGCTCAGCGCCTGGACGGTGTTACCGTGCCTGCGGAACCCCTTGGTCAAAACCACCAGGCTGATGACCGCCGCCAAGGGCAGCACCGCGCCGTAGCTGAGCACCCCGGACACACCGTAAAGCGCAATGAAACCGGGATTGATGATGAAGGTGGCCGCGCTGGTCATGCCGGCAGCCAGGGCCAGTCCCACCGCCACCGGAGAAAAGCCCAGATTGCCCAAGGCGTAGTCCGCCATGTTCTTGTTGTGGCGCGCGCCACGCACCACCAGCGCCAGAATGGCCAAGGCGTAGAGGCCCACCAACACCCGGCCGGCGATGATCATATCCCGTGATGCCAGTTGCCACATATCTGCCTCCTACCAGGTGAAGGCCGCGCAGGCGAAGGCCAATCCCCCGCCCGATCCCATGAACATGATCTTGTCGCCGGGCCGCAGATCTCCGGCGGCGTCCGATTCAGCCAGGCACATGGGGATACAGGCCGACCCCGTGTACCCGAAGCGGTCCATGACGCAGTGGGTGCGCTCCATGCCCAGTCCCAGACTTTCCAAGGTCTCGCGGATGCTGTTGATGTTGATCTGCGTGAAGAAGATCTTTTTGACATCCTGCAGCGTGAAACCGGCCTCCCGAGCCGTCTGCCCCAACATGCGGGTCCAGTTGGTAGGGTTGATTTCCTTGGGGAACTTGCGCACGAGCTTCAGCAGATGATCCCCGGCAGCCACCATCTCGGCCGTGGCCGGATTGCCGGCGCACCCCCCGTAGATCCCCATCCAGTCGTGGTACTGCCCCTCGGTGTGCAAGTTCGCCGCCTGCCAGCCTTCGGGACCGGCGTGGGCCTGCAGCAGCACGCCCGCCGCGCCATCGGCAAAGGTGGTGGCTGTTTTCTTGTCATCCTGGGCCAGAAAACGGCTCATGGCGTAGGCCCCCAGGACCAGCACGTTGTCATAGCGCCGGTCGCTGCGGATGTACTTGGCGCCCATATCCAGGGCCGTCACGAAACCGGCGCAGGCGGTGTTCACATCGAAGGTGCCGGCGCCCCGGGCCCCCAGCCGATGCTGCAGGCAGGAGGCGGTCGACGGCGAAACGTATTGCGGTGTGTCGGTGCTGATGATGATCAGATCCAGTTCCTCGGGCGCAAGTCCCGCAGCGCTAAGAATCCTGCGCGCAGCGCCTTCGCACAGATCGACGGGTCCTTCGCCGTCCTCCAGCCAGCGCCGCTCGCGGATGCTCAGGTTCTCTACCAGCCAGGTGTCCACATCCTCGCCCAGCAGCTCGTTGAAATAGGAATTGGGCACCACCCTGTCCGGCGCGTGCAGGCCCGTCGCCACGATTCTGGCATTCCGATCCAAAAGATCCCCTCCTAGGCCACCAATCCACCGTCCACACTCAAAACGGCACCATGCACGAAGGATGCCTCATCCGAGGCCAGGAACAGATAAGCGGCGGCAATCTCCTCAGGCTTGCCCAACCGCCGCAGGGGGGCCTTACCGGCCATCATGTCGATGATCTTCTCGGGCATGGCCATCACCATTTCGGTGCCGATGAAACCGGGAGCCACGGCATTCACCCGCACGCCCTTGCGCCCCAGCTCACGAGCCCAGACCTGCGTCAGGCCGATGACCCCCGCCTTGGTGACCACATAGTTGCTTTGGCCGAAGTTGCCATAAAGGGCCACCACGCTGCTGGTGTTGACGATGCAGCCCCGCCCCTGCTCCACCATCACCGCGGCGCAGGCTTGGCCACAGTTGAAAACACCCTTGAGGTTCACGTCGATGACCTGGTCGAACTGCTCCTCCTGCATCCTCAGCAGGGTGGCGTCCCGGGTGATGCCCGCGTTGTTGATCAGCACGTCCACGCTGCCGTACTGTTTTTTCACAGCGGCCACCGCTTCCTGGACCTGGGTGCGATCCGCCACATTCACCCGGCGAAACTCACAGCGACCACCGGCCTCTTCCACGGCCCCGGCCACGGCCTGGCCCTGCTCCTGGTTCACGTCCCAGCAAGAGACCACGGCCCCCTCGGTGGCGAATTTCTCCACCGTGGCCTTGCCCAGCCCCGCGCCACCTCCGGTGATGATGGCCACCTTGTCCAGCAAACGCTTCATCGCTTCCTCCATCGGGATTCGCTCCCGGTTTTCTTCCATCCTGCCAGAAACGCCTCCAAATGCTCTTGTAGCAGGGCGTGAAATTTTCCCACCGGATTGTGCTCCCGCAGGCGGCGCATGATCTGGCTGACGAGGCCTTTGCTGACATATGGCTCGGCAGTGATGCGGGTTAGACTGAGATATTTTTGGTGAAAAGCAGAAATCCGACGATGTCACCCATCAGACGGGGCAACCCGGAACTTCGGTAGAGGCGAGGATGTCAGGTCGTAGCGGTATCGTTCGCGTATCATCCTCCTGGTTGTTGCGTGACATAGGGAAGACAGCGAAAATAGAGTCTGCCGTTACCGACCCGAACCCGAGGATACCCATGACCGACCGTCTGTTGCTGACCCTGCTTGGCCCCATCCTGCTGGCCCAAGGACGCCGTGTGCGCAAGAAGGCCCTCATCCTGCCCGAGCCCGTCGGCGACAGGGAGGGTATCCGCGGGCCAAGGCCCGAAAACAGCCAAGAAGAAGATCAGGCCCGGAACCCGGACCTACGTTTGCTGATAGTGGGCGACTCCAGTGCCGCCGGCGTGGGCGTGGCCACCCAGGAAGAAGCTCTGCTGGGTCACCTGGTGCGGTATCTGGCCGCCACAAAGCGGGTGCGATTTCGGCTGGTGGCGCGCACCGGGCTGACCACCAGCCACATTCTGCAATGGCTGACCAAGATGCCGGCCGAGGAATTCGATGTGGCCGTCACCTCTCTTGGGGTGAATGACACCACCCGGCTACGGGAGCCGGCAGATTTCATCGCCCAGCAGGAAGCCCTGCTGGATCTGCTGCGGGAGAAGTTTCAGGTGCGGCAAACGGTGGTGACGGGGTTGCCGCCCATGCACCTGTTTCCCGCCCTGCCCCAGCCCCTGCGCTGGGTGATGGGGCGCCGGGCGCGGCAGTTGGACGCGGCCCTGGCCGCCCTGGCCGCCGACCGGCCGGAGACCCAGCACCTGAACACCAATTTCGCCGTGGATCCCGGCAAGATGGCGTCCGATGGCTTCCACCCCGGACCCACCCATTACCGGCAATGGGCGGAAATGGTGGCGGAGATTCTGCTCCCGCCGGAATCCCGACCTCCCGCCTAGGTTGTCATCATCCGCTCAGTGCAGCGGCTTGTCGAAGGCGCTCAAAGCCGCTTCGCGCAGCACTTCCGAAAGGGTGGGATGCGCGTGGCACACCGCGCCGATGTCCTCGGCGCTGGCCCCGAAGGCCATGGCGGCGGTGGCCTCGGCAATCAGGTCGCCCGCCCGCGGCCCCACGATGTGCACGCCCAGCACCCGGTCGGTCTCCTTGTGGCTCAGGACCTTCACGCGACCATCCACGCTGTCCAGGGCCATGGCCCGCCCGTTGCTGCGGAAGGCGTACACTCCCTTGTTGTAGGGCACCTTCTCGGCCTTCAGGTCGTCTTCGGTGCGGCCAACCGCGGCAATTTCCGGGTCCGTGTAGCACACCGACGGCACCAGATCGGCATCGAAGTGGCCCGCCTTGCCGACCAGGCGCTCCACGCAGGAAACGGCCTCGTCGGTGGCCTTGTGCGCCAGCATGGCGCCACCGATCACGTCGCCCACGGCCCACACGCCTTCGGCGGCCTGGTTGAGCCCATCGGTCTGGATGAAGCCCCGCTCATCGGTCTGCACGCCGGCCGCCGCCAGGTCCAACCCCTCGGTGACGGGTTTGCGCCCCACGGCCACCAGCACCCGGTCCGCCGTGATGGGGTCCCCATCGGCAATCTCGATGACCGCCTGACCGTCCTGCACCGCGGCGCTTTTGACCTGGCACTTGAGCTGGAACTTCAGGCCCTGCCGCTTGAGAAGGGACTGGGAAACCCGCGCGATTTCGGAATCGGTGCCGGGCAGGATACGGTTCAGATACTCCAGCACCGTCACTTCCGCGCCCAGGCGAGACCACACCGACCCCAGCTCCAGGCCGATGACGCCCGCCCCGATCACCACCAACTTCCGCGGCACCTCGGGCCAACTCAGGGCCGTGGTGCTGTCGCCGATGATCTTGCCGTCCATCTGCACCCCCGGCAGACCGGCGGCCCGGCTGCCGGTGGCAATGAGGATGTGCGGAGCGCTGAGCGTCTCATCGCCCACCCGCACCCGGCCACCACCGGCCAAAGACGCGGTGCCCTCGTAGCGGGTCACGCCCGTGGCTTTGAACAGCCCGGCAATGCCGTCGGTCAGCTGCTCGACGATACCGTCCTTGCGCGCCATCATCGTCTCCAGGTCCAACTCCGCGCCGCTGATCTTGACGCCGTGGCCGGCCAGGGTTTTCCGCGTTTCGGCGTATTTCTCGCTGCTTTCCAGCAGGGCCTTGCTGGGGATGCAGCCCACCCGCAGGCAGGTTCCACCCAGGCGGGCTTCCTTCTCCACACACGCCACGTCCATGCCCAGTTGGGCGGCGCGCAAGCTGGCGGCATAGCCGGCCGGTCCCGCGCCGATGACGATCAGATCATGCTTCTTTTCCACCATGTTCTCACACCTTCAGCAGCAGCCGCTCGGGCTGCTCGACACAGTCTTTGATGCGTTTCAGGAAGGTCACCGCTTCGCGGCCGTCCACCAGCCGATGGTCATAGGTCAGGGCCACATACATCATGGGCCGCACCTGAACCTGGCCATCGATCACCACCGGCCGGTCCTGGATGGCGTGTAGCCCCAGCACCCCGCTCTGGGGCGGATTGATGATGGGCGTGCTCATCAACGAGCCGTACACCCCACCGTTGCTGATGGTGAAGGTGCCCCCGGTCAGTTCCGCAAGATCCAGCTGGTTTTTCTGGGCCCGCTGGGCAAAATCGGCAATGGTCAGCTCCAATTCCCCGAAACCCAGCATCTCCGCGTTGCGAATGATTGGAACCACCAGCCCTTTACCCCCGCCCACGGCCACACCGATGTCGCAGTAATCGTGATAAACAATCTCTTCGCCATCGATCTGGGCGTTGATCTCGGGGATCAGTTGCAGGGCCTCCACCGCGGCCTTGGTGAAGATGCTCATGAAACCCAGCTTCACGCCGTAGCGTGCCACAAAGGACTCCTGATGCTCCTTGCGCAGGGCCTTGACCCGGGTCATGTCGACCTCGTTGAACGTGGTCAACAGAGCGGCGTTCTGCTGGGAAAAAACCAGCCTCTCGGCAATGCGACGCCGGATGGGGCTCATGCGCTTGCGACGCACTTCGCGACCACCGCCGGGGACGGCGGGGGGGGTGGGCAACGGAATTTGGGGCGATGGGCTGGGCGGCGTGGACGCTTGGGATGTCTGCGGCGGGGCGGTCGGCGCCGCGGGCACATCCTCTTTCAGCACGCGCCCGCCGGGTCCGCTACCCTGGACCGTGCCCTCACTAATGCCCCGCTCCCGCATGGCCCGCTGGGCCGCGGGCATGACCGGACCGGTTCCGCCGGAGGTCTGCGCGTCACCGGAGGAGGCCACAGCCTCCTGCTCGGACACCGCATCCTGCCCGGAATCGGCGGCGCCGGCACCGGATGCGTCAATGCGCGCCAGCACATCGCCCACCTGCAGCACCGCTCCTTCTTCCACCAAAATCTCCACCAGCATTCCCGCGGCGGGCGCGGGCACCTCCACGGTGGCCTTGTCCGATTCCAGTTCGACAACGGACTCGTCCATGGCGACGAAGTCGCCCTTGCTCTTGAGCACGGCGGAGACTTCCACCTCGGTGATGGACTCCCCCATTTCGGGAACCTTCACGTCGATCGGCATCAGTTCTTCCTTTCTTCGTTCTCATTCCAGGGCCGGTGCAACAGGGCAAAATCCTCCCGCTTGCCGAACACCCGGGCCAGCAAATGACTCAGTTCCAGTTTGTGGCTGGCCGCCGATCCGGTGGCCGGGCTGGCGGCGGCCGGACGGCAGGCCCCATGCAAGGTGCGGCCCAGCAAATTTTCTCCGAAATGATAGCGCAGGAAAGGCCACACCCCCATGTTGGCCGGCTCCTCCTGGACCCAGACCAGCGGCGTGTCCTGCCCGTAAAGCTCCAACACCTTCGCCAAATCCCCCATGGGCAGGGGATAGGGCTGCTCCAACCGCACGATGGCCACATCGTCCCGTCCCAGGCGCTTGCGCTCCGCCACCAGGTCGTAATAGACCTTGCCGCAACAGAGCAGAATCCGCTCCGCTTTGGCGGGCGCGGGGTTGTGGGGATCGATCAGAACGGGCTGGAAGAAGCCCTCGGACAGTTCATCCAGGGACGAGACACACGCCGGATTCCGCAGCAGGCTCTTGGGTGTGAACAGGATCAAC
>PDQT01000262.1 GCA_002747875.1 bacterium DOLZORAL124_64_63
GCAACCCGAATAACGAGCCCGATGAGTTGGAAGCCCGCGCCCTGAATACCCTCAAGCAAGACAACCTGACGGAGTATTACGAGATCAACGACAAGACCAACTCCGTGCACTTCTTCCTGCCGGTGCGGCTGTCCCGGAACTGTCTTGCCTGCCATGGCGACCCGAGCACCAGCCAAGCCCTCTGGGGCAATAGCCGGGGCCTGGATCCCACCGGTGCCCATATGGAAGGTTGGGCCGAGGGCGAGCTCCACGGCGCTTTCGAAGTCATCTACAGCCTGGACGAGGCCGACGCCCAGCTGGCCGCCACCATGCGCAAGGCCGGTCTGCTGCTGGTCGGCGTCCTCGCCATCCTGGGCGGCCTGATCTGGTTCTTCCTCAACACCCAGTTCATGGCTCCCTTGAACAAGATCCTGGGCATGCTCAGGGGACTGCGCGCCGGCAACCTCGGCGAACGCCTGCAGTCCGACCGTACCGACGAGCTGGGCGATCTGAGCAACGATCTGGACGCCTTTGCCGACGACCTGCAGCACCAGATCCTGACGGCCTTCGACAAGCTGGCCGCCGGGGATTTCACCTTCCAGACCGAAGGCCTGATCGCCAAACCGCTGGCCCAGACCAACCAGGCCATGAGCAACCTCATCGGGCAGATATCCGTGGCGGGTGATGAGATCGCCGGCGCCGCCCACGAAGTGAGCAACAGCAGCACCCACCTGTCCGAGAACGCCACCACCAGCGCCAGCAGCCTGCAGGAGATCAACGCCTCCATGCAGGAGATGACCGGCCAGGTCAACGACAACGCCCACAACGCCGCCAGCGCCAACCAGATTTCGGTCGAGGCGCGTGACGGGGCACGACACGGCAGCCGCCAGATGAACGAGATGGTCAGCGCCATGCAGGAGATCAGCGAAAGCAGCGAGAGCATCTCCAACATCATCAAGGTGATCGACGACATCGCCTTCCAGACCAATTTGCTGGCCCTGAACGCGGCGGTCGAGGCCGCCCGTGCCGGCAAGGCGGGCAAGGGCTTTGCCGTGGTGGCCGAGGAGGTGCGCAACCTGGCCGGCCGCAGCGCCAAGGCCGCCCGTGAGACCGCCGAGCTGATCGAGGTTTCGGTGGAGAAGACCCAGAAGGGTTCGGAGATCGCCGGTCGCACGGCCGAGGCCCTGGACGCGATCGTGACCGGGGTCACCAAGGTCAGCGACCTGGTGGCGGAAATCGATCAGGCCAGCAAGAACCAGGCGCAGGGCATCAACGAGGTGACCGCCGGTCTGGACCAGATCGACAACGTGACCCAGCAGAACACCGCCGTCGCCGAGGAAAGCGCCGCGGCGGCGATGGAGCTTTCCAGCCAGGCCGCCAACATGAAGGAGATGCTGGCCACCTTCAAGCTGAAGGGCTCACCCCGGGCCGCCGTGGCCGCGCGCCCGGCCGCGCAGACGCCGGTTGTTCAGACGCCGACTGTTCAGACACCGACTGTTCAGACACCGACTGTTCCGAGTCCCAAACCCCAGATCAACCGGCACCGGGCCACCAAACGCCAGACCGGTACGCCCGCCAGCCCGGCGCGCCCCCAGGCCGCCCCCCGGCCGAAGCCGGCACCCGATCCGATAAGCGCCGGCGCGCCCGAGCCCCCGGTCGAAGAGATCATCCTCCTGACGGAAGACAACTGGGGGCAGTAGCCGGGCCGTCATTCCCGCCGAAGCAGAGGGCCGCCGGCAAGGCGGCCCTTCGGCGTCATGACCGGCACGCGAGTTCAGGTTTGCCGGCGGATCACCACCAGGGTGATGTCGTCGCTCTGCTCGTGGCCTTCGGTATGGCGGGCCACCGCCTCCAGAATGGCCTTCTTGATACCCGCGGCGGGCAGATGCGCGTGGCGGCGCACCACCTCCTCCAGGGCCTCCTCGCCGAACATGGCCTCGATATCCTCTTCCTCGGCCGTGGGGCCCACCGCCTCGGTGATGCCGTCGGTATAAAGCACCACCACATCCCCCGGTTCCAGGGTCACCGTCTCCTGCTGGTATTCCTGATCCGGCAGCATGCCCAGCAGCAGGCCGCCGGTCTGCAGGGTCTCCAGGGTGCCGTCCGCCCGCAACAGCAGCGGCGGATTGTGGCCGGCGTTGGCGCAGACGAAGGTGCCCCGGACCAGATCCAGCAGCCCGTAGAAGAAGGTGGCGAACATGTGCGTATCGGTGGAGGCGACGATCAGGTTGTTGACCAGGCCCACCACCTCGGCCACGCTGCTGGGGTGGATGACCTGCCCGTGCAGGCTGGCCTGCAGGTTGCTCATGAGCAGAGCCGCGGGCATGCCCTTGCCCGACACGTCGCCGATGGCCACGCCGATGCTGTCCTGATCGCGCAGGATGAAATCGAAGTAGTCCCCGCCGACCTCGCGGCTGGGGATGCTGGTGCCGGTGATCTCGAAGCCCTGCAGACGGAGTTCCCGGCCGGGCAGCAGGCGTTCCTGGATTTCCCGCGCGGTCTCCATCTCCCGCGTGAGGCGTTCCTTGGCCAGAGCGTCCCGCCGTCCCTGGCGGATGGCCACGGTCATCTCGTTGAAGCTGGCGGCCAGGTCGCCGAATTCATCCTCGTTGGGGATGTCGATGGTGGTGTCCAGTTCTCCCTGGGCCAGGGCCCGGGTCCCGCGGTGCAGGCTGTGCACCGCCTGCACGAAGCCCTCGGAAATGCGCACCCCGAAGAAGAAGGCGAAAACCTCGATGGTCAGAAAGAGGAAGGCCAACACCACCACAACCCACAGAGCCACGACGTTCAGGTTGTCCTCGCCGCGCAGGTATTCGTCCTGCAGGTCGGCCCAACCCACGCGCAGATTCACCATCAGGGTGTTGCTCTTCAGGGTTCCTCGGCTGACGCGGTGGATGGGCAACAGCCCGCCACCGAAGTAGCGCCAACTCTCCCAGAAACGGCTTTCCGGCTCCAACTCGCGGAAGTAGGCGCGACGGCCGGGGAAAGTGTAGAACCCGTTGTCTTCAGCGGCGTCGAAGCGCACGCCGCCATCGTTGATGGCGGCGGCTATCCGGGTGACATCCACCCCCGCGCGGACCATGCGCGAAAGGTATTCCAGGGAGCGCGTCCCAAGCAGCCAGGCCTGCACCGAGCGCTCCTCGCGCGGGCCCGTCCAGCGCATGAGCCAGATATTCCCGTCCCCCAGGAACCAGGCGGTGGTGTCCTGCCCGCTGGGCACCAGGGGGCTCAACTTCTCCAGAAAATCGGGGGCCGCCACGGACACCTGCCCCGTGGCCGGAGGCTGCGCGCAGGACGTGGGCCAGCAGAAGGTGGTGTCGAAGGGCGCCCCGGCCATGTTGTTGCCGCCGGCGGCCATCTCCCGCCAGGATTCCAGGATATAGATGGAACGTTGGGCCCGGCTACCCCCCAACCCCAGGTAGAAAACCAGGGACCCCAACACCACCACCAGCACCAGGGGCACGAAGCCGATGAGGAAGGCGCTGATGGTCAGCTTGGGGCGCAGACGCAGAAAGTGCAGCCGCATGCGCACCGCCAGGTGGAACGCGGAAAGCAGCCAGAAAACGATGAGGGAAAGCAGGGACCAGAGCCCCAGCTTGGTCAGCCAGGTCAGCCGGCGGCCCTGTTCCGTCTCCACGCCCCACACCCCGGTGCAGGTGAAGAGGATGAAAAGCGCCACCAGCCCCAGGCCGAAGCCCACCGCCCGCCGCCGGGCCGATATCAGGCGCCAGGCCGCCAGCGAACGCGTCATCAGCACGAGCCCGGACAGGAAGACGCCCAGCGCCAGCCCGGCCTTGCCCCCCAGCTGACTGCTCAGCAACGCCAGCACCAGCACGCCCAGCGCCACCCGCGGCCACCAGGTTTTCAGCAGCAGGAAGCGCGCGCACAACAACCAGGAAGCGGCCAGCAGCAGACTGCTGAGGTTCCTCACCAACGCCGTGCCGAAACCCGAGCCCTCCAGCTTCAGAATGGACAGCCCGCCCACAAGGACCAGGGCCACCAGGCTGAGCCCGATGCACCGCCAGGCCAGGGCCCCTTTTCTCTCCATCGTCGCGCTCACTTGATCCCGTGCTCTTTCTTGTACCGGGCCCAGTTCTCCTTCAGATGGATGAAGGCCGCGAAGTCCGGCACCGTCAGGAAGGGGTTGGTTTCCTTCTCATGGCCGATGGTGCTGTGCGGCCGCTTGCCGGGACCGCCGTAATAATCGTGTCCAGGAAAGACGAAGGTGACGTCGGGAAGTTTCAGGATACGCGCCAAGCTGGCGTACTGGATGGCGGCGTCCGAACCCGGGAAGTAGGAGCCCGTCCCCCCGATCTTGCCGCAGAAGAGCAGATCCCCCGTGATCAGCTTGTCCCGCCACAGGAAGCAGAAGTGGTCCGGGGCGTGGCCCGGCGTGGCCAAAGCCCGGACGGATTCCCGGCCCAGGGGGATTTCCTGCCCGTCGGTCAGCAGGCGGGCCTGCCGCACGGGATCGGTGGAGCCGGCCCAGATGCCGGCCCCGGTCATCCGCGCCAGCCGCTCCGCCTCGGCGCAGTGGTCGGCGTGGGTGTGGGTCAACAGGATGTGGCCGATGGTCAGGCCCTCCGCCGCGGCCAGGGCCGCGAAGGCCGGGGCGTCAAAACCGGGATCGACGGCGATCCCTTCGCCGGAGGCCTTGTCGCCGATCAGATAACAGAAGTTGCGGTCACCGCCCAGGTGGGCCTGCTTGAACACGTGGCCGACGGTTCCGTGGTCATGGATCATGGAGTGTCCTTTACTTGGCGATGGGGTTGGCCTGGAGATTCTAACCGCCGGGCGCGCGGCAAGCCACTGAAAAGGACAAGCCACTGAAAAGGACAAGCCACCGAAAAGGGCAAACTATCGAAAGGCCCGCCGGCGCAAACCCGCCGGCGAAAAACCCATCTTGCACCCGGCCCCCCGCGCAACTACCGTAAGGCCCATCCCCCACACACAGGAGAACGCCCATGACCCCACCCCGGCCCCTCGACCCCAGCCTCGTCCCCGCGTCCTTCGCCAAGGTGCGGCAGAACCAGGAGACGGTGATCCGCCGCTGGCATGAGGCCGAGGCCGGCATCACCACCTGGGAAAGCGCCCTGGCCGCCCTGGCCCCCCGGGAAGCCGAAGGCTGGGCCGCCACCTGCGAGCGCCTGCAGTTGATCAACACCTTCCAGTGGCACGAGGAAGACAAGAGCCGCGACCACGGGGTGGGCGACGAGGCCCTGGGCGCCATCAAGCGCGGCATCGACGCCTCCAATCGTCGGCGGGTGCAGACGGTGGACAGCCTGGACGACATCATCTTCACGGGGCTGAAACAAGGCGGGGCCCTGAACCAGGACGCGCCCCTGAACAGCGAATCGCCCGGCAGCATCATCGACCGTTTGAGCGTGCTGATGCTCAAGCACTACCACGTGGCCGAAGCCGCCCTGAGCCTGGAGGGCCATGAGGCCGCGGCCATGGGCGAACGCCTGGCCACCCTGACGGAGCAGATCCAGGATCTGGGCGGCTGCCTGGACCGCCTGCTGCGGGAAATCGCCGAGGGGCGGGCACGCGTCAAGTTCTATCGTCAGGTGAAGGTCTACGTGGATCCGGTGACCGGGGCCATCAAGTCCGACCTTTGACGTCCCCGGTTTCATCCCGCACGCGGATGCGCACGGTGTGGGAACGGCCCGCTTCATCCACCACGGTGATGCGCGGGTTGCCCGCCGGCGGGACCACGAAGGTCGGCGCGGCGGGATCGCCCTTGGCCACCAGCACCCCGTCCACAAACCACCAGACCTGATGGGTTTCCGGCCCCACGTCCACCTTCAGGGCCAAGGCCTGGTCCTGGCGGGGCACGCCGCGCCGCAGGATGTACTCCCGGCCGTCCCGAGGGCTGGCGATGACCGGGGCCTGCCCCTGGCCGAAGACCGGGCAGGCGGGGTTGTGCGCCGGCACCACCTCTCCGCTCAGGCGACCGGCGGCCAGGTAGCTGGCCACCTCCGGCGGCCACCACTCCACGACCCGTTCTTCCAGCTCGGCATCGCCCCGGCAACGGCTGCACACCACCAGGCCGCTGGCCGCGTCGACCTGGATGGCCCGATGGATGCCGCAAGCCCCGGCCGGACTCACACCGGGCAAGAAGAAACCCTCGGTGCGGCCCGGGCAGTGCCGGCCGGGCGGCAGGCCGCTCAGGGCGCAAAGCTCCCGTTTGAGGACACCGTCGGGACGCCGCTGCCAGGCCCCCTCGCCCGGCAGCCCCAGCCCCTCGATCAGGGCGAACAGGAGGGGAGCCGCCAGCTCGGCGCCCTTCAGGTGGGGCGAGCCCGCGCCGCCGAAGTTCCCCACCCAGACGGCCACCACGTAATCGCCCACCACACCCACGCTCCAGGCATCCCGGTAGCCGAAGCTGGTGCCCGTCTTCCAGGCCACCGCCAGCCGATCGGCGCGGTTTTGCCAGACGCGCTCCGGTTCCGGTCGGCGCACCCCCTGCATCTCGCGCAGAGTCAGCCAGCAGGCACCCTCGCCCAGCAGCCGACGCCCGGACGTGTCCGCGTCCGCCTCCACCAGATCCCGCACCGGCAACCAGCGGCCGTGGCGGGCCAGCAAACCGTACAGGGAGGCCAGATGCAGCAGGTCCACCTCGCCCCCGCCCAGCACCAGCGTCAGACCGTAGTGCCCGGCGGGCCGGTTCACGCTGGCGATACGGGCATCCTGCAGAAAGCGATGCAGCCCGCCCCCCTGGGTCTTTTCCAGATCCGCCGCCAGGGTCACCGCCGGCACGTTCAAGGAGCGCTGCAAAGCGTCTCCGCAACGCACCGCCCCGGAAAAGCGGCCGCTGTAATTGCGGGGGCTGTAGTCGGCAAAGAAACGGGGCACGTCCTCGATGAACTGATCCGGGGTGGTCAGGCCACGATCGAAGGCCAGGGCATAGACCAGGGGCTTGAGGGTGGAACCGGGTGAGCGCGGGGCCGTGGCCCCGTTGACCTGGCCCTGATGTTCCGTGTCCCGGAAACCGCCCGAGCCCACCATGCAGCGGATTTCCCCGGTGAGCGCGTCCAGCACCACGGCCGCCGCCTGCTCCACCCCCAGCGGGCGGATGCGGCGCGCGTGGTCGGCCAGGATGCGGCGCGCCTGCTCCTGACGCGTCAGGTCCAGGGTGGTGCGGAGGTTGTCCTGGCCGGGATGGCGATTCCGCGCCCAGCGGCTGAAATGGGGCGCGGCAAAGGGGGCGGGCCGGCGCTCGGTGGGCAAGGGGCTGGAATGGATTTCCCGGTGGGTTTCCGCGGCGATGATACCCGCCGCCAGGAGGCGGTCCGCCAGCGCGTCACGCGCTTGGCGAGCGGCCGCGGGCCGGCGCACCGGATCGTGGGCCAGGGGCGACTGGGGCAGCACCGCCAGTTGGCAAGCCTCACCCCAGCTCAGCTCCGCCGCCGGCTTGCCGAAGAAGACGCGCGCCGCCGGGCCCACCCCCTCCACGTTGCCGCCGTAGGGCGCCAGGTTCAGGTACATCTCCAGGATCTGGTCCTTGGAGTAGAGCGATTCGTACTGCAGCGCCCGCACCATCTGGTGCAGCTTGGCACCCAGGGTGCGCGGCCGCGGTTCGGTCAACCGGGCCAGCTGCATGGTGATGGTGGAAGCCCCGCTGACCACCCGCCCGGCGCGCAGGTTGCTCCAGGCCGCGCGCGCGACAGCCCCCGCATCCACCCCGGGATGCCGCCGGAAGCCGCGGTCTTCGTGGTGCAGCACGGCCGTGATCAGCTCGGGGCTGATTTCCGCCAGGCCAAGCCGCCAGCGCCTTTTCTCATCCGGGCTGAGGAAACCGCGCACCAGGCGGCCCTCCCGGTCCAGGATCCGCACCCCGGCCGGACGCACGGCGTACGGGTCCGGCGGCGGGGCCAGCTTCAGGCCCAGCCACCAGACCACGCCCAGCAGAACCAGCAGGATGACCAGGCGCAGGAAGCGCCGCCGCCAGGGACCCGGCCGCATGCCGTCAGGGACGTTCAACCTGGATCTCACCGGCACCGGAAATGCCCATCACCTCGGGATCGTACATGGCCTCGGCACGCACCGCCGGCAGCACGAAATGCCCGGCCGTGACCGCGCGCAAGGTGTAGTGGAAAACCGCCGTTTGGGCCGTGGCCCGGGTGAAGAGCAGCAGCCGATCATCCCGCACCTCCAGATGGTCCACCGGCAGCGCGCGGTAGTCCGCCGCGTCCTCCTGGACCCATTCATAGCCACCGTCACGGCTGAGGCGGGGATTCTCGATCTCCAGACCGGCAGGCACCAGATCCGAGATGACGACGTCTTCCACCGACCCCTTGTCGCTCTGCAGCAGCAGGCGGCAGACCAGGGTCTGGCCCTGACGGATGGCCAGGGGGTCGACGGGCTCTCCCTCGGTGTCGAAGTACTCGCGCCGCACCGTCAGGCCGGCGTCCAGCTCGCTGACGGCGGGCGTGACGGGGATGCCCTCGTCCCGGATGGAGTACCAGGCGGTGCCCGTCCCTTCGGTGCGGATGGTGACGGTCCGGCCGGCCCATTCCCGGCTCTGGATGCTGAAGTCCTCGCCCTGGAAGGAGCCCACCTCCCGGTCGCCCACCAGCACCGTGCCGCTGGCCGGTTCCAGACGGCCGGCGGCGGCCAGCTTGCCCAGCGCCAGCAGGGCGAAGGCGTTTTCCTGGGTGGTGTACCAGCGCCCGTTCTCGGCGCGCTGGCCCAGGCGCTGCATCAGACGCGGCACCTGGATGTGGTCCGGAGCCACCGTGGCCAGGACCTCCAGGCGCATGGCCTCGTCCCGGGCCGCGCTGCGCCAGGTGAAGCCCGTGGCGCGGGTGTCGTCCACCGGGGCGTCCACCGCGGGCAGCAATTCCTCGAAACGGGCGCGGTTGCCCGTCAGGGCGTAGGCCCCGGCCAGATGGGTGCGGGAAGCGGCCGACAGATTGCGCCACTCGTCCCGCAGCAGCTGATCCATGGCCCCACGCTCGGGCGCTTCGGCCACCGCCAGCACGTAACAGGCGTAGGCGCGGGTGACCAGGCGGTGGGAGTCGGTCCAGCGATCGGGCCAGCCGTAGGTGCCGCTACGCGCGTAAGCGGCGATGTCGCGCAGGGCCTTGGCCAGGATCCCTTCCGGCACCACGTAACCCGCCTTCTTGGCTTCCACCAGGAAATGGGTGGCGTAGACGGTGGCGAAGGGGTTGCGGTTGTCATAACCGCCGCCGGGCCACATCACGAAACCGGTGCCCGGACGGTACAGGGTGGCCAGATAATCCAGGCCGCTGTTGATGAAATAATCGCCGTCGTGTCGGCCGAACTGGCCCGGCGCGAGGCTGGCGGCCAGGGCGCCGAAGTGCAGCAACGGGAAGCAGCTGCTGGTCTTCTGTTCCAGGCAACCGTAGGGGTAGCGCAGCAGGAAGGGCAGAGCCGCCCCGTAGGCCGCGGCGGGGTTGGCGGCCACCGTGATCGTCGTCACGTTGGTGCCGGGCAACCAGTCCGGGTTCAAAGAGACCTGGGCCTTGGCGGCCCGCAGGCTACCGCTGGTCACCCGGGTCTCCAGGGCGTGGGGCGGACGCACGGGCAGCTCCGTGGTCATGGACACGCTCTCATCCCCGGCGCGGGCCCCGAAAGTGACCTTGGCCACGCCCACCTCGTTGCCGGCCTGCAGATCGAACCAGCTCACCTGCTCGGCCCCCCGGGCGATGGGCACGGTGCGCGTCAGAGACGCCTGCGGAGCGGCCTCGACGGGTCCCGCCAACGTCAGGTCCACGGTCACGTCCACCGCTTCGCCGGCCGCGCCGTCCAAAGCGTTGTAGACCGGCACCGGGGCGGCGAACCGGTCGCCCGGCGCCAGGAAGCGCGGCAGGCTGGGGCTCAGCACCAGGGGATCGGCCACCCGCACATGATCCTGGGCGCTACCGAAACGGTCCCCCGCCGTGGCCACGGCCATCACGCGCAGGCTGCCGTTGAACTGGGGCACGTCCAGGCTGATCTCCTGCCAGCCGGGCTTGCCGACCAGCAGACCGGACCACAGGGCCACGGGCTTGACGCGGTTCGCGGCCAGAGGATTCAAGCGCTTGGCCTGCTCCAACGCCGCGGACATTTCCATACCACCACCGGCGGCGCTCTTGCGCTGGACACGCTCGAACTCGGGCAGCAGCAGGGACCAGATATCGAAGGTGGTCACCCCCAGCCGGCGGCGGGCCAGGAAGTGCTCCAGGGGCGAGGGCGTCTCGTAGTCGGTCAGCTGCAGGATGCCCTCATCCACCGCCGCCACCGTCAGGCGCATGGGCGCCGGATCGGCGGGCAGCTTCACGCGCACCTTCAGGGGCTGCCGGGGGCGCATGGACTCCACCGTGACCATTTCCACGGGTAGGGTGCGCGGGCCGCGATCCAGGAAGATGGGCTGGGCGCCGAAGGCGCGGGCCGGGGCGCGCGGATCCAGCTCGTCCAGGGGGCGCAACAAGGTGGCCGTCAGGTAGACGTTGGGCGCGGCGTCCTTGGGCAGACGGATCTTCACGGTGCCCGTGTTTTCTTCCAAGCGCACCCACTGGCGGCTGAAGACCTTCTCGCGCTCCACCGTCACCAGCATCAGGCCCGGGAAGGGGGCCTCCACCGAGGCGGTGACCAAGCCGCCGGCGGCGTAGCTTTTCTGGTCCAGCTTCAGATTCACCTTTTCGGGGTTGCTCATGGCCCAGGGCGAGTACCCGAAGCCGTAGACGTAGAAGTTCACCGAGCCGCGCACCTTCCCGTCACCGCTGACCACCTCCAGGCGGTAGCTGCCGTGGCTGGTGGGCGTGACCTCCAGAGCCGTGGGGCCGGCCTTCAGGGCCAAGACGGACTCGGAGACCAGTTTTTCATCGTATTCGCTGACGTAGCGGTAGCCGCCCGAGCCGCCCTTCTTCAGGACGGTGCGCCAGTTGCGGCGCAGCAGACGGACCTGGGCCGCCGGATCGGCCTGGGGTTGGCCGGCCAGATCCAGCAGCACCGCCTCGAAGGAAACGGGCTGGCCGGGTTCGCGGTAGTCGCTGACGCCTTCGTCCAGGTCGCGTAGGCCCAGGACACGGTCCACGGGAGCGAAATCGGTTTCGACGGTGCTGCTGACGGCCCGTCCGCCCCCCAACTCGGTCACCTTCACCAGAGCGGTCAGGCGCAACCAGCCCTGGAAATCGGGCGCCTCGGGCAGGGGCACATCCCAGGAGGCCCGTCCCTGGTCATCGGTCTTGACGGAACCCAGGTTCCGGCGCGGCGGCAGCTCCCTGTGGCCGCCGACCCCGAAATGGAATTCCTCGTAACCGGGCATGCTCACCGGAGTATGGCGGAACCAGACGGAAGCCTCGGCCTGACGCCCGGCGGCGGGCGGGCCGAACAGGCTCATGGCCTGGGCGGACAACTCCAGGCTCGCGTCCGGGCCCACCACCGTGGGCGGAACGCCGTCGGCCGACAAGGTGCCGGTGACCTTCATGCGGTCGGGCAGGAAGTCCTCCACGGAGAAACGGACCCCGCCCAGCGGACGGTCCTCGCCCAGGGAAAGCACGGCCGTGTAGCGGCCGGTCTGCGCCCAGCGGGGGATGGCCGCCTCGTACTCGCCACAGCCGGCCGCGTCGCAAATGACGCGCGTGGTGGCGAACTCTTCGCCTCCGGGTCCCAGGATCTCCAGATTCAGAGGGATGTCCGGAGCGGGCTGCAGATCGGCGTCGCGCACCATCCAGGCCAGGTGCAGGGTTCCGCCCGGGCGGTAGATGTCGCGGTCGCCGTACATGAAGGCCCGGTAGCCCTTCTCCGGCACGTTCACTCCGCCCACGTCGTAGTCGGCGGTGGGGATGGCCGTCTCATCGAAGGCCAGGAAGCTAAGATCACTGCCCTGGGTGGCCACCACCACGAAGGGACGGCTGCCCGCGTCCTCCGGGTCCAGACCGCGGAAGCGGACCAGACCCTGCTCATCGGTGCGGCCGGCGGCCAGCTCCTGGTTGTTGCGGCTCAAGACCCGCACCCGCACGCCGGGCACCGGGGCCAGACGGCTGATGGAGGCCACGGCCACTTCCACCAGATCTTCCGAGCGCTTGGCCACCAAGCCCAAATCCGTGGCCACCAGCCAGCGGCTGTCCTCGTTCCGGCTGTCCGCATCGGGACTGACCTGCAGGCGGAAGATGCCACGGCTGTCCCGGGCCAGCACATCGCCCAGTTCCACGGGCGTGGTCTGCAGCTTGTTGGGCGCGCCCGGCGCCACCTTGATCTTGCGCGTGAAAAGGGTGTGTCCCTGATCTTCCAGATCCCACCCGTAGTACCAGGTCCTGTCGGCCTGCAGGCTCACCTTCTGCAAGAAGGGCACCAGGTTGTTGGGGAAGACGCGCTGCACCGTCAACTGGAAGCTGTCCAGGTTGATGGTCTCGATGCCGACGCGCCCCTCGCCCTTGAGGCTCAGATAATTGCCGGGCCCGGTGATGCGCACGAGGGGATCCAGATCCTGGGGCGTCACGGTGCGCTGGAAGTCCTTCTCCAGAAGCAGACCGCTCTGGGCGGCCAGGCTCCCGTCCAGGTGCAGGGTGTAGGACTGGCCCGTCTCGAAGTCGCCCCTGAGGACGACTCGATTCCACGTTCCGGTGTAGCGCAGATTGGGCACCTCGGGTTCAATTTTCAGATGCTGCCGCAGGTCCTCCGGTTCCACGGTCTCGCTGAAGGAGAAAGTCAGGGTGTGCTTTTCGCCATCGCTGCCCAGGTCCACTTCCTCGATCTCCAGGCGCTCCAGGGCCGGCACGGTGAGGGTTCTTTCCTCGGCGGCCCCCAGGGGTTCGCCGCCCAGGGCCGGAACCAGACCCTCACCAACGGTGACGCGGAAAACGCGATCCTCACGATCGCTGGTGAATACTTCGCTACGGAAACGCAGCTCGTCGCTGGTCTCGGTGGTCTCCAGCACCAAGGGCACCGGACCGTGGTCTTCCAGCTCGGCGTGCAGATGCTCCATGAGTTGCTGGGGAGCCACGGGATAGGAGAAGCCCACCCGGCATTCGACCTGGTGTTCGGGCGGGTTCTGGCCCACCCGCAGGCGCTCTATGCTCAGGTACCACAGGCGGAACGGGGCCGCCGTGAAATCGAAGGTGCGGGGCCCGCGCAGTTTCAGGCCCGCCTTGGCCAAGGCCCCGGCATCCAGCGTCACCCGATAGCGGGTGTTGGGCTGGTAAGGCACCTCGGGGTGAAAATGCAGGCCCCCGCGCGGCCCCCAAGCCCAGGTGCCGTCGATGGCCGGCTCGATGGCCGCCACCGACGCGGGATCCACGGTCATGACCGAGTCTTTCTCCGCCTCGGCCCGCGCCAACCGCAGCCCCAGACTGCGGCCCAGATCCAGCTCTGCGTTTTCGGGCAAGGTGGCGGCCACCATCAATTCGCCGGGCCGCAGGTCATCCGGGTTGACGGGTTCATCGTCCCGGCAACCGATCAGGAAGGCGGAAAAAGCCAGCAGCCCCAGCAGCAACAGGACCAAAGGCCGGATGGCGGGAAAAGAGTGGCGACGGATCATGAGCGGCACCTCGCGGAAAAAGATGGGGGCATACAAAAATAGCCCAACAAGACCTGCCATGAAGGCAGGCGCCTAGGGCAAGACGGTCAGATGCAGTGCTGGGAACGGCTGAGCCCTCCGTTCTACTCTGTAGACTAGCATTGGTTCCCACGCCCCGTCAAGATGGGGATAGGGGCTGGAGAGCGGCGGCATAGCGTGTGGCTGGTCGGGGTTCTTGTTCGGGGGGGCTTTGGGTGGAGGGGTGGGTGGACGCTGCAAGCAGGTGGTTTTGGTTGTTTTTTTGTGGTAGTAAGTGCCCGCCGGCGGGTAGTTTTGGGTGGGATGGGGGTGGTTTGTGGGGTTTTGGTATGGAAATAATTGATTTTTGGACAATGTTTTACTGGCGCTTTTTGTCTTTGTTTTGTATATTAAGTTTATCACTCCTCCCGCCCACTTATGCCAGAGATTGCCGAGGCCTGCCATGAGTATTCTTGCTGTTGATTCTTTCGTTCCCGATCAGTCTGCCGCCGAAGTTAGCGCTTGTTTGAAGAGGGCCGTGCGGGCCATGGACCAGGCGCGGCACGGTGCCGTTTTGTGGTTCAAGGAGATTGTGGAGAGGGAGCTTTATAAGGAACTGGGGTATGGCTCCGTTTATCAGTATGCGGCGGTGGAATTGGAGTTCTCCAAGACGCGGACGGGGAATTTTCTGCATCTGGCGCGGAAGCTGGAAAAGCTGCCTCGGTTGAAGAAGGAGATGGAGGAAGGGAAGATCGGCTATACCAAG
>PDQT01000194.1 GCA_002747875.1 bacterium DOLZORAL124_64_63
ATTGGCTTAGCTCGAAGGTCTCGAAGCCGTCGATCTCGATCTCCGTGGGAGGGGCGGCCTTTTCGACCATGCTCCAGTGGAAGATGGCGGCTTGGCGGGCGACCCTGGCCAGTTGACGGTCCACGGTCGTGGAGGAACAACCGAGGATCCGGGCCACTTGGCGGTTGCAGGCGCCTCCAACGGCGGACATCACGAGGGTCTGGAGGTTTTGGGGCTTCTTCAGCCAGTAGTCCCAGTTGAAGGCTTGTCTACTGTAGGTGTCACCACAGACCTTGCATTTGAACCGTTGTATACACTGTCCTGAGGGCTTTTTGGTGTATGTGCCCCATTTGGACCACTGCAGGGGGTTGTCGTACCCTTTGTGGGCCTTGCAGTTACGTCTTGGGCAGCGCGGTGGCTGGAAGTTTTTGCCGTAGATCTCCATACCCTGGACAGGGCAAGAAGAGTGCGGCCAACAATTTCAGGGGCACAACTCTCAGCTCTAACCTTCATTGGCGGTTGTATCGGGACCGGCGCCAGGGCGGAAAATTCCGAAACGCCTCAGACTGCCATTTCTCGGCAAAAATGACCACTTTTAAGACATTTTAGACAGTTCTGACTGCCAATATGACACGCCTGGCAGTTCTAACTCATTTTTTCTGCTTTTCGGGGCGAAATCCCTTGCGGGGGAGGGTGGGGCCTGTATATTGCCACTCGATTAGCAATCGAAGGCCGGGACTGCTAACGCGGCCCGGATAACCGGAACGGAACGCGCGCCGCCTTGCGGGGTGGCCGAATTCTGATGGAGGAAGATAATGGCTCTGAACATCAAACCCTTGGCTGATCGTGTGATCGTGGCCCCCATGGAAAAAGAGACCATGAAGGGTGGCATCATCATTCCCGATACCGCCAAGGAAAAGCCCCAGCAGGGCAAGATCGTGGCCGCCGGCCCCGGTAACGTGGCGGATAACGGCGATCGGGTGGCCCTTGAGGTCAAGGTTGGCGATGTGGTGCTGTACGGCAAGTACGCCGGCACCGAGGTCAACGTGGAAGGCAACGACTACCTGATCCTGCGCGAGAGCGACGTTCTGGCCATCCTGGGCTAGCACCGCCGCACCGGAGATCGAATAAAGAATTTTTCCGGCTTCATGATGCCGGTTCACTGAAAGAAGGAGTCAGATACCATGGCCAAGATGATCCACTTCAACGAAGAAGCCCGCGATCAGCTGAAGAAGGGCGTCGATGCCCTCGCCAACACCGTCAAGATCACCCTCGGCCCCCGTGGTCGGAACGTCATCCTGGACAAGAAGTTCGGTTCTCCGCTGGTGACCAACGACGGTGTCACCATCGCCAAGGAGATCGAGCTGAAGGAGCCCTTCCAGAACATGGGCGCCCAGATGGTCAAGGAAGTGGCGAGCAAGACCAACGACGTGGCCGGTGACGGCACCACCACCGCCACCATTCTGGCCCAGAGCATGATCACCGAGGGCCTGCGCAACCTGGCCGCCGGCGCCAACCCGATGTTCGTCAAGCGCGGCATCGAGCAGGCCACCGACGTCGCCGTGGCCAGCCTCAAGAAGCTGAGCAAGCAGGTCAAGGACGGCAAGACCATCGCCAGCGTCGCCGCCATCAGCGCCAACAACGACAGCACCATCGGCGAGATGATCGCCGAGGCCATGGACAAGGTGGGCAAGGACGGCGTCATCACCGTCGAGGAAGCCAAGGGCACCGAGATGGAGCTGGACGTGGTCGAGGGCATGCAGTTCGACCGCGGCTACCTGAGCCCCTACTTCGTGACCAACGCCGAGCAGATGCGCGTCGAGATGGACGAGCCCCTGATCCTGATCCACGACAAGAAGATCAGCAACATGAAGGACCTGCTGCCCATCCTGGAGAAGGTTGCGCAGATGGGCCGTCCCCTGCTGATCATCAGCGAAGATGTGGACGGCGAGGCCCTGGCCACCCTGGTGGTCAACAAGTTGCGCGGCACGCTGAACATCGCCGCGGTGAAGGCTCCCGGCTTCGGCGACCGCCGCAAGCAGATGCTTGAGGACATCGCCATCTTGACCGGTGGCCGCGTCATGAGCGAGGACGCCGGCCTGAAGCTGGAGAACACCACCACCGCCGATCTGGGCCAGTGCGCCAAGATCACCATCGACAAGGACAACAGCACCATCGTCGGTGGCAAGGGCAAGGCCGGGGACGTCAAGGCCCGCATCGCCCAGATCCGCGCCCAGATCGAAGAGACCACCAGCGACTACGACCGTGAGAAGCTGCAGGAGCGCCTGGCCAAGCTGGCCGGCGGTGTGGCCGTCATCCGGGTCGGTGCCACCACCGAGATCGAGATGAAGGAGAAGAAGCACCGCGTGGAGGACGCCCTGAGCGCCACCCGGGCCGCGGTCGAGGAAGGCATCGTCGTCGGCGGTGGCGTGGCTCTGCTGCGCGTCGCCAAGGACATCCAGAAGCTGGACCTCACGGGTGAAGAAGCCGTCGGGCGGGACATCGTGGCCCGGGCCGTGGAAGAGCCCGTGCGGATGATCGCCGAGAACGCCGGCATCGAGGGCAGCCTGGTCGTGGCCCATCTGCGCAGCGAGAAGAAAGCCAACATCGGCTTCAACGCCGCCAAGATGGAATACGAGGATCTGATGGCTGCCGGGATCATCGATCCCGCCAAGGTGACCCGCAGCGCCCTGCAGAATGCCGCCAGCATCGCGGCTATGCTGCTGACCACCGAGGCCTGCGTCACCGACGAGCCCGAGAAGGAAGCCGCTCCGGCCATGCCCGACATGGGCGGCATGGGGGGTATGGGCGGCATGGGCGGCATGATGTAATTCAGCCCCTGTCCGCTCCCTCTTTGGGAAGAAGACGGCCCCGCCGGCATGAGGCGGGGCCGTTTTTACTGTTAATTGGTCCGTTTGGTTGGTTTTCCGGCCGGGCATGCCCTGATCTGGTCAGCCGCTACCCCCCATGGCCCGGGGCCTGTCCAGAACCTGGCGTTGCAGCAGGGCCTGCAGAACCAGATCGATCATGCCGTCCATGCCCAGCCGGTGGCTGTTGAGGATCAGATCGTAGTTCTCGGCCAGCCCGGGCTCGGTGTGGAAGGCCTTCCGCACGAAATCCTGTCGCCGCCGGTCCGCTTCTTCGATCAGCAGGCGCGCTTCCGCGCGGGTGATTTCCAGGCGCCGGCGCAGGTTCTCAATCCGGCATTGATCGGGAGCCACCACCCGGATACGCAGATCCGCCTTTTCCTTCAGAATCAGGTGGGCGCCCCGACCCAGAAAGACCACGCCGCCCCGTTCGGCCAATCGGGTCACGATATACACCAGTTCCCGGGAACACTGATCCGTCATGCCGATGTCTTGCAGCATGCTCTGGTCCTGCAGGTCCAGACCCAACCGTTTGGCCAACTCCGTGGCCAGGGTGCGTCCACCGCTGCCCGCCAGGCGGGATACCGTCAGTACGGGCCCGGGGTGGCCACGATCGTTTTCCTGCTGGCCTTGCAGATGGTGACGCAGGTCGTTCCATTGTTGGATCTGGTGGGAAATGAGGCTCTCAAGGCTGGGACAGGGCATGACCACCCCCATGATCCGGACCGCCCAGCGGCCCTGACGGTTCCAGTTGTTTCATCTGGATGAATGATTCAGATCAATTCTTAGCAGAGTTTCCGGACTGTGACAACCAGCTATCAGGCGTTACTATGTAGGCCATGAAAATCCTTCACCTGGGCAAATTCTACTCCCCGTTTCGGGGAGGCATGGAGACGGTGCTGCAGAACCTTCTGGAAGGTCTGCTGGACGAGGGGTTGCAGGTGCGGAGCATCGTTTCTTCGCACGACGGTCCTCAGCGTGAGGAAGCCATTGGCGGCCCGGTTTCCGGGCGCAAGGGCGTTCTGATTCGCGCCGAGCGCATCGCCACGCTCCATTCCCAGCCCATCAACCCGTCGCTGCCCGTGCTGTTGTTGCGGCAGATCCGGCAGTTCCGACCTCATCTGGTGCATCTGCATCTGCCCAATCCGCTGGCCCTAGCCGTTTGGGATGGGCTTAGCCGATTGGCACCTGATCGCATGCCCCGCCTGGCCATCTGGCATCATGCGGATATCACCCGGCAGAAGCTGGGGGCGTCCCTTCTGCAGCCCTGGCAGATGGGGATTTACCGGCGTTGCTGCGGTGTGTGTGTGTCCAGTCGGGGGTTGGCGGGGGCCTCACCTTATCTGCGCTCCCTGGAGTCCAAGGTGACGGTCATCCCGTTCGGCATTGCCGGCTCACCCTGGCGGCAGGTGCGGTCCACCTACGCGGAGGGGTTTTTATTTGTGGGGCGTCTGGTACCCTACAAGGGGCTGAAGGTGCTGCTGGATGCGGTGGCCCTGTGCGGGCCTGAGGTGCGCCTGAAGGTGGTGGGGGAAGGACCTTTGGAAAGGTGGCTGCGTCGGCGGGTGCAGGCCCCTGATCTGCAGGGGCGGGTCCGTTTCCTGGGCGCGCTGCCGGATGACGAGCTGGCCCGGCAGATGAGCGGGGCCACGGGCCTGGTCCTGCCCAGCTTGGACGCTTCCGAAACCTTCGGGCTGGTGCAGTTGGAGGCCATGGCCGCGGGGCTGCCGGTGGTGGCCAGCGATCTGCCCACCGGGGTGCCGGATGTGGGGCAGGACGGTCTCACGGGCACGCTGGTGCCGCCGGGCGACGCGCGGGCTCTGGCCCGGGCTCTCAGCGACCTGGCGCGTCATCGTGGCCGGGCGCGGGCCATGGGGGAGCGGGGGCGGGAACGTTTCGCCGAACTCTACACCCGGCAGGCCATGAGCCGCCGGGTGGTGCGCTGGTACGAGAAAATCCTGAACTCCGAGGTGGCCTCTTGAATTTCTCTTTCGTGGATCCTTGGCATCTGTATCTGCCCCGGGAGGGGGGCCATGTGGTGGGTTTTGCCGGCTCCGGCGGCAAGACCAGCCTGATGGGAGCCTGCGCCCGGCAACTGCAAGGGGAGGGAGTGCCCGTTCTGCTGACCTGCACCACCCGTAGCGAACCCGTGCCGGGGGTGCGGCCGTGTCTGTGGCCCGAGGAACGCGGCATGCCTGCCGGCGGGTTGCCTCTGTACCTGCACGCGGGCGTGGATGAGGCGGGCAAATGGCGGGGCCTGCCCCCCGAACAGGTGGACCAGCTGGGCGATATCTTTGCCGACCATGTCATCCTGGTGGAAACCGATGGCTCGGCCAAGCGGCCTTTGAAATTCTACCGCGAGTGGGAGCCCGTCTGGCCCGACCGCACCTCTTTGGCGGTGGTTGTCATGGGCGTGGGCGCCGTGGGGATGCGGGCCGCCGAGGTGGTGCACCGTTTCGACGCGGCGGCCCTGCCGGGACTGGCTGATCTGCATCCGGAAAAACCCTGGTTGTGGGACCATCTGCTGGCTTTGCTGCAGGCTCCGGACGGGTATCTGGCCCAGGTGCCGCCAGAGGTGCCGGCGGTGCTGGCCCTGGGGGGGCTGGGAGCGCAGGACGACAGCATCGGCCTGTTCGACTTCGTGGGCCGGGCCATGGCGGATCCGCGCCTGCCCCTGGTGACCTTCTTCGAATCCGGGGGAGAGGCGCCCCACTTCCGCACCGCCTGCCTGAACCGCCCGCAGGAGCCGGCATGAGCGCGGCCGATCGGCATCTGCTGGTGATCATGGCCCGTGGCGACAGCCGCCGCATGGGGCGTCCCAAGGGCATGTGCCGGCAGG
>PDQT01000004.1 GCA_002747875.1 bacterium DOLZORAL124_64_63
GTCGCGGAAGTGGCGGACGCCGGGCACCGCTGCTTTGGTGAAAACCGGGTTCAGGAAGCCGGAGCCAAAGTGCCTGCCCTGCCCGGAGAGCTCGACTGGCACCTGATCGGCCACTTGCAGCGCAACAAAGTCCGCAAGGCTCTGTCCCTGTTTGGCACGATCCACAGCATCGACTCCCTCAGGCTGGCACGCCACACCTCGAACATCGCCGGAGAACTTGGCCTGAAGCCGGGCGTCTACCTGCAAGTCGATCTCGCAGGCGAGGAAAGCAAAAACGGCTACGCGCCAAGTGCCCTGAAGCTGGAAATAGGCGACCTGCTGGCACTCGACCACCTCACCGTCCGCGGGCTGATGTGCATCCCTCCGAGAGCCACCGTGCCGGAGGACGCCCGCCCGTGGTTCGCCAAGCTACGCGGCCTCCGCGACGAGCTGGAACACGCCACCGGCCACCCGCTCCCCGGCCTCAGCATGGGCATGAGCGGCGACTACGAGGTAGCTATCGAAGAAGGTTCCACCATCGTCCGGGTTGGTTCTGCGATTTTTGGAAACAGGGCTTATAATCCGCAGTAATCTTGTCATCTTCTATCTCCCGCCATGTCCGCTATTCAACTTATCCGCAATGTTGTCATCGGTGACGAGCTTGCCCTCGCGTGGAGCGACGGGCAGGAGCACTACATCAAGCTGCGCCGGCTCAGGGAGGCCTGCCCTTGCGCTGTCTGCCAGGGTGAGCCGGATGCTCTCGGCCGGGTGGCCAAACCCAAGGTGAGGCACACGGAGAAAAGTTTCCAGCCGCTACGTGTCCGTCAGGTCGGCGGCTATGCGCTGCAAGTCGGCTGGGCAGACGGCCATGCGTCCGGCATTTACCCCTACAGCCTGCTCAGGCAGCTTGGCTCTTGACCGGGCGGATTTTTTTCCTAAGAAACCCCGCGCGTAAACCGTCGCCAACCTGATGAAAACACACATCCCGTTATTATTAACGTTGGGCTCCGCCGCCGCGATGGCTGCCGAGCAGCTTCCCGAGACCGTCATTTCCGCAAGCCGCACGGAGGAATTACTCAAGGATTCCCCCTACAGCGTCGCCGTGATCGGCTCTGACGAACTGCTTGAAAATGCCATCCGCACACTTCCCGAGGCACTGAGGGACACACCGGGCGTGATGATCCAGAAGACCACCCACGGGCACGGCTCGCCCTTTGTCCGCGGCTTTACCGGACGCCAGAACCTGCTGCTGGTCGATGGTGTCAGAATCAACAACTCGACTTTCCGCAGCGGCCCCGTGCAGTACTGGAACACGGTGGACAGCTACGCCATTGACCGCCTTGAGCTGGTCAAGGGGCAGGGTTCCGTGCTGTTCGGCTCGGATGCCATCGGTGGCACCCTGAACACGCTCACCCGCTCGTCGGACTTCCGCAGCCATGACGCCGGATGGTTTAACGAGAACGCCGCCTTCTACCGCTTCGACACCAACAGCCGGAGCCATGTGGGCAGGCTTGAGACCGCCTTCGGGCAGGGCGGCAAGTGGGGGATTCTCTTCGGTGTCACCAACAAAAACTTCGGTGATATCCGCGACTCCGCCGTTGGCCGGATGAAAAACACCGGCTACGACGAGCTTGATCTCGACTTCCGCCTGGACGTGGCTGTGTCCGACAGCACCACCATGACGCTGGCACACCA
>PDQT01000191.1 GCA_002747875.1 bacterium DOLZORAL124_64_63
CCGCATTTCCCGCTTGGATTTGAGGATCTCCAGGGACAGGGCCACATAGGCGCGCGTGTCCGCCGGCTCGATGACGTCGTCCACCATGCCGCTGGCCGCCGCCTTGTAGGGCGTGGAGAAGTTTTCCTTGTACTCGTCCATCTTCTCCTGCCGGGTGGCGTCGGGATCATCCGACGCGGCGATCTCCTTGCGATAAAGCAGATTGACAGCACCCTCGGCCCCCATCACGGCAATTTCGGCCGTGGGCCAAGCCGCCACGCGGTCCGCACCCATGCTGCGGCCGCACATGGCCAGATAGGCACCGCCGTAGGCCTTGCGGACCACCACGGTGATCTTGGGCACGGTGGCCGCGCCGTAGGCGAAGAGCATCTTCGCGCCGTGGCGAATGATGCCCCCGTACTCCTGCTGCACGCCCGGCATGAAGCCCGGCACATCCACGAAGGTCACCAGGGGAATGTTGAAGGCGTTGCAGAAGCGGATGAAACGCGCGCCCTTGGTGCTGGAATCGATATCCAGGACACCCGCCTTGTGGCGCGGGTTGTTGGCGATCACGCCCACGGAGCTGCCTTCGATGCGGGCGAAACCCACGATCAGGTTGGGCGCGAAGTGCTCCTGCACCTCCATGAAGTCCGCCCGGTCCACGACACGGTGGATGATGTCATGCATGTCGTAGGCCGCCCGGGGGTTGGCCGGGATGATGTGGTTCATGGCCTCATCCTCGCCCACCACATCCTCGTGGAATTCCTCGATGAAGGGAGGATCATCGGTGTTGTTGCTGGGCAGGAAGCTGAGCAGGCGCTTGGCGATCTCGATGCCCTCGCCCCCGCTCTCGGCCACGAAGTGCACCACGCCGGAGTAATGGCTGTGGCTGTCCACGCCACCCAGTTGCTCGGCGCTGACCTCTTCACCGGTGACCTGCTTGATGACCGACGGGCCGGTGATGTACATCTGGCCCTCGTGCCGGACCTGGATGATGAAATCCGTCAGGGCGGGCGAGTAGGCCGCGCCGCCGGCGCAGGGGCCGCTGATGATGCTGATCTGGGGCACCACGCCGCTGGCCCGGATGTTGCGGTAGAAGATATCGCCGTAGCCGGCCAGACTCTGCACACCCTCCTGGATGCGCGCGCCACCACTGTCGTTGATGAAGATGATGGGGTCACCCGTTTTGGTGGCGTCGTCCTGCAGATCGCTGATCTTGCGGGCCGTGGCCTCGCCGACGGCACCGCCGGCCACCGTGAAGTCCTGGCTGGCGGCGTAGATAGGCCGGCCGTCCACCAGGCCGTAACCGGTGACGACACCCTCGCCGGGCAGTTCCTTGTCCGCCATGCCGAAATCGGTGCAGCGGTGCTTCATGAAGGGGTGGGTCTCGTGGAAGGTATCCACGTCGAAAAGCTGAGCCAGCCGCTCGCGGGCGGTGCGTTTACCCGCCGCGTGCTGCTTGGCGATACGCTTCTCGCCCCCGCCCATATACAGTTTGGCCTTACGCTCACGCAATGCCTGAATGGGATCCACCGCCTTGGGGGCTTGCTCCTGATTGTCTTTTTTATCGGACATGCCGGTCTCTCCTGGAAATCGCCCCAGACGGTTTCACCATCCGTCCCGGGCACCATAGTACGCGGACTTCGACGCATCTGGGATAAGTAATACTTAGGCTCTTTGTGTCAAATAATTGACAACCTTTTCGCTAAAAAATGTTGGACGGTCTCCTCCCCTGCAAGAGATAAGCTCGCCGGATGAACTCGCCGGAAAAACGGGCCTCGCCTACCAGAACCAGAAAAAGACCTGCAGCGAGGCGACCCCTTCACAACCAAAATCCTGGAAATACTGATCCTTGCCGTCGGTGATCTCGATATCGCGGCCGCTGACCCCGGCGTAGGTCCGGTTCAGGGTCTGATCCCAGTGATCATGAATGAAGCGCAGCCCGAAAGCGGTTTCGATGGTCAGCCAGTCCTTGACCTGCCAGGCCGGACGCATCCCCAGGGTCAGAATCCAGCGGTCGGTGTGGCGATCCAGTTCACTGGTGTCGTAGTCGTGGACCAGGTCGTTGAGCAGGATGAGCCTTTCCTGGTGGTTGAACCACTCATAGGTCAGCCCGCCGAAACCTCTGATGACGAAGGGGCCTTCGCGCCGCAGTTCCCGATCCAGTTGCAGGCGCGCCCAGCCGTGTTCCTCGCGCACATCCTGGGGCATCTGCAGCAAGCCGTGCAACTCATCGCTGTCGGCCAAGCGGGTGGCCCGCAGCTCGGCCCTGTGCAGATAATCGTCCGGTCCCGCCGCCAGGCTGACGACCCAGTCGGTAGCCAGACGGTACCGCAACGTCATACCGTCATCCCAGCCCAGCGCCCAGGCATGCTCCTGCGCCCTGTGCTCCTGCGCCCTGTGCTCCTGCACCTCCTGCTCCTGCGCCGCGCGGGCCGTTCCCACGGTGACGCACAAGCAGAGCAACAGCGCCAATAGGAACGAACTCCCCGCCCGACACCGCGCGAGCTCTCTTTCAGAATGCAGCTTTTTCATCGCACAAACACCATGCTATTTGAGATTTTCGGGGTTCAGACCATGCAATTCCTCGGGCACGAAAAGTCCGTCCTTACGGATCAGCCGGCCATCGAAGTAGATTTCGCCCCCGCCCCACTCCGGGGTCTGGATCAGGACGATATCCCAATGCTGCGCCGATTTGTTGCCGTTGAAGGCGGCGTCGTAGGCGTTGCCCGGAGTCAGATGGAAGCTGCCGCCGATCTTCTCGTCGAAGAGGGTGTCGAGCATGGGCTGGGTGACGTAGGGGTTCACGCCCAAGGCGAACTCGCCGAAATAGCGGGCCCCCTCGTCAATATCCAGGGCCGCCTGCAGCTTGTCGTTGTCGCCGTCGCAGGTGGCCTCGACGATTTTCCCATCCTTGACCACGAAACGGATGTTGTCCAGCACCACGCCGCCCTGGCGGGTCTTGGTGTTGTACTGGATGACGCCGTTGACGCTCTCGCGGACCGGAGCGGTGTAGACCTCGCCGTCGGGAATATTCCGACCGCCATCGCACTTGACGACGGGGATGTCCCTGATGCTGAAGGCCAGATCCGTGCCCGGCCCCTTGATCTCCACCCTGTCCGTCTTCTCCATGCAGGCCACCAGAGGGTCCATGGCCTTGCTCATGCGGGCGTAGTCCAGGGTGCAGACATCGAAGTAGAACTTCGCGAAATCTTCCGTGCTGCGCTCGGCGGCTTGGGCCATGGCCGGATTGGGGTAACGCAGGACGCACCATTTCTTCTTCAGGCGCACCGGGATGTGGACCTTGCCCCAGTAGTTCTGGTCGTGCCACTTCATGCGGTCTTCCGGGACATCGGCCAGGTCGAAGGGGTTGGTGCTGCCGCGCAGGCCGATGTACGCGTCCACGGCCTGCATGATGGGCGTGTGGAAATCGCCCCAGGCGTTGAACTGCGCTTCATCCGCGTTCTTGATGAAACCGCGGCTGAGGCTTTCGTCGTTGTAATACCAGAAAGGCACGCCGCCCGCCTCGGTGGCCACCCGGACCAGTTCCTTGCCCAGTTCCATGGCCTCCAGGCCCTTGATCTCGATGTAGATTTTCTCGCCGGGCTGCAGCTTGACGCTGTAGTGGATGAGCTGTTCGGCCAGTTTCGTGTTGCGCGGATCCATGATTTCCTCCGGGCGCGGGATTGTCTGTCAGGACGGATTTGACTGGCATCATAACGGGCAAAGCAGGCTCAACCCAACAGAAATTTGGCGTCGGCGGGATTTTGCCTATTTTTCCGCTGAACAGAATAACCCCCAACCGACAGGAGCGGAGAATGAACCTCGACCCCAAGAACATCCTGCCCGAGGGCGCTGCCGGATTCGTCGATCACATCGGCATTGCCGTGCGGGACCTGGACGAGGGCATCGCCCTGTACCGGGACCTGCTGGGCCTGGAACTGGAGCGCGTTGAAGAGGTGCCCCAGGAGAACGTCAAGGTGGCCTTCCTGAAGCTGGATCGCACCGGCGCCCTGGGCCACGTGGAGTTGCTGGCCCCCATGGGCGACAAGGGCAACATCGCGGCCTTCATCGAGAAGAAGGGCCCCGGGCTGCACCATGTGGCCATCGCCGCGGAAAACATCGACAAGATGATGGGACGCTGCCGCGAACTGGGCATGCGCCTGCTGGATGAGACGCCGCGCACCGGCGCCGGCGGCAAGCAGATCGCCTTCATGCACCCCAAGAGCGGGGGCGGCGTGCTGGTGGAGATCTGCAGCGATCCCGCCCACTAGATCATGATGGGCTAAGCCCCCCTATCGGGCTTGGTACCGCCCGACCTGCCGCCGGCTCAGCTTGCTGTGCCGGACCCGCAGGTCGGGCTCTTTTTGGGGATTCAGATAGGCCGGGCGTGAAGCTCGGGCGCATCACGCCGTTCTCGCCGCGCCGGTCGCTACCCGAAGCCTAACCGGCCAGCATAAAGACACACAGGATCAGCAGAGAAATTTTCAGATTCATGATCATCTCTCCTCAGCTACCGGTGCTGGAGTAGTTGCGCACGCCGGTCCGCCAGACAAGCACCGCGCCCCCGAAAACGACCAGCCCCACCGCGGGTGTCAACAGGGCCAGACGGCTGAATTCCGGGCTGCCCAGGAACCAGGTGGCCGGGTAGAAGGCCACCCAGGCAAAGGGCAGGATGAAGGTCAGCAAGAAACGCACCGCCGACCCGAAAATGGTGATGGGGTAACGGGCGAAGCGGATCATGTTGTAGACCGGCGGCGCTAGGCCCATGCGGTCTTCGAACCAGAAGGAAACCGACGTGAGGGTCAGAAAGACCCCGGTGTAGACCAGGGAGGCCGACGGCCCCAGGATGAAAACCGCCAGCAGGTCCCGAAGTTCCGGCCGGTAATCCATCTTCACCGCGGCGTAGGCCATCACCGCCGTGCCGATGACGATCTCGTTGAGACCGGCCACGTTGAACCGCTCGAACATGACCTGGCCCAGGGTGCTGACCGGGCGCAGCAGCACGCGGTCGAAATGGCCCTGGATGATGAAGCGGTCGCTGAAACGGTACAGATTCAGGCTGGTCAGGTTGAAGATGCCCAGGGGCACCAGGCTGAAGCCGTAGATGAAAAGCACCTGGTGGTAGCTCCAGCCCTTCAGGGTTTCCACCTTGGAGAAGAGCACCCCCAGCATCGCCAGCTGCACCAGCAGGGCGAAGCTGACGGCCATGGTATCGACCAGGAAATCCAGTCGGTAAGCCAGCCGCGTCTTGACGAACTGCCGGAAATAGTGCCCGAAGATGCCCAGCTCCCAGCGGGTGCGCTGCATGAGGCTTTTGTCGCCGTCCCAGGCCATATCAGCCTCCCTGCACCGTGACACGATGCACCGAAACATGCCAGACCAGCCGCCCCAGCAGGAAAAGCAGCACCGCCCAGCCCAGTTGCAGCAGCAGGCCGGCATACAGGTCGGCGCCGGCGCGCTTGCCCAAGTAGATGGTCACCGGGATGTAGCTCATGCCCTGGAAGGGCAGCCACTGGACCACCTTCTGGACGAATTCGGGAAAGAAGGTGAAGGGCACCAGGACGCCCGTCAGGAAGTCCAGCCCCACCATTTTGGCCCGCAGCACGCCCTGGATGTTCTTGGTGTGGAAGGCCAGGCACCCCAGCAGGAAATTGAACTGGGTGTAGATGACCAGCGCCAAGCTGAAGCTGAGGAAGGTCCAGGCGTACAGGGCGGGCTCGGGCGGCCCCATGATGCCGAACAGGGGCACGATGACCACCATGATGGGCGCGGTGAAGAGCAGCAGGCGGAAGGCGCTTTCGCCCACCACCTCGAACATCATCACCGTCTGCAGGTTGTACGGCTTGATCAACTGCATGGCGATCTCGCCGTTCTCAATGAGGCCGGCCAGTTCCCGGGCGATGTTGTTGAAGTAGAAGCTGCGCCCGATCCAACTGATGGCCACGTAGGTGATCATTTCCTGCAGATTCAAGCCGCCGATGGTGCCGCCTCCATCCACCCGGGAGGCGAAAAGCGCGCTGTACAGAAAGTAGAAGCCGGCCACGTAAACGGTGTAACTGATCACTCCCGTGTAGTAGCGCAGGCGGTAGGCCAGGAACTTCAGGAAGGCCAGACGGATGAAGTTGCCGTACAGCCCCCAGGTGGCGGCGGTGCCGCGCCGCCAGGGTGTCAGGGCCGTGCCGTCCCGGGCCTCTTTCATGCCGATCCCCCCCGACCGGAGCGGTAGATCTGGGCCACCACGTCTTCGATGGGCGGCTCGGCCAGGCGCATGTCCGACACGTCCACGGCGTTGACCAGGCGCTTGATCACCTCGGCGCCCGCGGCCTCGGCGCGGTTGAACTCCACTTCGTGGCGCTGGCCCTGACCGCTGGTCCAGACCACGGGCAACCCGTCGGTGATCCGCTCCAGTTCCGACCGTTTCAGACTGTGTTTCAGTTCCAGGGTAAGACGGGCCCGGTGGCCCGTGCGGCGGCGCAACTCCTCCAATTCGCCATCGAAGTGCACCACACCCTGGTCGATGATGATCAGCCGCCGGCAAAGGTGCTCGATATCGCCCAGGTCGTGGGTCGTCAGGATGATGGTCACCCCCTGGCTCGTACGGATCTCACGCAGGAAACGCCGCACGTTCCCCTTGGCCACCACGTCCAGGCCGATGGTGGGCTCATCCAGAAAGAGCACCTTGGGCTGGTGGAGCAGAGCCGCCGCCAGGTCGCAGCGCATGCGCTGTCCCAGGCTCAGCTTGCGCACCGGCTGGTGCAGGAAATCGCCGATGTCCAGCAGATCATGGAAGAGGGCCATCTGGGCGTGGTAGACGGCGTCGTCCACCTCGTAGATCTTCTTGAGCAACAGGAAGCTTTCCACCACGGCCAAATCCCACCACAGCTGGGTGCGCTGGCCGAACACCGCGCCGATGTGGCGCGTGTAGCGCAGGCGATTCCGCCAGGGCACCAGGCCGCCGACGGTGACCTGGCCGCTGGTGGGCGTCAGGATGCCCGTGAGCATCTTGATGGTGGTGCTTTTGCCGGCGCCGTTGGCCCCGATGTAGCCCACCATCTCGCCCGCCCCGATAGCGAAGCTGACGTTGTCCACCGCGCGCAGCGTCTCTTTGCGCGGGCGCACCAGATCCACGAAGCCGCCGGCAATGCCCTGCCGCTTGCGGGTCAGGTGGTAATCGCGGGTCAGGTTGCGGACCTGGATCATCGTTTCCATCAGAAGGGAAGATCTTCCGAGGCGATGTTTTGCGAGTCGGCTAGGTCTTGCGAGTCGGCGGCATCCTGCTGCGCCGTCCCGGCCGGGGCGCCGTCCGCTTCCAGGCCTTGGACCAAGGCGCGGACCTCGGTCTCGGTCTTCTCCAACTTGGCGCGGCAGACCTGGATCAACTCCACGGCCCGGCCCACCTCCTCGCCCAGCTTGTCGATGTCCACGTTCTCGCTCTCCAGACCGGCCAGGATTTCTTCCACCTCGCCCACGGCCTCGTTAAAAGAGAGATTCTTGGCCGCTTTCTTCCTGCTTGCTGCCACGCTTTCTTCCTTTGGTTGGGGTTTTGCCGGGCCCGCCGACGCCCACGCCGGGCTGCACCAAGCTGCGCACCCGGCCATCGGCGAAACGGGTCAGCAGGGTGTCGCCGGGCGCCACGTCCCGCCGGGATTTGATCAGTCGGCCACGGGCGTCGGTGGTCATGCTGTAGCCCCGGGCCAGCAGGCGCGCGGGGTCCAGCAGGCGGGCCTTCTGGGCCAGGGTGTCCAGCTTGGTCGCGGCCGGGGAACAGGGCCGTGTGGCCTCCCGGCCCAGACGCCGCTCCTGATTCCGCAGTTCCCGCCGGGCGGTCTTCAAGGCCCGGTCCGCAGCCA
>PDQT01000093.1 GCA_002747875.1 bacterium DOLZORAL124_64_63
CTGTACGCGGTGCGCGAGGCCCGGCCCGGTTATGCCTTCCCCGCCGATTCGCCGCTGCAGAAGGCTCTGGAGGACAGTTTCCTCTTCGAGGAGACGCCCGATCAGCTGACGGCCATCCGCGACAGCAAACGGGACATGGAAGAGAGCAAGCCCATGGATCGCCTGGTGTGCGGGGACGTGGGTTTCGGCAAGACGGAGGTGGCCATCCGCGCGGCCTTCAAGGCGGCGGACGCGGGTAAGCAGGTGGCGCTGCTGTGCCCGACCACGCTGCTGGTCCATCAGCATGGCGACACCTTCAGCGAACGTTTCCGGGACTTCCCCGTGCGGGTGGAAACTCTCAGCCGCTTCAAGACGCCCCAGGAGCAGAAGGCCATCCTCAAATCCGTGGCCGCCGGCCAGGTGGATGTGCTCATCGGTACCCACCGCCTGTTGAGCCGGGACGTGAAGTTCAAGGATCTGGGCCTGCTGGTCATCGACGAGGAACAGCGTTTCGGCGTCAAGCACAAGGAGCGGATCAAGGAGCTGAAGCGCGTGGTGGATGTGATGACCCTGAGCGCCACGCCCATCCCGCGCACCTTATATTTGGCCCTGATGGGGGCCCGGGACATGAGCCTGATCAACACGCCGCCCCGGGATCGGCAGCCCATCCACACGGAGCTGTGCACCTTCAGCAAGCAAACCCTGGTGGAGGCCATCCTGCGCGAACTGCATCGCGGCGGGCAGGTTTTCTTTGTGCACAACCGGGTGCAGACCATTGAAGGCACGGCCCAGCTCATCCGGCAGCTGTTGCCCAACGTGCGGGTGAACTGGGCCCATGGGCAGATGCCCGAGGAAAAGCTGGAACGCATCATGACCGACTTCCTGGACCACAAGTTCGATGTTCTGGTGGCCACCACCATCATCGAATCAGGTCTGGACATGCCGCGGGTGAACACCATCATCATCGACCGGGCGGATCGCTTCGGCCTGGCCCAGCTGTACCAGCTGCGCGGTCGGGTGGGGCGCAGCAACCACCGAGCCTTCGCCTACCTGATGACGCCGCCGGGAGAACGGCTTACCCCCGAGGCCCGCCGCCGCCTGGCCGCCCTGGAGGAATTCCAGGCGCTGGGCAGCGGCTACCACATCGCCATGCGGGATCTGGAAATTCGCGGAGCGGGCAACCTGTTGGGAGAGCAGCAGCACGGGCATATGGAGGCCATCGGCTTCGATTTATACTGCCGCCTGCTGGAAGAGACGGTGGCGGAACTTCGTGGCGGCGGCGGTGTAGCACCCCTGGACGTGAAAATGGAGCTGCGCCTGTCGGCCTATCTGCCGGATGACTACGTGGGCGATGCCCAGCAGAAGATGGATCTGTACCGGCGCCTGGCCCGCATGCGCAATCCGGAAGCCTGCGCGCGGCTCAGGGATGAGTTCAAGGATCGGTACGGACCGTTGCCCCGCGAGGTGGAAAACCTGGTGGCTCTGCAGCGTTTGAGGATCTTGGCGGGGGCCCTGGGGATCGTGGAGATATCCTCCACCCGGCAGGGGCTGGATTTCTTTTTCGCTGGCGGTCAGGAACCCGATCCGGTTATAATTCAGGGTTTGATGGCCTCCGGTCCCCAAGGATTGCAATTCAAGGCCATCGATCAGTTCATCATGAAGGTGCCGGCCCGCCGGGAGGAATACCTGGTGGTGGCCGCTGTCATGCTGGATAAACTGGCCGCGTTGCGCGCGCGGGCACAAAATGCCGCGCCGAGCATCCGAAAACCGTAACAAGAAAACCGTGATAAATCGTAACAGAATGAACCGTACCAAGGAGTGACCATGTTCTCAAACCGCGCTAACGACCGAAGCCGCCGCTTCGGATCAGCCTGGATTCTTCTGCTGGCCGCCGTGGCCGCGCTGGCCCTGATGGCCGGTTGCGGCGGGGGCGACAAGGCCACCGAAGGGGAGGCCGCCCAGAAGGAGGTGTCGGTCATCGCCACCGTGGGTGATGTCGAGATCACCGCGGACTATTACGAAGGTCGACTGGCGAAGATGAAGGCCGAGGAGTTGCCCCGTAAAGACGGCCAATTCTTGGATATGGCCTCCGAAGCCGGCAAGCGAGCCTTCCTGGATGTCCTCATCAACAAGGAACTGATGGTCCTGAAGGCCAAACAACTGGGCTACGATCAGGAGGCCGGCCTGCAGGCCGCCCGCAAGAGCATGATCGAGTATGCGGCGGTCCAGGCTCTGTGGTGGAACTTCACCCAGGGGCTGGGGGATACCATCAGCACCGAGGAAATTCAGGAATTCTATAAGAACATGGGCCGGGAATACCATTGTGAATTCGTGGTCTGCAACTTCGAGGACCGTGCTCTGGAGGCCCGTGAACTGGCGCTTTCCGGCGCGGATTGGTCCGAAGTGACCAAGCGTTTCCACGACGGCAAGCCGGCTCCCAACGGCATCTACAAGGTGGCCGTGCCCTTTGGCCAGTACTCGCCTTCTTACGAGGAGAAAATCTTCGCCACGCCCAAGGGTGGCGTGACCATGCCCATCAAGACCAATTACGGCTATTGGGTGCTGCACGTGGTGGATATCGTTCAGAAGGAGAAGCCCCCGTTCGAGATGGCCGAGGCCCAGATCCTGGATACCATCCGCAACCGCACCATCGGTAGCGCCAAGGAAGCGGAGCGCGAGAGGGTTTTCGACAGTTATGAACTGACGATCAACGAGGACGCCCTGTTGAAGGTTTACCAGGCGATGCCGCCGGAGGGGTTGATGGACCCGGCTACCAACAAGCCCTACACGCGTGATCAGCTCAAGCCGCTGGACGTGAGCACCGGTGATTATGGCGAGGTCCTCTTGAGCTACCGGAATGCAGACGGCAACCTGGTTGAGATCACCATCGGCGACTACAAGGATACTTTCGATTCCATGAACGCTTTCCAGCGCCCCAGGAAGGATGAGATGCTGGGGACTCTGCGTATGAAGGTCATCGACGAAGTGGGCAAGGCCCTGTTCAACATCGAGGCGCGCAAGCGGGGTTTCCAGGAGGATCCCATGGTCCTGAAACAGGTGGATATGAAGCTGGAAGAAAGCCTCGTCGGTCGCCTGTACCAGGAGGTTGTGCAGTACGACGAAACCGTCACGGGCGAAGAATTGGAAGCCTTCTGGGCCGAGCACAAGGATGAATACAAGATGCCCGAGTCCCGCAATGGCCGGGTGGTGATCTGTCAGGATCAGGCCACCGCCGAGAAGGCTCATGCCGCCCTGGTGGACGGGACGTCCTGGCGGGAGCTGCTGGCTCGCTATGGCAGCGACGCGGAGAATAAGAAACAGGCCGGCCAGACGGGAACCCTGCGCCAGAGCGACAGGCACCCGGCCCGGGATACCCTGTTCTCGCTGGAGACCATTGGCCAGATCAGCGAGCCCTTCGCCTACAGCGGTGGCCGCTGGGCGGTGTTGCAGCTCAGTGTCATCACCCCGCCCCGGGATTACGAGATGGCCGATGTCAGCGAAGCCCTCGGCGGCCGCATCAAGAAGGCGCGCCAGGATGAGGCCTTTGCCAAACTGCTGGAAGAGTGGAAGACCGAATTCGGTGTCCAGGTCCATGGGGAAAAACTGGCCGATCTGAAGAGCTGGAAGGAACTGACCCAGCAGCCCACACCGAAAAACCTTGTCCCGCGGATGTGATGGAGGATTGATGAATCTGTTTGAAGGGCTGTTTGCCAGCGGTCCGGCTTCCCCTGTGCGGGAAGCCCGGATCGTCTTGTTGCTGCTGGGCGTGCTGCTGGGGCTGTTGCCGGCCGGCGGCGCCCTGGCCAAGGATGAGCCCGTCCTGGTGGACCGGATCGTGGCCATCGTCGATGAGGAAGCCATCCTGCAGAGCGATGTGGACCGGGAGGTGGAGCTTTTCCGCCTGGAGCGGGAGTATGCCGGCCGGCCCGTCACCGAGTCGGCCGATGAGGTGCGCCGCGAGGTCCTGGAACGGCTGGTGGAGAGCAAGCTCATCATTGCCGCGGCCAAGCAAGCGGACATGTCTGTGGATGACGAGGCCATCCTGCAGAGCGTGGAAGCCAAGATCCAGCAGTTCGTGGAACACTTCGGCAGCATGGAGAAGCTGAAAGAGGAACTGGGCCGTAGCGGCATGACCCTGGATGACTACCGGGCCCGCATGAGCAGCCAGCTACGCGATCAGCAGTACATGCGCCTGGTGGTGGGGCGCTTCATCCGGCCGGATCTGGAAGTTCTGGACAACGAGGTGCGGGACTATTACGAGTCGCACCGGGCGGAAATGCCCACCGAGCCGGACAGCCTGACCCTGGCCGACATCCTGATTCCGGTGCAGCCCAGCGATGCGGTGCGCCGGCAGGTCCAGGATGCGGTGGCCACGGTGCAGGCCGGTCTGGCGGAAGGGCGTCCCTTCGAGGACTTGGCCCGGCAGTACAGTCGTGGCCCCAACGCCGCCCGTGGCGGGGCCGTGGGGGTGTTCTCCGCGGGTGATCTCTTCGATCCGGTTCTGGACGAGACCGTCTTTTCTCTGGCCGAAGGGCAGGTCAGCGGTCCGGTGGTCAGCTCTCGCGGTGTCCACATCATTCAGGTGAACCGTATCGAGCCCGACGGTCGCCGCGCCTTCAGTCAGATCTTCATCCCCGTGGAGATCACCGAGGCGGACATGCAGGCCGCCCGCCGACGTGTGGAGGCCGTCCGTGATCGCATCCAGGCCGGCGAAAGCTTTGCCGTGGTGGCCGCCGAAACGAGCGCCGATCCGGTCAGCGCCGCCCGGGGTGGCCAACTGGGCACCTTCAGTCTGCCGGATCTGAGCGCCCAGTTCCAGGAGGCTCTGGCCGAAACCCAGGTCGGCCAGTTGAGCGAGCCGGTTCTGACGCCCGCGGGCTGGTATCTGTTCAAGGTGGAGCGCCGGACATCGGGCCATGCTTATACCTTTGAAGAGTTGGAGGGGAATCTGCGGCAGATGGTGGAAAGTGAGAAGATTGAGAAGGCTCTTGAGGCGTATGTCGCCAGCCTAAAAGAACGCTTCTTCATCGATGAGAAAATATAGTTGTGCCCCTGAAATTGTTGATCGATCAACTTCCGTTGACAGCCGTCCGGCCTCGTGGGCTGAAATAGATCGTCCAGACCGCGCCCAGGCTCCGCAGGGAGCCTGGGCTAACGGTAATCAGGCCGATTCCAGCCTGATCTGGACACACCTAACTCATTGTTCTCATTGTTTTAGCGGGAATCAGAAGGCAAATCTCAAATCATGCCGCCGATTGATTGGTAAAGCCACCGTCTCAACCTCGCGCCTGTAGTACTGCCGCCAACGCGGCGGCAGATCCACGTCATCGGGGAACAACCGCTCCCCAAAAATCTCCTCTATGCTCAACCGATGATCCGTCAGCCCAAGCATCATCGCCGGCGAGGGGCTTCGGCTGTCCTTCTCCGATACCCCCTTGTGATAGTTCCGCCACACCATGAACAGGATGATCCGCTCGGCCGCCGCATTCCGGCGCTTGGCAAAGGCGATGGTCTCCCGCCGGTGATTGGCCACGCTATGCCGGAGCAAGCGATCCGCTAAGTTGATATCTCTTAGCATATTGTGATTCCCTCGATATTCCTTGCTAGAGATCGTCAGATGGATGATCTCGGTTGCCAGCCCCCTCATGGCAATGGGGTA
>PDQT01000071.1 GCA_002747875.1 bacterium DOLZORAL124_64_63
GCACCCGGATGCCTGTCAGCTGGACCCGATCCATCACTTCCAGCCGGCCAGGCGGCGAGCGCCTTCGGCAATGGCCTCGTCGTCGGCGGTCAGGCTGATGCGGAACCAGCCCTCGCCCCCGCTGCCGAAGCCCAGTCCCGGGGTGATGACGGTGCCGATTTCCCGCAGCGCCCGGCCGCAATATTCCAGACTGCTTTCATCGGTCGGCACCCGCGACCACACGTAGAAGGTGGCCCGGGAATCGAAGACCTCGATGCCCGCCTGGCGCAGGGCGTCGGTGATGATCCGCCGCCGCCGGGGATAGACTTCCATGACCTCTTGCAGCAGGCCATCGAAAGCCTCGCCCAGGCCATAGGCCGCCGTCTCCTGCACCGCCTCGAAGACGCCGCTGTCCATGCTTTCTTTCACGCGGCCCAGATCGCCCACGAGGTCGGGATGCCCCGCGGCGAAGGCGACACGCCAGCCCGTCATGTTGAACATCTTGCTGAGGCTGTGCAATTCGATGACCCGGTCCCGGCCGGGGTCGGCCACCTTCAGCAGACTGAGGGCCGCTTCTCCGCCAGGGACCACTTCCAGATAGGCGGCATCGTTCACCAGGCCGATGTTCCGCTCCGCGCAGAACGGGATCACCGCCCGCCAGAAATCGGCGCCGGCCACCGCGCCGGTAGGGTTGTTGGGATAGTTGAGGAAAAGCAACCGCGTGTGCGCGTCCGCCAGTTTCTCCAGTTCCGCCAGATCCGGCAGAAAACCATTCTCCGCCTTCAGGGCGAATTCCCGCGGCCGACCGCCGGCCAGCAGGGTAGCCTGGCTGTAGACCGGATACCCCAGATCCGGCACCAGGGTGTTGTCCCCTTCCTCGACACAGGTCAGGGGCAGATGCCCCAACCCTTCCTTGCTGCCGATCAGGATCAGCACCTGGCTGTCGGGATCCACCTGCACGCCGTGCCGCTTCTTCAGCCACGCGGCGATGGCCGCCTTCAGCTTGCCCGTTCCCTTCTGGGCGGGGTAGCGGTGGAACGCGGGATCGGCCACGGCGGCGGCCATGACATCCACCAGAGCTTGGGGCGTGGGGCGGTCGGGATCCCCGATGCCCAGATCCACGACCTCCACCCCGCGGGCCAGGGCCTCGCGCTTGGCGTCATCGATGGCGGAAAAAAGATAAGGCGGCAGTTTCGCGAGACGTCCCAAGATTCGACCTTTCGTTCGGCAAAGCAGCCACAGGCGGCAACAGGTGGCAACAGGGTGAAAAAACCCGCGGATCCGTGATGGATCCGCGGGCACAATATGGCATACGGACGGCCCGGAGGCTAGCCCCGATCCGGGCTAACGCTTCTGGGCCGCTTTCCGGCGCTGGGCGTCGGTCATCTTCATGAAGTCATCCATGCGGCCCACCTGCGTCCGGGCTGGACCGGCGTAGCGGCTGTTGCCCGAACTGGCGCTGAGCTGGAATTTTTCCTTGGCGCCCGCGTAATCCTCCTGGCACTCCAGGGCCAGTCCCCAACTGTAATAAATCCCCGCCAGATTCTTGCGGCCCAGACTGGCCAAATCCTTACTGGCCTGAGCAGCCTTGGCGGCCGCGGCCGAGCACTGACCACCTTCGACCATCACCTGGATGTAGGTACCCATATTCTTGCTGTCACGGGGTTTCAGCTCGAAGTATTTGCCGTAGGCCCGGATGCTGCCCCTCTTGTCGCCAGTGGCGTCATAGGAGCGGGCCAGGGTCAACCAGGCAACGGCCTTCTTGGGGTCCTTCTGCACCAGCTTTTCCAGCATGGTCGCCGCCTCGGCGTACTTCTTGGCCTTGAACTTCTGGACAGCCAGGTCGTAGGCGGTGCTGCCGCCGGCGGCCCCGCCGTACTTGTTCATCAGGTTGTCGTAATAAGCAGCCTTGTCGTTGTTGCCCATCTTGCGCTGCTGCTGGGCCGCCGCGGTGGCCGATTTGCTCAGTTGCTTGAGAACGGGCTCCCGGATATCGGGGCAAACTTCCAGGGCGTGCTCCAGGGCCTCGACGCTCTGTACGTGGTAGCCGGAGGCGTAGTGCATCACCCCCAGGTTGAACAGGACACCGCAGTCATCCGGAGCCAGGGACTGGGCTTTCATATACTCCGCGCGGGCTTCCGGATACTTCTTCAGCGTGGCGTATGCCCGGGCCAGCTTGGCAAAATCCCCGGCTTCCACACCATCGCCACGCAGGGTGATGACCTTGCTGTACCAGGTCACCGCCTTGGCGCTGTCTCCTTTGCCCATGTAGGCGTCCCCCAGTCCGCGGTTGGCCGGGACATGCTCGGGACACATACCCACGATGGAGTTCAGACGGTTGATGGCCTCATCCCACTGCTGGTTCTGCAGGGAACGAGCCGCCGACTGATAGGCCAGGTTGGCTTCCTGGATCTGGCCCGGCTGACACTCGGCATAAGCCGCTCCGACCACGGACATGACCATCAGAGCCAAGACGATGGCCGTAGCCGAAAATAGTTTGAAAGAACGGGCGTTGGCTTGGGTGCGATACACGGAAAAGACCTCCAGACCGGAAACAACAAGGGTACAGGGCAAACAACAAAGGCACAGGGCCCGGAAATGCAAAAATCCCGAGATTCGGGGTTGCCTCAAAAAAACAAGAACCCGAGGGAATGTCAATGCGGGGCCGGCATCAACGCCCGACCGCCGTCGGGACGATCCCCGCGCTCAGGAGAGCCTCCAACACCCCGCCGGCAATGGCCAAGCCCTTGTCGGTGATACGGGAGGGATCGGCCTCCTGCCCTCGCGGATCGATATCTCCAACCTTTTCACCCGCGGAAAGTTCCGCCCGGTGATGCACCAGCCCCCGAACCCGGCCCGCCAGGCCGCTGCGCACCTCCTGGCCGCCCACGGTGCCCAGAACCTCGCCTTCCTCCACCAGATCGCCGATGGCTCGCCGCGGAACCAGGTGGCCGGCCACGGGGCTGTACACCACGCGCCGAGAAGTCTGTCCACCCACCAGGCCGGGGGTTCCCGTGTTGGGGGCGGCCTCTCCGGTGCGGATCACCTCGCCCAGGCGCGCGGCCCGGTGGGTCTCGATGATGCAATCCACATCCCGCCCACAGCGAAATCCCGGCCCCAGGCCGATGCCCAAGGCCGAAGACTCCGGCAAAGGCTCGGGCCGCTTCTTGGTCATGCGGGCGTCGATAACGGCATGTGGCGCGTAGGCCGGCAAGCCCGCGCCCCGGGGATCCACCAGGACCTCTGCCAGACCCCGTTCCGGCGCGGTATCCTGCGCCGCCAACAGCTTGCCCACACGGCCCTCCACCACGCAGCGCCCCTCATAAACCGCCTCAGAAAAAGCCACCAATCGCCTCACGGCCAAAGGGTTGGCGACTTCCGCCATCCGGACATGGTACCCGCATTGCAAAAGCCGCCAGGCCACGCCGGAGGCCAATTCTCCCGCGCCCTGAATCCAGATCCGGCTCATCACTTCCCTCCCTTGGAGGAGCGACGGGCCCTCAGGCTGTAGCCCAATGCCTCACCTGTCTCATCCCGCAGGGGCTCCACCCCGCGCAGAACGGCCAGAATTTCCGCGAAAATGCTCAGGGCGATTTCCGCAGGGGCCTCGTCCCCCAGATCCAACCCCACGGGCATGCGCACCTGGGCCAGGCGTTCGGCACAGGCCGGGGCGCGTGATTCCAGATCCCGGCGGATGCGCCGGGCCTTGGCGCGGCTGCCCACGACGCCCACGTAAGCAGCCCTTTGGCCCAAGTCCCGTTCGGCCTTCAGGTAGGCCTCCAGATAGGCGGAATCCAGTTCATGGCCGCGGCTGGCCAGGATCACGGCCCCGCCGACGGGAACGATCCCATCGTTCCCCAGAGCACCCGGTTCCCGCTCCAGGGCCCGGACACCGGATTCGGCTTCCCAGGGAGCCAGGTACTCGGACCGATCATCCACCAGCGTGAAGCGCAGGGGCAGGGTCCTGCCCAGTTCCAGGAGGGCCCGGCCCAGATGCCCCGCCCCGATCACCAGGCACGGATACTCCCGCAGAACCGGCTCCAGGAAAACCTCCATGCTCCCGCCGCAGATTCCCTGCTCGCCGGCCAGATCCAGATCCACCCGCCGGCAGACACCGTCCGCCAGGACCTCCGGGGCCTTCTCCATGACCAGCTTCTCCCCCTTCCCGCCGCCGATGCTGCCGGTCACCGAGCCATCGGCATGCACGATCATCTTGCTGCCTGTGCTGCGGGGTGTAGAGTGCGCCGCGGCGATCACGGTGGCCAGGACCCCCGGCCGCCCTTCCCTGACCATGGCGGCCAGCTCGGCGAAGATTTCGGTATCGTGAATGGGATGAGCGTTCATGACGGGTCTTCTTTCTGAAATGGGGCGGCCTCGAGGGCCGCCGGGTGATCACAATCCTGGACGATGCCGGGATCCGTAACAGGCAACAGGGTCATGGGCGGCAGACCGGAGTCCCGCCAGAAGCCCCGCATGGTTTTTTCTCCGGGGTCTGCGCGCAGCAGGGGCTCCAGCGCCGCCGCGGACAGTATCACGGGATGACCGGGAATCCCATCATGAACCGGCCGCAAGGCCACCGCCGGCCGCCGGTCCAGAGCGTTGAGCAACTGGTCCAGCGTATCCGGTTGAACCGACGGCAGATCCACCGGATGGGCCCACAGATGGGTCACCTGGGGGGCATGCTCCCGCTGCCAGAGAAGGGCGTGGCGCAAGGTGCGGGCGGTGTCTCCGCCCCGTGGGCAGACCAGCAGCCTGATCCGGCCTTCCTGCAGAATCCGCTCTTCCTGCAGAATCCGGCGGTAGGCCTGCTCATCCTCCCGGCGCACGATCAACACGGCACGCCAACCCCGCTCATGATAAAGATCCCGCACCCGCACCACCAGGGGGCGTTCATCCCCCGCCTGCCGGCACATGCCCTTGGGACGCCCCATGCGGCGGCTGTCGCCACGGGCCATGATCACCAGCAGATGCCGATCGGCCGCGCTCATGCCGGCTCCTGCGGGCGGTTCAGGCAGGCGGTGCGGAAGTGGGGCGCCTCTCCCCCGGATTCGAAGAAGGTCACCAGGGGCAGGCGCGGATCCGCCATGGCCCGGCCCACGAAGTCGAACAGGCCGATGCTGTCGTCCTGCGCTCCCAGCCCCCCCAGGGCCAGCACCGCCGGCACCTCTGGCGGCACCTGGGCCAGATACCCGTCCGGAGCCTGCAGCAAAGCCAGCAGATGGTCCCACAACCAGGGTTTTTCCGGATGCAGATCAGCCAGTCCCGGCAGGGCCGCCGCGTCGAAACGGTGCACCACCTCGGCGGCCCGCATCCCCACGGCGCCCACGCCCATGACAACCACCGCCAAAGAGGTGCGGTCGGGCCAGACGGGCTCCCACTCGCGGTAGAATTTCAAAGGCCGCTTGGCCGAGCCATCGGTTTCCACCAGGATGACATGGTCGGCAAAGATATCGCCCAGCTGGTCCACCTGTTCGGGGGGCAGGCCCCGCCATTTGCCCGCCTCATCCACGCCCGCGTGCAGGTACAGAGGCAAC
>PDQT01000294.1 GCA_002747875.1 bacterium DOLZORAL124_64_63
CAGGTTGCGACGGCGCGGGGTCACCTTGATCTCGGGTTTGCCCGGATCGTTGCTGGTGTGGACCTCCACCAGGCCCGGTATACCGTATACGATATCATGCACCTGGTCGCCGACGGTGTTGACCAGCTGCGCGTCGCTGCCCAGGATCTCCAGGATCACATCGGCCTCGATTTTGCTGCCGCCGCCCAGGGGATAGACCGTGACCTTGGCGTCGGGGATGGCGGCCAGGTGGGGCCGGATGCGGTTCATGAAGTCGGCCACGGAATCCTGGCGCTCGCTCTTGTCGGTCAAGCGGATCACCACGTCCGCGTCCTCGATGCCGCGCTGCTCGCCGCCCACCTTGACCAGCACACCCAGCACCTCGGGCTCCCGGCCGATGATCGCGGCCACCCGGTTGGCCACCTCGGTGGTGCGCTCCAGGCTGGTGCCCGCGGGCAGTTCCAGGCTGACCTGCAGCCGACCGGAATCCACCGCCGGGACGAACGTGCTGCCCAGCAATCCCAACAACTGCAACGAGCCCACGAAGATGATCAACACAACCACCAACGGCACCCAGCGATGCTGCAGGCACCAGCCCAGAGCGCGGCGGTAATCGATCTCCAGGCCCGTATAAAAATCATCCCACAAGCGGATGGAACGGCTGATGGGGTCGTTGCCGTGACCCAGACCGCTGCCGGATTTCAGGAGATGGCCCGCCAGCATGGGCACCATGGTGAAGCTGACGATCAGGCTGAACAGGGTGGCAAAGACCACCGTCAGACCGAACTGCAGGAAGAACTGCCCCACGATGCCGCTCATGAAGGCGATGGGCGTGAACACCACCACGTTGGTCAGGGTGGAAGCCAGGACGGCCACGCCCACCTCGGCGGTGCCGCGGGCGGCGGCCTCCTGCGGATCCAGGCCCGTGCTCACCAGGCGCGAGATGTTCTCCAGCACCACGATGGAGTTGGTCACCAACGTCCCGATGCTGATACCCAGCGCCATCAACGACATCACGTTCAGGCTGAAGCCGGCGGCCTCCATCAGGCTGAAGGACGCGATCACGGACACGGGCATGGCCACGGCCGCGATCAGGGTCTGCCGCCAATCATGCAGGAACAGGAACAGCAGCAGGCCTGTCAGCCCGATGCCGATGGCGATATTCGTCAGCACGTCGGTGCGGCTGGCCTCCACGAAAGAGGCCGTCTCCTGCACCAGGTCGATGCGCACGTCCGCGGGCAGCGCGGCGCGGATCTCGTCCAGCATGGCGAAGGCGTCGCGGGCGATGTTCACCACGTTGCCGTCGCTGCGGTTGCGCACCGCCACGGTGATGGCGGGCCGGCCGTTGAAGATGGACGCTTCGCGCACTTCCTCGGTGGTGTCGATGATCTCGGCCACCTCGCCCAGGTTCAAGGTCCCGCCCGTGGGCAGGTTCAGGGGGAAGGCGGCCAGCTCGGCGGGGTCGGCCACCTCGCCGACCATGCGCACGTTCACCTCCCCCGCGTCACGGGTGATGTGGCCCACCGGCACGTTCAGGTTGCTGGCCGCGATGGCGCCCAGCACGTCGGTCAGCTTCAGGCCGTAGGCGCGCAGCACCTCGGGCCGCACCGCCACGTGGATCTCCCGCTCCTGAGAGCCGATGATCTCCACCTCCGACACGCCCGTGATCCGGCTCAGCGGCTCCTTGACCTTCTTGTCCACCAGTTCGTAGATCTCGCGCAGGGGGCGGTTGCCGCTGACGGCCAGCTCCACCACCGCCTCGCCGGCGATGTCGTACTTGGTGATGATGGGGTCCTTGGCGTCCTCGGGCAGCTCGCCCGCGATGGCGTCGACCTTGTCCTTCACATCGACGGCGTCCTGGTCCTCGTCCGTGGCCAGGTCGAACTGCACGATCACCTGGGACACGTTCTCCATGCTGATGGATGTCAGCTCGTCGATGTCGGCCAGGGTGGCCACCTCGTCCTCGATCTTCTTGGTGACCTGGGTCTCCACATCGCCGGGCGCGGCGCCGGGGTACACCGTGGTCACCACCAGGACCGGGAAGTTGATGCTGGGGATCAGCTCGGTGACCAGATGGCTATAGGAGTAAAGACCCATCACCACCATCACCACCACCAGCATGGTGGTCATCACCGGCCGCGCGATGATTGTGCGCAGGAGGTTCATGTCAGCTCTCCTCTCCCACGGACACATCTCGGGTCTTCACGCCTTCGGTCAGCAAGGTCTGGCCGTGCAGCACGACACGCTCGCCGGCCCGCAGACCGTCCAGAATTTCCACCTGGTCCACCGTACGCAGGCCCACCTGGACGGGGCGCAGGCTGGCGGCGCCGTCGGTGACCCAAACCTTGGATTCACCGTTTTCTGTGACGATGGCCGCGGCGGGCACCACCAGGGCCCCCTGCCGCTGGTGCGTGCGCACCTGGAAGCTGATCAGCAGGCCGGGCACCAGACGGCCGTCCTCGTTGGCGAAGGTGGCCTCGCCTTCCAGCAGGTGCGTGACGGGGTTGGCCATCAGGTCCAGCTGGGTCACGGCACCCACATGGCGCCGGCCCTCGGGATCGGTCCAGACCGCTTCCAGACCTTCCTTCAGCGCAAGAGCCTGCCCGCTGCCGGCCGAAAAGCCGATCTTCACCTGGTCCGTGTCCGCCACCCAGGCCACGGGTCGGCCGCCGCCCACCGTGTCGCCCACGTTCACCAGGATACTGGTGACCACGCCGGCTTCGCGAGCGGTCAGGTTGGTGGCGCTCTCGGCGTTCTTCAGGTCGGCGGCCCGTACCTTCAGCAGGGTTTCGGCCGCGTCCAGATCGCTCTGGCTGACGGCGCCCTCGGCCAGCAGGTTGCGCAGGCGGCGCACCTCCGTCAGGGCGTTGTCGTAGGCGGCCCGGCTGCGCGGCAGGCTGTGGTACATGGGCGATGGCGCGTTGTCCGCCAGCTGCACGATCACGTCGCCCGGCTCCACCCGGTCGCCCTCCTGGACCGCGATCCCCACCACCTGCAGCGCGTTGGTGGAGACGACGGGATACTGCACCACGCCCTCCACGGTGCCGGCCAGGGTCATCCAGGTGGCCAGATCGCCGCGCGCGGCCTGGACCGTTTCCACGGGGATGCCTTCCCGCTCCTGGACGGAGCGCACGCTGGCCGGTTCCTCGGCCTGGCCCAGCTGCCGGAAGCGCGCGGCGAAACCCGCGCCCAGGGCCACGGCCAAGATGATCAACACGATGATGATGCGCCCCTTGCGGGACCCGTTCGGGCTGGTCATGCTATTTCTCCTCGCTGCCGCCCACGGCCAGTTCCAGGCTCGCGGCGGCGATGTTGGCGTCATGCAGGGCTTCGGCCAGCTGCACGCGGGCCATGGTCAACGCCAGTTCGGCGTCCAGCAACTCCAGGGGGGTGGCCAGGCCGTTCTCCTTGCGGATGACGGCCAGGCGATGGGCCTCGGTGGCCAGCTCCACGCCCTCGCGCCGGCCCTCCAGGGCCAGCCGGGCGTTCTCCAAGTTGGTGCGGGCCTGGCGCACACCCAGCTCGCGGTCGCGCACGGCGCGCGTGTATTCCAGACGGGCCACGCGCAGGTCCGCCTCGCGCTTCTGCGTGGCCGCCTTGGTGGCCAGCCCGTCGAACAGGGGCCAGGACACGCCCAAAGCGGCATTCAAACTGCCGGCGGTTTCGTCGCCACCGGGGAAAAGATCATCGTCCCATTGGCCCTGCACCGCGTAGGTACCCTGCAGCTGGACCACCGGGCCGCTGCCGGCGCGGGCCAAGTCGGTGGCCAGTTCGGCGGCCTTCACCTTGTGCTCCAGGGCCCGCAGTTCCGGGCTGTCGCGGTGCATGCGCTCCAGCAGGACGTCTTCAGCTTCAGGCGCGGGCGCGGCTTTCAACTCGCTGGTCAGCAGCAGGTTGGTGCCGGGCTCCAGACCGCAAAGGCGCAGCAGGGCCAGTTCCTTCAGGCGTTGCTGGTTGCGCGCCTGGACCAGGGGGGCCTGGCGGTTGGTCAGTTCCACGTCGGCGCGCAGCAGCTCGAAACGGCTGGCGTGGCCCTCGGCGTGGGCGGCCTCGGCAACACGACGGCCTTCTTGGGCCAGGGCCAGGGCCTGCTCGGCGATACGCACCCGCTCGCCGGCCAGCAGCAGATCCCAGTAGGCCCGCGTCACGCGGAAGCGCACCGCGTCCCGAGCCAGGGCCTGCTGCCGGCGCACCGCTTCCACGCCCTGTTCGGCCAGGGCGCGCGCGTGGCTCAGGCGACCCGCCGTCCACAGGTTCAAGGTGACGGAGGCGGCGGCCTTCAGATCCCAGTCACGGCCCGCCTCCACGCTGGACGCGCCCCCGAACGCGGCGGCGAACTCCGGCGGCAGGAAGAAGGCGGGCTTCTTCAGATTGCGGGTCCAGGCGCCGTTCAACGCCACCTGGGGCAGACGGCCCGCGCCGGCGGCCAGAACATCGGCCCGGGCCCCGGCCAGGGTTTCCACCATCTGCTGGATCTGCTCGTCCGAGTCCAGAGCCAAAGCGACCGCCTGATCCAGGGACAGCGGCCGGCCGTCCTGATTCTGGACTAAGTGCTGGGGCTGGGACTGGGTTTGGGCCAGGGACGGCGCAACCGTCGACAGCATCATCGCCAACAGGCACACAAGCCATGATCGGCGGCCACGCGGGCTGCGGGTTCTTTCAGTTCTCGAGCTCACCGGGTTCATCCTTTCGCGGAAGGTCCGGGTATGTTTGCAAAGGTTCCAGCAGCAGGCTATCCACCAGCTGCGGAATGGTGCGGATCTTTTCCAGCCGATCCTCGCGGTTCCAGAGGTGGATCAAGCCCCAGATCATGCCGTTGTACGCGGCGGCCAGGTGCGTGGGGTCATCGGGACGGATTTCCCCCGCCTCCATGGCCTGACGGAAAAGCGCCTCATCCTGCCGGACCAGAGGATCCTTGCGCCGCCGCACTTTTTGCGGGTAGGCCTTGGCCAGGGTCATCAGCACAGGGACCAGATGGCGCTCCGCGTCCAGCCGGTCCATGGTCACCTGAATGCGCCGGCGCAGGGCCCGCAGCGGGCTGCCCGCCGTGGCCGCCGTCACGCCGGAACCGACCATGAAGAAGGCCCCCAGCTTGTGGTCCAGCAACTCCGCCAGCAGCTCCTTCTTGCCGGGAAAATGCCTGTACAGATAACCCACGGAAAAACCCGCCTCCTCGGCAATGCGCTGCATGGTCAGGCCCGAGGGCCCCACGGTCGCCAACAAACGTGAGGCCGACTCCAGAATGGCCTCATGCCGGGCTCGCCACGGGGCGTCCTGATCATTGGCAGACAAAGGATCGGTCATCCGGGCTCCTGATTTACTGTTCATTTTTTGAACAACAATTCATGAACAATAATTCATGAACCGACATTCACGCAAATGAAAAATCAACGCGGACGATATTTTTCCGGGACCCCGGGACCCCGGGACCCCGGGACGCATTGGTCGGGTTGATTTACCCGACCGCGGCAGCTTGTTCATGAATGATCCGGGCTTCAGGAGCGCAGAGGATCCACAAAAAGACGGAACAGAATATCCGGCAGACCACTGAAAGGATCTTTCTCTTCACTGGCGGCCATGCGGGCGAAAAGCTCGCGGGTGGAGCCGTGCATGGCAGCGGCCAGGATGTCGGCGTCGAAAGGCTGGAGCTGGCCCTGGTCCATGGCCCGCTGCAGCAAATCCCGCAGATCCTGGAAATGGCGTTCCTTGGAGCGATGCAGGTCGCCGTACTCGGCGGCCACTTCCTCGTGGTAGATGCGCATGAAGTTGCGGTGGTGGTTGAAGTGCTCGCAGATGGCGCTGTAGCTGGCGTGGATCTCCTCCAGCGGAGACAGGCCCCGCGCCTTCTGGGCGGCGAAAATGGCATCCAGGCTGTGGATGTGGAAGGCCAGCAGGGCCTGGTACATTTCCTCCTTGCCGGCGAAATGCTTGTAAAGGTACCCCACGGAAAATTCCGCCTTCTCGGCCACCATCTGCATGGTTGTCTGGTGGTAGCCGCGCTCGGCGAAAAGCGTCACCGCCGCCTGCAGGATACCCTGCCGATGGCGTTGCTGTTCCCGTTCCTTGCGGCTGAGGGTCTCGTCGGTCATGGGGCCTCCTTCGGTCTGGAATATAGGCCGCATTCGGGGCCGGTTCCACCCGCCGTGGGCTCTAGCGCGACAGGCTGGCCCACGGTGATGCTGCCCGGGGTCACCACCCGCGCGTACACCCGTGACCAACCGGGGTTGGCGTCCTGCTGCATGCGCTTCAGATCGCCCCCCAGAAA
>PDQT01000190.1 GCA_002747875.1 bacterium DOLZORAL124_64_63
ACTGGTCAGCACGTCCTTTTTCTCGCCTTTTCCTTCGACGATGGCGTCCCATGCAATCTGGTTGCGATCCCAGCGCTTGTCACGATCCATGGCGTAGTAGCGGCCAATCACCGTGGCGATACGCGCGCCGGACTCAGCAATGGCGTCCTCGACATACTCAAGATATTTTTCCCCTCCGGTCGGTGAGGTGTCGCGTCCATCAGTGATCGCGTGGACGTAGATTTTTTCGCAGCCATTGGCCTTGGCCATGTTGCAGAGGGCGATCAAATGATCCTGGTGCGAGTGCACACCGCCGTCGGAGACCAGACCGATGAAGTGGACTGCCTTGCCGTCGCGGGCTTTCCCGAATGCCTCCTTGAGCACTTCGTTTTTCAGCATGTCACCTTCCTCGATCGATTTGTTGATCCGGGTGAGATCCTGGTAAACGATCCTGCCGGCACCGAGGTTCAGGTGGCCGACTTCCGAGTTCCCCATCTGTCCGTCGGGCAGGCCGACGTCCATGCCGGACGCGCTGACAAAGCCCTTGGGATACGTGGACCAGAGCATGTCGTGGTACGGGGTGTTGGCCAGCAGCACGGCGTTGCCGTCTTTTTCAGCCGTTTCTTGTCCGCCGGGGTTCACTCCCCAGCCGTCGCGAATAATGAGAACTACAGGTTTTTTGTCAGCGTTGGTATCAGCCATGGCGCGGACGTTCTAGCGTCTCGCGGACAAATGCCAATAGCGAATCCTTGAAAAATAACGGGCGTGCCCCGCAGCCCACCCCTCCACACGTCCACCCCGGTCAGCCGCCGATGACTTCAAGCGACTTGATAAAACGCTCAAAAGCATCAGGAAAACGGCTCCTCAGCTCGTCCGCATAGGCGGCGGCGTCCTTGCGTTTGATTTTCTTTCCGTCAGGGGCGCGAATGTACTCCAGCACCATCTCAGCGGGAACCTCGGATTTCCAATACTGCTCCCATGAGAACGCCGCCTCATAACCGCCACGGCGCAGCACCATGGTCTCACCACTATGGCCGGGATAGGCGGTGGCCGATACCGCCGTAAAATCCCCCCCGCCCGCAAGCAGGTTCCTGCCCGCGAGCCCACGGGTCGTTTCCTGCGGCATGCCGAGCGCATGCATCAGCGTTGGCATCACATCCGCATGGCTGGCGTCCCTGCACTCCGGCCCCCGACCCATCGCCGCCGACCACTTGACCAGAATAGGCACCCCAGTCTGCTCCGGCCTGAGCGACGAACAATGGAACCAGCCCCCCCGCTCCTGAAACTCCTCACCGTGATCCCCGGTGACGATGATGATGCTATCGTCATAAAGCCCCTGCTCCTTGAGAAACCCGCAGAACTCCTTGATCTGAAAATCAACCCACGCCACCGAGTTCCAGTAGCGATTCACCACCCGCTGCACTTCCTCCCGGCTGGGATTCAGCGGGAAGCGAGTATCCTCGTCGTAATCCTTGAACGGCGGGTCAAAATCATCGTGCCAGTAGTAGTTGTAGTGCGTCGAGTCCAGAGCCGTAAAATAAAACCCACCTCCGGCACCACCACTGGCCGCCTTCGCTGCCACCGACTCCCGGAGCCGCTTAAACGTCAGCGCCTCGCGCTCGCCAATAGCGAGCTGGTCCAGCGCATTGCCGTCACGCGCCTGCTCCAACACATCCACAAGATTCTTCTCATACCCGAAATTTGAAAACCCGAAATCCTTGTATTCAAAATCACACACAGCACGCACCTCAATCCGGTATCCCGCCCGCTTCAGATACTGCAAAGGCACGGCACCACGGAAACTCTCCCGCTCCGGGATACCCTCCAGCGCCTCAAGCCAGAAAATCGGTATCCGGCTGTGGAAAAAAGAAAACCACGACAGGTGCGTGGCATTCGAGCCAGACCACGTCCCCACAAACGGCTGGCACTCGTTGTCACGGAAGCCACTCAAGAACGGAGCCACCTCAGGACGGATGGCATCCGCACGCAGGCTCTCAATCATAAACACAAACACATCCGGCTTGTCCGCCAGCTCCGGCACATCCCCCCCGTAGCCAGCCACACCAGAGTAAAACGCGACCCTATACCGCCCCACCCCCTGGGGCGGCGCAAACAACCCCAGATGAATATCAAAAGCCTTACGCTCCTCCTGCCGCGACGTGACCAGTTTCCACACAGAGCCAATCCCCTGCTCCGCAACCACGCCCAGCCAGCCGACCAGAATCACAGCCACCGCCGCCCCCATGGAAATACGCGCCCGGTAACGCCTCGACACCACCCAGCACCCGCCCGCCATCAGCATCGCAAGAACAAACACCCCCGCCACAATCAGCCACGCCCCCACCGGCCCGACATCAAGGCCACTCGTTTTCAGCTCCACCGCAAGATCCAGATGACCCGACTGCGTGAGCGCGTTCACCACATTCACCAGCGACCGATTCCAAACCACCCCCAACAACTGGTCCGCCACCACCAGCAAGGGCACCAGCCCCAGTGCCAGCCACGGCACCCAGCGGAAATACTTCGGCGCCGACCGCATCACCATCTCCGCCAGCAGGAAACCACCCCCGACCAGCACAACATGGGTAAAAAACCGACCCACAAACGC
>PDQT01000100.1 GCA_002747875.1 bacterium DOLZORAL124_64_63
GGCGCGGCACTGCAAGCTGCTCAGCCGCGAATTCCGGGCCGAGCGGAACCACCAGGTGGTCATCGCCATCGACACGGGGCACCTGATGGGCGAGACCATTGGTGGCATCCCCAAGTTGGATCACGCCATCAACGCGGGGTTGCTGCTCTGTTGGTACAGCCTGCGGGCGGGAGATCGGGTGGGACTGCTGGGATTGGACAAGGACATCAATCTCTTCCGCGAGCCTTGCGGCGGCATGGGGGCCTTCCCCGGGCTGCACACCGCCTCCGCCCGGCTGGCGTACAGCACCGCGGAAACCAACTTCACCCTCAGCCTGGCCCGGCTTTCCACCCGACTGCGGCAGCGTTCCCTGGTGGTGCTGATCACGGACTTCGTGGACAGCATCGGGGCCCGCTTCATGACCGAGAATCTGCAACGGCTGTCGCGCAAGCATCTGATCCTCTTCGTGACCATCCGCAACCCCGACCTGGAGGAAGCCCTGACCCAGAAACCCGACACCGTCCAACGCATGGCCCGCAGCGTGGTGGCGGCGGGCATCCTGCAGGAGCGGGAAAAGGTCCGCGGGCAGCTGCGCCGCTACGGAATCCAGACCATCGACGCCCTGCCCGACCAGATCTCGCCCGAGCTGCTGAACCGTTACCTGAAAATCAAGCGCCGGGAGCAGATCGCATGAGCGCGCTACGCATCAAAAGCCTGGAGTTTCGGCGGGAGCGGGAGCAGGACTGGCAAGAGCTGGAGCGCCTGATCGCCGAGGCCGAGAAGCGAGGCTTGCAGAACATGGCGCCGCAGGACGTGGCGCGGCTACCCGTCTACTACCGCGCCGCCCTGTCCTCCCTGAGCGTGGCGCGGACCGTCAGCCTGGACGCCAATCTCCTGCTTTATCTGGAGAACCTGGCCAATCGCGCCTTCATCCGCATGTACGGGGTGCGCCATCACCTGGGCGAGGCCTTCCTCGCTTTTCTGATCCACCGCTTCCCTGCCGCTTTGCGCGCCCAGCGTGGGATGATCCTGCTGGCCTGCGCCTTCTTCCTGCTGGGCACCGGCACGGGGTACATGCAGGTGCAGCGGGATCCGGACACCTACTACCACATCCTGCCCACCCAGCTGGCCGAAGGCCGCAACCCCGCCGCCACCACCGAGGAGTTGCGCGCCACGCTCTTCGACGAAGAGGCCAACTTGATTTCCGCCCTCAACCATTTCGCGTCCTACCTCTTCACCCACAACGCCCGGGTGGGCATCCTGAGTTTCGCCCTGGGCATCTTCCTGGGGCTTCCGGTCTATTACCTCATGTTCATCAACGGGCAGATTCTGGGGGCGATGAGTGCTCTGTTCCTCAGCCGGGGGCTGGGGGTGGCCTGGTTCGGATGGATCCTGCCCCACGGCATCACCGAGCTGAGCGCCATCTTCATCTGCGGCGGAGGTGGGTTGGCCCTGGCCTGGGCCCTGATTCTGCCCGGCCGAAGCACCAGGCAGGAAAACCTGGCGCGGGCCGGTCGGCAAGCCGGCATCCTGGTGCTGGGAGCGGTGGGCATGCTGGTGGTGGCGGCCCTGATCGAGGGCCTCTTCCGGCAGTTGGTCACCAACACCACCGCCCGCTACCTGGTGGCCGCCGCCAGCCTGGTGCTGTGGACTCTGTATTTCACGCGCGTGGGCCGAAGGGAGCCAAGCTGATGGCGGCCGCCCCTTCACCCAGGCAGTACCGCGCCCGCAAAGAGGGAACCCCTCTGGATATCGTTTCCCCCGAGGGAGTGCCCCTACGCCTGAACATCGCGTCGCAGGGTGCCCGACTGACCGCTTTCCTTCTCGACTCGCTGATCATCGGGGGCGTGGCCGTGGCTCTGGGTCTTCTGGAAATCTTATTTCCCATTCATGAGTTGCAAATGCTGACGCTGGTCGGGTTTTTTCTGGTGCGGAATTTCTATTTCATGTTCTTCGAACAGCGGTGGCAGGGCGCCACCCCGGGCAAACGCAACCTGCGCCTGCAGGTGATCGATGCCGGCGGCGGCCAGCTTACGGTCGAGGCGATCATCGTTCGGAACCTGACCCGGGATGTGGAGATTTTCCTGCCCCTGACCCTTCTCGTGGCCTCCCCGTTCATCTGGCCCGACGCGCCGGGATGGGTCTTCCCCCTGGCCATGCTGTGGGCCCTGGTGCTGGGCCTGTTTCCCGTGTTCAACAAGCAGCGCCGGCGTATCGGCGACTTGGTGGCCGGCACCCTGGTCATCGCGGCACCTCAGGTGGCCCTGCTGGGTGATATGGCCGCTTCCGAAGATACGGCCACCCCGCAACCGGACGGGGCGAAGCCGGTCTTCACCCGGGCCCAGCTGGCGTTCTATGGGATCTACGAACTTCAGGTGCTGGAAAAAATTCTGCGCGAGGCGGACCTGGTCAACGCCGACCAGCAGCGGGCCGCCGTGCGGGAAAACATCTGCCGCAAGATCGGCTGGCGGGAAACCGTCACCGACGATCTAGCCTTTCTCAAGGCATTCTACGCAGCCCAGCGGGCCCATCTCGAAGACCATCTGCTGATGGGAAAACGCCGCGAGGACAAGTTCGACGGAACAAGCCCCGCGGCCCTTGACGATCAGGAAAAATGACGGGCTATTCGAAGACCGAGGCCAGATCCCCCGGGGCCACCATTTCGACCTCGTGGCGCAAGGTGTAGTACCCCACCGTCACCACCACCGAAATCAACACACCGACCATGCCCGACAGGAGAACAGACAGGGGGAGACTCACCAGGAACACCTGCGTAAGGTTCTGCTCCATCCCGCTGAGGAATATCCCGGCCATGGCCATCTGCTCGATCCACTGCATCAGGGAGTTCAGAACACCGAGAATGAACATCAAGAAGAAGATACGCCACCGATATCCCTGCGTCAGCGTCATGCTGCGCCGCAGGGCGTGGCCCAGTCCCCCTTTTTCCACGATGATGACCGGTACAGCCACCCAGAGCATCGTGTGGACGATGGCACCCGGAATGACCAGCATCAGAAAACCCAGCATGGTAAGACTAATCACCACAAAGGCAACGACCAGCACCGGGACGATCTGGCGCAGAGCCACCTTCAGGCTCTGGGAAAACACCATCTTCCGGCCGGTGAGATGCTGGAAAACACCATAGACCACGAGGGCCTGAGCCAGAAAGACGATGAAGACCGTGACGAGCACGGAGGAGAGCACTATGTACACATTCCCCGACAACATGTTGAGAATGGTCGACGGAAGAGATATCAGCAGGGAAGCGAGGAGCATAAAGACGATGTTGCTGGTGAATATCTGAAAACTCTTGTCGAAGATCTGGCCGATGGTGAATTCATTATCCATGAAATGTCCCCCTTGAAAAAATCCTGATGAAGCGTTCAGCAGACCGGTCGCTCTTCGAAGACCGCGGCCAGATCCTCCAGGCTCACCATTTCGACCTCGTGACGCAAGGTGTAGTACCCCACCGTCACCACCACCGAAGCCAACACATGGACCATGCCCGTCAAGCAGACATACAGGGTCATATTGGTCAGGAAACCCGCCCAAACGCTTTGCCATGTCCCGATGCTGAAGATCCCCCCGACAATCACATTCCTGACCTGCCCCACGACCATACCCAACACGCCAAGCAGAGCCGTCAGGAAGAAGATTCGCCACCGGTACCCCCGCGTCAGCGTCATACTACGCTGAAGAGCATGCCCCAGACTACCCTTTTCCACCATGATGACCGGCACCGCCACCCAGAGCATCAACTGGACGATGAGGCCTGGAATGACCAGCAGCAGGCAGCCCAGCAGGATCAGAAACGTCACCGCGAAGGAAACGATCAGCACGGGTAAGAACCGACGCAGGGCCACCTTCAGGCTCGGCAAAAACGCCGGCGGCCGGCCGGTCAGAGACTGGAAGACACCATAGATCACGACAGCCTGGGACACGACTTGCGTGAAGACCCCGATCAGCATGGAGGCCAGCGCCGACAGCAATATCCCCCAGAACGAATTGACGACATAGAAAAACGAGGAGAGATAAGAAGTGATGATGAAACCCGGAATCGTGACCAGCAGAGAGGCGCAGAACATGAAGACGGCATTCCGGCTGAAAATCTGAAAACTTTTGCTGAAGATCCGGCCAACGGTGAATGCGCTTTCCATGGTCCGGGTTATTTCTTTCAAGTCTTCCCTCCTACGGACTTTCTTCCTTGAGAGATATCACCACTGGTGATTTCTCAAGTTGGGGTTTCCATTCTCCCAAAAGGAGACGCTAAAGCCTAGCGTCAATCTCGGAGTTGTTTGTTTATCAACAAATCCTTTTTAAACTTGAACAGGCCCTCGTTTTGCCCTAGTATGAACATAGTTAACCAAGATTGTTTCGCCTGATTGGTGAACTGATCGCCCTAAGTCTTGGTTTTTTACGGGTAGGGGATCGCTTTGGTCTCAAGAAAAGAGTTTTTCAGACTTGCCGCCGGCAAGACCATGTCCTTCTTCATGGACGCCTTCTCCGACGGGGAAGACGCGCCCAAGCACCGTATATCCTCCGAACCTATCCCCGACGACCTCCTCTACGAAGCCATGGCCATGGGCATCGACCCGGCCTCCCTTGATATTGATCAATTGCGTCACCGCTTAGCCAAGGCCAGGGGGGAGCAACCCCTGAGGCCGCATCCCGAAAGGACCACCAAGCCCTGATTCCATCAACCCGCGAGAGGAGATGGCCAATGGATCAAAACACGAACTACCTCGAAAGCCGTAAATTAATCAAGCGATGGCCGGGACCTGTTCCCGCTCTTGTCAGCCTCGTGATCACCTTGGCGGTCTTCTACGCCACCTGGTGGATTTTCCAGGATCCGCGCGGCATCATGCGCATGTACACCCCCTACGTCGGCTATATGTATACGCGCTGGTGGCTGATCGTGCTGATCTGGATGGTGTACCTGTTCGACTTCTGGCCGTTCCGGCGTAGCTGGGTGAACCGGGCCCATCCACTGCTCAAGGGGGCCGTGCTGACCTTCATTTCCTTTGTCGTTCTCTGGGTGCTGATCAAGGGTTTCTTCGAAGGTATCCTGGGTAACTACGGGCTGGCCTATTTCAACCCCGAGCGCCTGAGCGCCCTGCCCGGCATCACCCAGTTCTTCGCCATCGAATACGCCTCCCTGGCCTGCCTCATGTTCGCGGCCATCGCCTCGTGGCTGAGC
>PDQT01000321.1 GCA_002747875.1 bacterium DOLZORAL124_64_63
TGGTCATCGTCACCGGCCAGATCACCACCAAGTGCTACGTGGACATCACCCGGGTGGTGCGCGACACCATCGCCTCGGTGGGCTACAACGACCCGACCACCGGGTTCGACCACAACAGCTGCGCCGTCGTCGTCATGCTGGAGGAGCAGAGCGAAGACGTCAGCCTGGGCGTGGACCGCAAGGGCGCCGGCGACCAGGGCGTGTGCCTGGGCTACGCCACCACCGAAGGGAAAAGCCTGCCGGTGGATACCCACTACATGCCCGTGCCCGCCTTCCTGGCCAACCGTCTGGCCGCGAAGCTGACACAGGCGCAACGCGCCGGCAAGCTGAAGGATGTCTATCCCGACGGTAAGGTGCAAGTCTCCGTGCGCTACAAGGGCGACAAGCCGGTGGCCCTTTCCCATGTGATCGTTTCCGCCCACCACAAGCCGGACGTGGAGATGGCCAAGCTGCGGCGCGACATCAAGCGCCTGGTCATCAAGCCCGCCCTGGAGGACACCGGCCTGCTGGATAAGGAAACCCGGATCATGATCAACCCGGTGGGCAGCTTCGTCGAGGGCGGCCCCCGCGCCGACGCCGGTCTGACGGGCCGCAAGATCACCGTGGACTGCTACGGGCCCGCCTGCGGGCACGGTGGCAGCGCCTTCAGCGGCAAGGATCCCACGAAACCGGATCGCAGCGGCAGCTACGGGGCCCGCTGGGCGGCCAAGAACGTGGTGGCCGCGGGGCTGGCCGAGCGTTGCCAAGTGGAGGTGGCCTACGTCATCGGGCACAGCCGGCCTCTGAGCGTGACCGTGGACACCTACGGCACCGGCAAGCTGGCCGACGACAAGCTGGCCCGGCTGGTTGCCGACACCTTCGATCTTTCCCCCGCCGGTATCATCGAAGACCTGGACCTGCGGCGCCCTATCTACGCGCAGACCGCTGTCTTCGGACACTTCGGGCGGCCCCTGGAAGATTTCACCTGGGAGAACCTGGACAGGGTCGAGGCCTTGCAGGCCCATAAGCCGAAAGCGCGCGCCACCAAGAAGGGAGGCAAGTGATGGCCAGGCAGAACAGGAAAGAGCCCGGTTTCGCCACGCTCTGCATCCACGGCAA
>PDQT01000320.1 GCA_002747875.1 bacterium DOLZORAL124_64_63
GGTACCAGCCCACATCCTCGCGCAGCCGGCGGCCGTGGACCAGGACCTGGCCCCGGCTGGGCTCGATGAGCCCGGCCAGCATCTTGAACAGGGTGCTCTTGCCGGCCCCGTTGGCCCCCAGCAACCCCACCACGCCGCTGCCGATGTTCAGGGTGCAGTTGTTCACGGCGATGACCTCGCCAAACCACTTGCCCGCCCGGTCGGCGCTGATGCGCACCTGGTCGCGTCCCACACGCACCTCGTTCATGAGACCACCTCCACCGGGCGGATACGCCGCCGCAGCACCACGATCGCCGCGCCGGTCAGAACCAGCACCACCGCCAGACTGACGCCGCTGCTCACCCCCAGCCGCGGCTCCGCCCCGAAGAGCCAGGCCCCGGCGTTGTGGTAGTTGCCCAGGAAGTTGATGGCCTGCAGGCTGCTGTTGCCCAGACCCTTGGCAATCAGCTGCAGCGTCTCGGTGCCCATCACCAGAATGGTCCACCACACCATGACGAAGATGGAGCGCTTGCCCAGGCTGCTGAAGGCCAGCAGCACCAGGCTGATGCCCAGCCCCATCAGGGAGCAGAAGAGCAAGACCCGCAGCGGGATCAGCAACAGCAGCTCCACGCCGCCCGCCTCCGGAGCCACCAGATAGCTGAACAGGCACAGCGCCAGGGTGGGGAACAAGGTCACCAGGAAGTAATAGAAAATGATGATGGCGGCCTTCCCCCCCACGTAGCCGCGCAATCCCAGAGGGCGGCTGAAATACAGGGAAAGACCGTTATCCCGCCGGTCACGGGCGATCAGCCCGGCCCCCACGATGGCCAGCAGGATGAACACGGGAAAGCGCTGCCCCTCCAGAAAGGCCAGAAAGCCGGTGGCGTCGATGCTGGACCAATTGCCGGCCAGGACGTCCAGCAAATTGCCCGCGCGGATGGTCAGGTAAATCATGATGCCCTTGACCAGAGCCGGGACCCAGGAGGCGCTGATCAGGATCAGCAACCAGCGGCTTTTCAGCGGCTCGGTGATGCCCCGGCGGGCGATGACCCACCAGGCGGGATAGGCGCGTTCCCCGGAGGGCTGCCAGTGGGTGTATCCTCTTTCGTAAACAGGCATGGGATCAGGCCTCCACCATCTTGTAGAATTCATCGGCAAGAGAAACAGGACGCCGACGCACCCGGCGCAGGCTGTAGCCCGTGTCCGCGGCCACCTGCAGGATGGCGCGCACACCCGCGGCGGCGGGGAAGGGCGCTTCCGCATCGGTCGGGGCGGGATCGGTCAGTCGCCGCATGTCCAGGCGCACCAGCCACAGGCGCTGGTCCTCGGTGACCTCGGCGCCCAGGGCGGCCAGACCGGCCCGGAATTCCGCTTCCGGGCCAAAGCCCTCCACTTCGAAAACCTGCAGAGGATCCCGCCCCACCGCGGACACGGATTCCCGCGCCAGCAGCTGCCCGTCGCGCAGAACCAGGATTTCCTTGCAGACGGTTTCCACATCGGCCAGCAGATGGGTCGAGAGGATGACACCCAGCCCCTTGTTCCAGGCCAGGTCACGGATCAGCTCCAGGATGGCGACGCGCCCCCGCGGGTCCAGACCGCTGGTGGGCTCGTCCAGGAAAAGCCAGGCAGGATCGTGAACCAGGGCCTGGGCCAGCTTGAGACGCTGCTTCATGCCCTGGCTGTAGTCATCGCAGGAGCGGTAGCGCTCATCGGCCAGGCCCACGAAGTGCAGCACCTCGTGGGCGCGCTGCATGGCGTCACGGGCGGGCATGCCCGAAAGCTGCCCCAGATAGGCCACCAGGGCCACCCCGCTCATGCCGGGGATCAGGCCGCCCCGCTCCGGCATCCAGCCCAGACCGGCGCGCGCCAGACGGGCCTGGCGCGCCATGTCCAGCCCCAGAACCTCGACCTGACCTTTCCGCAGGGGCACCTGCCCCAGCAGGCAGCGCAGCAGTGTCGTCTTGCCCGATCCGTTGGGGCCCAGCAGGCCCACGGCGCCCTGCTGAAGCGTGAAATCCACGTTCTTGAGGACCGGATCCTTCAGGTAGGCGAAGGTCAGATTCGCCACCCGGATGTCGGTGTGCGTGCGGTTGACTTTGATAACTAACCCTTCCATTTTTCTCGGACATGCCGGTATGCTGAATATACAAGACGCAAACCGGTCACATTTGTTGCATCGGATTGTTCCAGCTTTGCCTCGAAATGGGAATATTTTTTCCCATACGTCGCCCGGTTGCTGGAGGGGCCCCTTCAGCCATCGGGATCACCCGAGCTCCTGGAGGATAGCATGCCCCGCGCCAGCGCTCCGTCCCGGCCCGGCACGTGGATCCAGACCGCCGAATCGGTCACGCCCGGCCACGCCGACAAAATCTGCGATCTCATCAGCGATTCCATTCTGGACGCCATCCT
>PDQT01000322.1 GCA_002747875.1 bacterium DOLZORAL124_64_63
CCATCTTCCAGAGCAGCACCTTCGCCTTCGAGAACGCCGAGCACGGGGCCGCCGTCTTCCGCGGCGAGGACCCCAGCTACGTTTACACGCGGCTGGGCAACCCCACCCAGACGGCCCTGGAAACCGAACTGGCCTACATCGAGAAGGGCGAGGCCGCCCTGGTCCTGGCCAGCGGGATGGCCGCCGCCACCACTGCGGTGCTGACCTGCTGCCGCTGCGGGGACCACATCGTCTCCGGGGACACCCTTTACGGCGGCACCCACGAATTCTTCACCAAAACCCTGCCCAGGCTGGGCATTGACGTGACGGAAGTGCCCGCCCACGACCCGCAGAACTTTGCCGACGCCATCACCGACAAGACGAAACTCGTTTATCTGGAGTCGCCGGCCAACCCCACTCTGGTGCTGTCGGATATCGCGGCCGTGGCCAAGATCGCGCATCAGCGCGGCATCCCCGTGCTGGTGGACAACACATTCTGCACGCCGTACCTGCAGAACCCGCTGGAACTGGGGGCGGATATCGTCATGCACTCGGCCACCAAGTACATCGGCGGGCACGGAGATACGGTGGCCGGGGTGCTGGTGAGCTCGCAGGAGTGGATCATGGAAGCCCGCATGGAAACCCTGCGGGATGTGGGCGGCTGCATCAGCCCCTTCAACGCGTGGCTGCTGTTGCGCGGTCTGAAGACGCTGCCGGTGCGCATGGACCGCCACATGAGCAACGCCATGGAGGTGGCCCAGTTCCTCAGCTACCACCCCAAGGTGAAGGAAGTCATCTACCCCGGTCTGAAGACCCATCCCCAGCATGAACTGGCCTGCCGTCAGCAGCGCGGTTTCGGGGGCATGATCAGCTTCATGGTCGAGGGCGGACGGGAAGCCGGGCGCGTCGTCATGGACAACGTACGGCTGTGCACCCTGGCCGTCAGCCTGGGCGACGTGGACACCCTCATCGAGCACCCCGCCACCATGACCCACAGCACCTACAGCCCGGAGGAGTTGAAGAAGGTCGGCATCGATCCCGGTATGGTGCGGCTGAGCGTGGGGCTGGAGAACGTGGAAGACATCATCGAGGATCTGCGCGCGGCCCTGGCCTTGGTCTGATCAACCGGGGAGGAGAGGGCGCTATCTTGAACCGTAGACTGAACCTGGCGGCGATGGTGATCGCGGTTCCCTTCATGATCTGGGGAACGGCCATCATCTTCCTGCCGGGCATCACCGTCGACCGCTTGGGGCCCATGACCCTGGTCTTGAGCTTGCTTATCTGGGGGCTGGCCTTCCTGCTGACCCAGCGGCAGGAAGGCGGCCGTCGCCTGAACGAGGATCCCGGTCTGTTCATCAATCTGGTGGAAGCGGCCCCGGATGCCATCATCGTCCACCGCGACAACCGGGTCCTGTACGCCAACCAGCGCACACTGGATTTCTTCGGCGTCTCCAGCTACCAGCACTTTGCCGAGACCAGCCTGCTGGAGTTCATCCATCCCCACTACCACGAGATCATCATCGACCGGCAGCAGGAGGCCCTGCGGACCGGCCAATCCTCCGAGGCGTTGGAGGTCACCGTGATCATGCTGGATGGGACCCAGCGGGAAATATTCGCCAACACCATCGCCATCAACTTCAAGGGCCGGAAGGCTCTGCTCACTTTCTTCCGCGACATCACCGAACAGGCCGCCACCCGTCAGGAGTTGCTGGACAGCCGCGAGCGGCTGCAACTGGCCCTGGAGGCGGCCCGGGACGGTGTCTGGGACTGGGACCTGCGCTCCGGCCGCATGGTGTACAGCCAGGCCTGGGCCAACATGCTGGGTTACGATCTGCAGGAGTGGCAATCGGGCCAGAACGCCTGGCTCTCTCTCATCCACCCGGACGATCACGCCCGCAGCACCGCCCTGCTGGACGCCCATCTCAACGGTAACCTGCCCATCTACGAGACCGAGGTGCGGCTACGCCACAAGGCCGGCCACTACATCTGGGTCCTGGATCGGGGTCAGGTGGTGGACAGGGATGACGAGGGCCGCCCCCTGCGCATGACCGGGACCCAGCGGGACATCACCTCCCGCAAGGAGGCCGAACTGGCCCTGGAAATCCGCAACCGGATTGCCGAGGTCTTCCTCATCAGCGACGAAAAGACCGTCTATCACGAGCTGCTGGAAACGGTCATCAAGGGCTGCGACTGCCAGGTGGGCTTCTTCGCCACGGTCAAGGAGAACGGGAGCCTGAGGATCTTGGCCACGCAGCCGGAACGGGAACTTTATCCGCAGCCCGGCGCCAGCCACAAGATCGCGCCCTCGGAGGTGCCTCCCTTCCTGGCGGAGATCATCGCCGGCCAGCGCGGCGCCATCCTGGAACACCCCCACCACTTCACCCCCATCGGCCAGGAATTCCAAACCGCGCTGGTGGTCCCCGTCATCAGCCGCCATACCGTCATCGGGCTGTTCATGCTGGGCAACAAGCTGCAGGGGTTCTTCGCGTCGGATCGGGCCCTGGTCGAAAGTCTGGCCACCTACATGGCCCCCATCCTGCAAAGTCATCTGACCGGCGAGATGCGTGAGGCGCAGCTGCGGCAGGCCCAGAAGATGGAAGCCCTGGGTTCTCTGGCCGGCGGTATTTCCCACGACTTCAACAACATCCTGCAGGCCATCATGGGCTTCACCGCCCTGGCGCGGGAGGAGGTCCCCGCGGACAGCCTCATCGCCTCGGACTTGGAGCGGGTCCTGCGGGCCGCCCGCCGGGGCCAGGATCTGGTGCGACGCATCCTGCTTTTCAGCCGCCGGGAAGAACAGGAGCAGCATCCGGTGAAGATCCGCACCATCATGGAAGAAGCCCTGGAACTGCTCACGCCCTCCTTGCCCAGCACCATCGAGGTGCGGATCCGTCTCGGGCAAGACTGCGGGTACATCCTGGCGGATCCCGCCCAGATCCACCAGGTCATCATGAATCTGGCCACCAACGCCTACAACGCCATGGAGGCTGATGGCGGGGTCCTGGAAATCGGGCTGCGTCTGGTGGAAAGCGCGGATGTCGAGCTGGAAGACCCGTTTCTGGCCGATGGCCGCCAGTTGGTCATGATCTGGGTTTCGGACACCGGGCCGGGTATTCCCCCCGCGGAGGTGGAGCGGGTCTTCGAACCCTTCTACACCACCAAAGAGGTGGGTCAGGGAACGGGGTTGGGCCTTTCGGTGGTTCACGGCATCATCATGAACCACCGCGGCGAGGTGCAGATCGACAGCCAGGAGGGGCAAGGCACCAAGGTGACCATTTACCTGCCCCTGCACCAACCCCTCCCCGCCGACAAACCGGCTACCGTGCCGGTGGAAAATCCGGCGGTCGAGCGTCAAAATGTTCATATCCTGTTCGTCGATGACGAAGAGGATATCGCTTCCATCGGCAAGGCCATGCTGGAAAAGCCCGGCTACCGCGTGACCGCCCTGAGCGACAGCAGCCTGGCCCTGGACTTGGTGCGCCGCAACCCCCATGATTTCGACATGGTGATCACCGATCTGACCATGCCCAAGGTCACGGGTTTGCATATGGCGCAGGAGATCGGTATTCTGCGGAAGGATCTGCCGGTGGTGCTGATCACCGGCCTGGGAGACAACCAGGACCTCCTCCTGGAGTCCTACCCCAATATCAGCGCCGTGATCCCCAAGCCCTTCAGCTCGGCGGATCTCGGAGCCGCGGTGAACAGGGTCATACCCGAGTCCCCGGACGGAAGTGGTGATGACCGACCGGAGAATTCTGGTCATCGAAGATGACGCCAATGTGCGAGAAATGCCAAACCTCTGGACATGAAGAAATTCCTGCAAGCCGTTCGGGAATTTCTGGGCGGGCCCTGACGGCCCCGTCAGCAAAGGAAGAGATAACGTGGCCAAGATCCTGATCATTGAAGACGACGTGGAAGTCCGTGAGTATCTGGAGAGTGTCCTGTCTCGCGCGGGGTACCAGGTCCTGTCAGCCGCCAACGGCAAGGCCGGGGTAGAGGTCTTTGCCGCCAGCCCCGCGGATCTGGTCATCACGGATATCATCATGCCCGAAAAAGACGGTATCGAGACCATCATGGATCTGAGGCGACGCAACCCCAACCTGAAGGTCATCGCCATCAGCGGGGGCGGCCGGGCCGAACCGGAGAACTACCTGCACTCGGCCAAGCTGCTGGGCGCCAACAAGACCATGAAAAAGCCCTTCACCAACGAGGAGATGCTGCAGGCCATCCGCGACCTGCTGCCCTGACCCCCCGTCAGCGCGGGGCCACCCCCATCTCCAGGAGGAGCCGTTCGGCCCCTCCTATTTTCCAGGTCACCCACAAAACATAGCGGATATCCACCCCGATGGAGCGGCTGTAGCTCTGGTCCCAGGCGAAGTCGTTGATGGTGGCCTCCCAGGCCCGATCGAAATTCAGGCCCACCACCTGCCCCCGCGCGTTGAGCACAGGGCTGCCGCTGTTGCCGCCGGTGGTGTCGGTGCTGTAGAGCATATTCACCGGAACGCCCCCGATATCCTCCTGGGCGAACGGACCGAAATCCGCCGCGGCCACCAGCTCACGGAAACCCGCGGGCAGGACGAAGGGGGCCTCTCCCGTTTCCTTCTCCAGAAGGCCTTCCAGCCGGGTGAAGGGTTGCAGCCAGACGGCATCGCGCGGGCTGTAACCTTCGATGCGCCCATAGGTGAAGCGCAGGGTGCCGTTGGCGTCGGGCACGAAATTCTGGCCCA
>PDQT01000323.1 GCA_002747875.1 bacterium DOLZORAL124_64_63
CCACCAGATCCAGGAAGGGGTCCCCCTGCGACTCCAGCCATGCCGTGTCCCGGTCCAGGGCCTTCAGAAGGAAATCCTGATCCATGAGGCGGCTCTCGGCAAAGATCCGATCCAGGAACCGTTGGGCCTGGCGGCGTCCTTCCTCGCCAATCATACCCCGGAAAGGTTCCAGTTCCGCCACCTGGGGGATGTCTCCCGCCCGGCGCAGCAGTTCGGCCATGATCAGGGCATCGGCCTGCGGGTCGTTGTTCTCCGCCATGACCTTCAGTTCGTTGCGGGTGTGGTCCAGGTTGCGCTCCATGTAGGCCCACTCCCGCTCC
>PDQT01000324.1 GCA_002747875.1 bacterium DOLZORAL124_64_63
CCTGAAGTCCCGGCAGAACATTCCCGTAACGGGCCTGCAGCTGCGGGTCCGCGGCGATGAAGCGGGCCAGATCCGCCTCCTCGGCGCGCCGTTTCGCCACCAGATCCAGACGCTCGATACCATGCAGCTTGCCCCGGAAATTCTTGTAGGTGTTGTGCAGGCTCTTGACCCGGTCGGCCAGAGCCAGCTGACGGGCCCGATCCCCTTGGGCGCTGGCTTCCAGGTTCTGGATCAGCCAGCCGTACCAATCCACCACCGTGGGCATGAAAAAGGTGCTGAGGTTTTCCAGGTAGGCGGCTGAACGGTGCCGGTAGGTGCTGCCGGGATATCCGAAGATGAAGACGAAATCCCCCTCGGCCACCCCTTCGCCCGCCACTTCCAGAACCTGCCGCGGGCGGTAGGGAACGTTCTCGTCCGCGTATTCGGCGCTGCTGCCGTCGGGCGCCACATAGGCCCGCATGAAGCTGAAATCACCGGAGTGCCGGGGCCACATCCAGTTGTCTTCTTCGCCCCCGAAATTGCCGATGCTCTGGGGCGGCGCGTACACCAGCCGCACATCCTTCAGATAGGTGTAGGTGAACAGCACGTAGGTTTTGCCCTGGAACATCTCGCTGATCTCGCAGCGTTTGCCGGGGTGGGACTTTTCCTCGGCCAGGCTCAGCTCCTTGAGGCGCTTCTCGATGGCCTTGGTCCGCTCGATGGGCAGCATGTCTTCCCGGACCACGGCCAGCACCTGCTCCGAAACATCGCGGTAGCTTTCGGTGATGCGCACGGTGAAGCCCACGGCGGGGACCTCGTCCCGCAGGCTGGGGGCCACGAAACCGTCGGCCAGATAATCGTGCTCAGGGTCGCTGGCGTCCCGGATGGCCCGGAAGGCGCAATGATGATTGGTCAGCATCAGCCCCTGGTCCGAGACGAAGCTGCCGGTGCATCCCCCGATCTTGCAGATGCCGTCCACCAGGCTCAGCCCGTCCGGGTTGTAAATCAGCTGGGGCTGGATCTCCAGACCGGCGGCCTCCAGATCCAGCTTCTGCAGCTCGCTCATGGGGAACATACCTTCTTCTCCAAGACAGAGGGTGGGGACCAGCAGCCCGACCAGGGCTCCCAGAACAACGACAGCCGACAAACGGATCAAGCGAGCAAACATGCGCAACCTTTCCAAAGAATTAGCCTGGATTAGTCATGACAGAACGACTACCGCGGCCGGTGAATCCGGGTTTCCACGAGAAGCGGGACACCATTTCTAGCCCAACGAGGGGCGCAGCCGGGCAAAGGCCTCCAGGGCTTCGGGATTGGCCAGGGCCTCGGTGTTTTCCACCGGCCGTCCGTGGATGATGTGGCGCACGGCCAGCTCCACGATTTTGCCGCTGATGGTGCGCGGCACGGCGGGCACCTGCCGGATGACGGCGGGCACGTGGCGAGGCGAGGCCTCGTGACGCAGGGCGACCCGCAGACGATCCTCCAGGTCCTGATCCAGCTGCCGTCCCTCGCTCAGGACCACGAAAAGCAAGATCCGCACCTCGCCCTGGTGATCCTGGCCCACCACCACGCTCTCGAGAACCTCGTCGAAGCGGTCCACAATGCGGTAGACCTCCGCCGTGCCGATACGCACCCCGCCCGGGTTCAGCACCGTGTCGCTGCGGCCGTGGATGACCATGCTGCCGTCCTCCGCCAGCTCCGCGAAATCGCCGTGGCACCACACACCGGCAAAGCGGGTGAAGTAGGCCTGGTGGTAACGCGCGCCGTCGGGATCGTTCCAGAAGCCGGTGGGCATGCTGGGAAAGGGCGCGGTGCAGACCAGCTCGCCTTTCTCCCGGCGCACGGGCCGGCCGCGGGAATCGAAGACATCCACGCCCATGCCCAGGCCGCGGCATTGCAGGCGGCCCCGGCGTACGGGCAGCACCGGACAGCCCAGCACGAAACAGGAGATGATGTCCGTCCCGCCGGAAATGGAACTGAGCTGCACATCCGCCGCGATGTCCCGGTAGACATAGTCGAAGCTTTCAGGCGCCAGAGGAGAACCGGTGGACAGGATGCAGCGCAGGCGGTCCAGCTGGTGGGACCGTCGGGGCCGCAGCCCCTGCTTGGCGCACACCTCCAGATACTTGGCGCTGATACCGAAGTGGGTGCAGCCCTCGGCGGCGGCAAAATCCCAGAGCGTTTCCGCCGGCTTGAGGGGATGCCCGTCATAAAGCATGAGGGTGGCCCCGCCGGCCAGGCCGCTGACCAACCAGTTCCACATCATCCAGCCGCACGTGGTGTAATAGAAGAACCGGTCCCCCGGGCGCAGATCGCAGTGCAGAGCATGCTCCTTGCGATGCTGCAACAGGGTGCCGCCCGCCGAGTGGACCATGCACTTGGGCAGGCCCGTGGTCCCGGAAGAGAACATGATGAACAGGGGATGATCGAAGGGCAGGCGGTCGTACTCGGGCCGGGCCGCTTCATGACCGGCGATGAAGTCATCCCAGGCCGTCATGCCCGCGGGAAGGTCCGTGGGCGCCTCCGCGGTGTAAGGCACCACCACCACCTGATGCAGATCGGGCAGGCTTTCGGCAATCAGACCGGCGGTCTCCAGGCTGTCGTGCCGCCGCCCGCCATAATAATAGCCGTCGGCGCAGACCAGCACCCGGGGCTGGATCTGGCGGAACCGGTCCAGAACACCCTGCACCCCGAAATCCGGCGAACAGCTGGACCAGACCGCCCCTAGGCTGGCAGCGCCCAGCATGGCGATGATCGCCTCGGGCAGGTTGGGCAGGAAAGCGGCCACCCGGTCCCCCGGCCCCACCCCGGCGTCCTTCAAAGCGGCGGCAAAGGCCGCCGCCCGGGCGCGCAGTTCACCGAAGCTGAGCCGGGTGGTATCGCCGCGCTCGTTACGGAAGACGATGGCCTCGGCCCCGTCATCCGCCCCCCGCAGCAGATTCTCCGCGTAATTGAGGCGGGCCTGGGGAAACCAGCGGGCCCCCGGCATGCGCTGCCCGTCTTCCAGAACGACGGTGCCGGGGCCGCTGCCCACCACACCGCAGAACTCCCAGACTTCCCGCCAGAAAGATTCCGGCTGGTCCGTGGACCAGCCGAAAAGTTCCGCGTAAGAACCCAGCTTGAGACCATGACGCCGGTTCACCGCCTCCTG
>PDQT01000210.1 GCA_002747875.1 bacterium DOLZORAL124_64_63
GGCCGGGGGGTGGAGATCACCGGCGTGCGGCGCATCCAGGATGAATTCCTGCTGGGCAACCTGCGGGTCCAGACCGCCCGTCTGGCCAGCTTCACCGAAATCGACTCCGCCCTGTACGAGGTGGAGGCCATCCTGGGCAGCGTGGACAACGACCACCTGGGCGACGCCCTGAACAATTTCTTCAACAGTTGGAACGCCTTGGGTCAGCCCCCCATCAACAGTTCCCTGAAACAGGATGTGATCAGCAGCGCCCTTTCCCTGGTGAACGACTTCCACAGCATCAACGACAGCCTCGATGATCTGGAAGCCAACATCGAAAAGGACATCCAGCTGGAGATCGGCAACCTGAACCAGCTGCTGGACGGCGTCGCGGAAATGAATCAGCAGATCATGTCCGCCGAGGCCAGCGGTGTCGAGGCCAACGACCTGCGCGACCAGCGGGATCTGCTGATCACCCAGATCTCGGAAATCGCCGAGGTCTCGGTCCACGAGCGGGAAGACGGCAGCAAGGACATCATCCTGGCCGGCCGGACCATGGTGGCCCGGGACAACGTGACCCACTTCGCCAGCACCTACACCGAAACCAGCAACGGGTACAAGATGACCATCGTCACCCAGGGGCACAGCCAGGAAGTGCGCCTGTCCCCGGGCAAGCTGGAAGGGTTGATGACCAGCCGGGACGTGCACATCGCCGACGTGCGCGACCGCCTGGATTCCCTGGCCGCCAATCTGGTGACCCAGGTGAACGGCCTGCACACCCAGGGGCGGACCAGCACCAGCAGCGGTGTGGCCTTCTTCTCCGGCGACAGCATGCACACCATCGCGGTGAACCCCGCCCTGGAGAACAACCCCGCCATGGTGGCCACCGGCACCACCAACGCCGAGGGTGACAACACCATCGCCCTGGCCATTGCCGCCCTGGGCGAAGCGGGCAGCGGCCAGTCCCACGGCCTGAGCGTCGGAGACGAGTACCGCTCCCTGCTGACGGTGGTGGCCAGCAAGCGCAGCAGCTACGAGTTCAGCGTCGAGAGCCAGCAGAACGTGGTCGAGACCCTGAAGACGAAGATGGCCAGCGTCAGCGGCGTCAGCCTGGATGAGGAAGGCGCCAACATGATCAAGTTCCAGAACAGCTACAACGCGGCCGCTCGCATGATCAGCACCGTGCAGAAGATGTACGACACGCTGATCAACATGGTCTAGGCGGAAGGATGAGGCATGACCATTCGCGTCACTGACAGCTACCTCAGCTCGATCCTGCTCGGGGACCTGAACCGCAGTCTGGGCCACATGCTGGAGCAACAGAGGATGGCCGGCAGCATGCGCCGGGTGAACGATTTCGCCGACGACCCCCGGGCCGTCAGCACCATCCAGCGTTACAACTCCCTGATCGCCAGCAACAGCGAGTACCTGACGAACGTCACCCGCAGCCGCATCATGGTCGACGGCACCGATGTGGCCCTGAACAACATCAGCGAGGTGCTGGCCGATGTGCGGGTCATCGCCCTGCGGGAAAGCAGCGCCATCGCCACGGAGCAGAGCCAGGAGACCAGCGTCATCGAGGTGGACAACCTGGTCAACCGCCTCATGGATGTGCTCAACACCAGCATCGAGGGCAATTACCTTTTCTCCGGTCGCCAGCTCAGCACCCAGCCCTTCACCCGCAGCGGAAACACCGTGATCTACCAGGGCGATCGGGAAGATATCACCGCCAGGACCGGCCCCAACACCAGCATGACGCTGAATATTCACGGCGATGTCCTGCTGGGGACCCAAAGCTCGACCCTGGGGGGCACGGTGGACATGGCGCCACGGATTGACGGCACCACCCCTCTGACAGCCCTGAACCTGGGAGAAGGCTGGCATCCCGGCCGCATCTCCCTGACCGGCGGCAACGGCAACACCTACCAGGTGGACCTCAGCGGAGCGGTGACCGTCAACGATCTGATCACCACCGTCAATGCCGCCACGGCGGGGCAAATCACCCTGAGCATCCAGGCCGATGGTTCGGGGCTGGAACTGGCCGGCACCGGTCCCCTGGTCGTGGGCGAGATCGATGAGGGACGGACGGCCGCCAGCCTGGGCCTGAACGGCGTGTCCGACGGCAACAGCTACATGGGACGGGATATCCGGCCCATGGCCACCGCGGCGACCAATCTGGCGGATATCCAGAGCCTGGCCGGCCACTTGCCGCTGGGTGTCATGAACATCAACTGGCAAGGGGCGGACCATGCCGTGGACTTCAGCGCGGCGACCACCTTGGGGGATCTGCAGACCACTCTCAACGGGGCCATACCCGGCATGACCATACAGATCCAGGGCAGCGGCATCAGTCTGGTGGGAGGCAGCCCGGAGGCCTTCACGGTGACCAATGCCGACGCCACCAACACCGCCAGCGTTCTGGGCATCGAAGGCGCCGGATCCCCCGTCCGGTTGTTCGGCATGCTGGAAGACCTCAAGACCGGGCTGGACACGGGGGACAAGGATGCCATCCGGGGTGTCATGACGGAGCTGAGCCACATCGAAGACACCGTCTACCAGTTGATCATGAAGAACGGCGGACGCCAGACGGATCTGGACTGGGCCGAGGGGATCCTCATGCAGCGCGATGAGCGCTTGAAGGCGAACCTCTCCCTGGAGTACGACGCGGACGTGGCCCAGGTGGCCGCGGACCTGAAACAGGCCGAGGCCAGTTACCAGGCCAGCCTGCTGGTGACCAGCAAGCTTTACTCGGCCAACCTGATCCAGTTCCTGCGTTGATGCGAATTGACCTGAGTTGACCTGAATTGACCTGAACAGGCCGGTGCCAGGACCATCGGCCACCCCAAGCAAGGAGCCTGTAATGCCAAAGTTCACCACAGTCCGGTTCGGAGAGCTGGAGTACCGCAGCGAGGATGTGATCCATCTGGATGACGGCCTGGTGGGCATGCCCAACCTGACCAGTTGGATCATTCTGGACATGGGCGATGACGTGCCGATGAAGTGGTTCCAGTCCCTGGACCGCGGGGATTTCGGATTTCCCGTTTCCCAGCCTTACCTCTTCCATGACGAGTACGACCTGAGCATCAGCAAAGGCGTCCAGGCCCGTCTGGGCACCCGTCAGGCAACGGATCTGGCAACCATGATCATCACCACCGTCCATGCCGGAGGCACCAAGGTGACCGGGAACCTGTTGGCCCCGCTGGTGATCGACACGGAAACGCGCAAGGGCTGCCAGCTCACCGTGGACGATGCTCGGTTCAGCATGCGACAAGAGATCAATTACTTCAAATTTGGGCTTGCCGTAAAATCGGAAGCATCGGACAATAGGGCCGACGTGCCGCCGGAGGACCAGTCCTCCCAGGCCAGGACCGTGGCCGGTTCCCAGGAAATAGCCCCTGAACCCGCCGGGGTCTAGAAAAAAGCCTGGATCTCTGGTTTCAGAAATCCTAGGCCGGACAAGGAGGTCCCGTGCTAATACTCAGCCGCAAACGCAATGAAAAGATCATGATCGGGGATGACATCTCCATCATGATTGTGGATATCCGGGGAGATCAGGTCCAGATAGGGATCGACGCCCCCCGCAGTATCCCCGTGCATCGCCACGAGATATATGAGGAGATCAAAAACACCACCCTGGACGCCGCGGCCAGTGACGTGCTGGACATGGCCGCCATTCGCAAGAAGCTGGGTGGTCCGGGAGGTGGGCGCGAATAGGGGCCCGCAGGGTTCAACAGGTCACATGAGAGACTAGCTCACATTACAGAGCTCTCATTTCAGAACTCACGTTACAGGACTCACGTTACAGAACCAGGTCAAAACGGAACCGGAGCCTTTTAAGGCTCCGGTTCCGTTCCCTCTGATGCGGATTCAAGCCCGACGGTCCACGCAAGAAGGCGGAGAGGTGGTGTTGTAAGCCTGCTGCCCGGGCCCGCTGGCGCTGCGCAGCCCCTCGCGCAGGCGTTGCCCGGTTTCCTGCATCATCTCCGTCAAACGCTGCCGCAGTTTCTGGTCCTCCTGGTGCAGTTCCCGGATCAACGGGGTGACCGCTTCCCGCGTGTCGGCCGAGGCCGCGAGATGACTGGCCTCGAAGACGGCCATGGCTTCGGCCCGTCGTTCCAGAAGCCCGTGACACATGGCCAGATCATCATTTTCCAGCTCCGCCCGCAACCGACGGGTCATGTCCAGAGCAGCGTGGGTGTTTTGTTCCAGGTTCATCTCAGGCCGATACCGAAAGCAGGCTTTCCCGTCCCGACGGCATGTCGGGCACCGGTTCGGGCACTGCGGTGACGTCGGTCGTTTCATTAGCATTTTCCGGGCCAGCGGAGATGGGGGTGCCCTTGGCGCGCTCCATGGCGGCCCGGTCGCCGGTGCCGGAAGGGATCTGGCGCCAAGCGTCCAGCAACGGTTCCAGAACCCGCAGGCTGTTGCGGATGTGGGCTTCGTCCTGGTCCACCAGGACCTGCAGATGCTCGTGGAAGAGGTAGTCGTACAGGCTTTCCAGGTTGCGACTGACTTCCCCGCCGATGGTGTGGTCCAGCGCCCCCCGCAATTCCGAGACAATGCGCTGGCTGTGGTTCACCAGGCGGGTCATTTCCACCCGGTCGTCGGCTCCGATCGCCTTGGCCGCGCCCAGCAGATCGGACTGCATGCGTTCGTACAGCATCACGATCATCTTCTCCCGGCTGATGGAGTTGATGTTCGTCTCCTTGTAACGCTGCACACCGTGGTTGCCGTACATTCACAAACTCCTGTCCTGCTGATCTGTTTAGATGTTGAGGCCGGCGAGGTAGCTGCCCTGGGCCTGGAGCTGGGACATCATCATCTCCATGGCCGTGAACTTGCGTTCGAGGGTCTCCCGGTAGGATTCCACGCTCAGCTCGTACCTCGCGATACCCTGTTCCGCGTAGTCGATGCGCTTGTTCAGAGCGTCGTTGCTGATCTTGAACATCCCGTCGATGCTGTCGGTCATGTCCTCGATGGCCTGGTCGAAGAGATACATCTTGCCCAGGTGGCCGTCCCGTTCGATGAACAGGTCCCGCACGCCGTTGAAGTCATCGCTCAGGGCTTCCAAGAATTTGTCTTCGTCCCACTTCAGCTGGCGGCTCTCCCCGCGGGAGATGCCGGCCTGGAAGAAGTTGCTGATGTCGCCCTCGGTATCCAGGGCGCTGATGGCGATGTTCTC
>PDQT01000196.1 GCA_002747875.1 bacterium DOLZORAL124_64_63
CCTGCAGGCCATGCTGGACCAGGACCAGGACCGGCCCGTCGATCCCGTCCGCGTGGCCGAAGCTGTGGATGCCATCAAGAACATCTTCCTGACCAAGGACCAGGCCCGGGTTCATTCCCGCCTGCGGAAGGACGGCCTGGGGACGATGTTCAACGCCGGTGTGGTGCAGCAGGCCCTGGGTATTCTGGAGCTGTGCCGCATGCGCGATCTGCTGCTGCTGTACCACCGCAACGCCGCCTTGCTGCGCCTGCTGCTGCGCCTGCTGGATATCATGGATGAGTTGAAACGGCGTGACCGGGTCATCGATTTCCAGGATTTGGAGGACCTGGCCTGCCGTCTGATGGATGATAAGGGGCGGGCCCTGAGCCTGCTGCATCGTCTGGATGACAGCCTGCACCACATTCTGCTGGATGAATTCCAGGACACCAACTTCAACCAGTGGGATCTGATGCGGCACCTGGTGGATGATTTCCTGAGCGGGGATGCCGGGGACGGGACGCGCAAGAGCGTTTTCGTGGTGGGGGACGTGAAGCAATCCATCTACGGGTTCCGCGCCGCGGAGCCGGCCCTTTTCGGGCAGGTGGAGCGACAGCTTCGGCACATGGGGGGGCTGACGCTGTCGCTGCCCACCAACTTCCGCAGCCTGCGGGCGGTGGTGGACAGCGTGGGCTGTGTCTTCAATCAGCCGCCTTTGGCGGGGCACTACACGCCGGAGCAACGGGAATCGGCCCGGCAGGAGGTTTTCCGCACCCAGCCGCGCGGCCAGGCTCGGGCCCTGCCCCTGTTCGAGGAGTTGCCTGCTGACGAGCGCTCCGCCGATCAGCTGGCGGCCTCGGCGGCGGCCCGGCTGATCCAGGGGTTGGTCCAGGGTGGGGCCCTGGTTCACGGCATGGAAAACGGCGTGCCCACCACCCGGCCCCTGAACTACGGAGACGTGCGGGTTCTGTGCCGCACCCGCACCCACATCGCCACCTACGAGAAGGTTTTCCGTCGCTTCGGCATTCCCCTGACCCCGGCGGGACGCGGCATGCTGGCGGCCAGTCGCGAGGTGCAGGATATCCTGGCGTTGCTGCGCTGGCTGGCCTACCCCGCGGACGAGGTGGCCCTGTGCACGGTCTTGCGCTCGCCCATTTTCCGTCTGTCGGAGGCGCGTTTGCAGGAAATGCTGGCGGCCCGCGGGCTGCGGCGCCGGACGGCCGAGGGGCGCTACCTGCCGCCGCGGAATCTGTGGGATACCCTGCGCAGCGATCAGGATCCGGTCACCGATCTGTTGCGCGGCTGGCGGGCCCGTGTGGGTCAGGAAGACGCCCACGCCCTGCTGCGCCGCATCTTCCAGGAGGGCTTCGTGCTGGAGCGGTACGAGGCGGCTCTTGGTGCCCAGGCCCGGCAGAATCTGCTGCGCCTTTTCGATCTGTCGCTGGCGCCGGAGGTGGCGGCCACGCCCACCATCCGCCAGCTGGTCGACGCGATCGAGCGCGCCGCCCGCCGCGGCACCGAGGAGGAGGCCGACACCCCCGCCAGCGGGGAAGAAGGCCGGGTGCTCTTCATGACCATCCACGGGGCCAAGGGACTGCAGGCGCCGGTGGTGCTGTTGGCCGACGCGGCCAGCCTGCCCCGCCGGCGCGACGACGTGTTGCGGACCAACCAGGAGCCGGACTCGCCGCTGCTGTTCATGGCCGATAAATCCGCTATCGAGGGATACGATCTCAAGTTCGGGCCTGAGCTTCCGGAGCACCCCATCCGGCAGGCGGGCGCCCGGGCGGCCGCCCAAGCCGACGCGGAGTCGGCCAACCTGCTGTACGTGGCCATGACCCGGGCCGAGGAGCGGCTTTATCTGCTGGGCGGCAGCAAGACGCCGAACAGGATCGAGGGCAGCATGCTGCAGCAGGTGCGCGATGCGGCCCAAGCCGAGGGGTGCCCGTTCCTGGAACTGGAGGACCCGCCGGAGGTGTCTCGCCCACCGCTCCCACCGGAGGCGCCGGAACCGGCTTCTTCCGCCGCCGGACCGACGGCGGCCACGGTGACCATGCCCGCCTGGTGGCGCGTGCCGACCATGGGCCAGCGCTATCGGCTGGAAGCCCCGTCCGAGACCGGGGGGCAGTCTTTGGCCACGCCGACCGCGGGAGGGGACGAGTCCCGCGCCCGCGCCATGGAGCGTGGCACGCGCGTCCACCTGCTGTTGCAGTTGGCGGCCCAGGGGGGGCAGGCCATCTTGGGCGATTCGGACGCGCACCGGGAAGCGGCGGCGGTCTTCACCGCCCATGACGAGGTCTTCCGGCCCGAGGCCCGGGGCGGACGCGGGCTGTGCGAGGCGCCCGTCATCCTGCGCCGACTGGGGCGGCGCGCGGGGGAGTTGGAGACGCGGGTCACCGGCAGCATCGATCGGCTGGTGGTGTGGCCGGACAGGGTGGATATCATCGATTACAAGACCAACCGGACCGGTGGTGATGCGGGGCGGCTGCCCGAGCTTTGCCGCCACTACCAGCCGCAGCTGCGGGCCTATCGGGAGGCGGTGGCTCCCCTGTTCCCGGGGCGCGCCATCCGCACCTGGTTGCTGTTCACGGATCCGGAGTTGCCCGGCGGGCAGGGCCGTTTGGAGGAGGTTGTGACGGAATGAAACGCTTCCTGATGGGTTTCGTGTACGCGGGGCGCGGCATGGCGGCGGCCTGGAGTGGGCAGACCAACATCAAGGTGATGCTGGCCGGGGCGGTGGCCGCCTGCGGCCTGGGCTGGCGGCTGGGCATCAGCCGCGCCGAGTGGGGTGTGGTGCTGGTGGCCTGCGGCCTGGTCATGGGGCTGGAACTGATGAACACCGCGGGCGAGAAGCTGGTGGACATTCTGAGCCCGGAGCACGATCCGCGCTACGGCCGGGTCAAGGACATCCTAGCCGGGGCGGTGCTGATGGCGGCCATCGGCGCGGCCGGGGCGGGGCTGATCATTTTCGTGCCGTATCTTCTGCCTGGTTGACGGGATGTGCTGATTGGCGGGATATGCTGAGCGTCCGGTGTGCTGATCGTCCGGTATGAAGAAGGGCGCCCCATCCCTGGGCGCCCTTGCCTGGAAAAATTTGCCGAAGCCTACTTTTTCAGCTCGTCCTTCAGCTTCTGCAACTCTTCCTTCAGCTCTTCCAGTTCGTCTTTCAGTTCCTCCAGCTCTTCCCGATCGCTGTCGCTGATGGTGATCTCGCGCCCGATGTGGGGGAAGTGGCCATCGCCGTGGGAAAATCCCTGGGACGAGGGCGTGGGGAATCTGCCGTCATCGCCGAAGAACTCGATGTTGCCGAAACCCAGGTCCTCGGGCAGAGAACCCAACGTCAGGTCGATCTTCTTGGTCTTGCCTTTGCGGATGACCTGGATGCGGATCCGGTCTTCGGGCTTGGTGTCGGCCAGGACGCTGTGCACGTCGTTGGAGGAAGCGATGTCCTGGTCGTCCATGCGCACGATCACGTCGCCGGCCTTGAGGCCCGCCTTGTCCGCGGCGGAATCCTGGATGACCTTGGCGATGAGGGCGCCCTTGCCGTCCTTGACCTCGAAGTAGTCGCCCATCTGGTCGTTCAGATTGTCCAGCTCCACGCCCAGGAAGCCGCGGTCCCGCTTCCAGCTTGTGATCTTGATTTTCTTGCCTTGCCCGTTGCCAAAGGACCAGGATTTGCCGGGGCGCTCACCCAGCACTACGTCGAATTTCTTTTTCTTGCCGTCACGCAGCACTCTCACGGCGATTTTTCTTCCGGGCGCGGCCCGACGCACGGCCTTGGTCAGGGCTTTGTCGTCCAGGATCTTTTGCCCGGCGAATTCGATGATGATGTCCCCTTCGCGCAGGCCCGCTTCAGCGGCGGGACTTTCGGGGCGGACCTTTTCGATGAGGACCCCGTCACGGCTTTTCAGGTTCCGTTCCTGGGCCATTTCCGAATCGATATCCCGGCAGGTGATGCCGAGCCAGCCGCGCTTGCCTTCCTTGGCGACGGCAGGCAGGCTGAACAGGAACAGGAACAGAGCGGTGGCCGCGAAGGCCGCCCATTGGCGCTTGTGGGTCGGGTTCAACATGGGTTTTCCTTTCCGGCGATGCACGCGTGCCGATGCGCGGGGGAGGCATGGCCCGTCTCGGGTATACGCCGCAAGCGGGGGCAGGTTTCATCTTTTCGGCATTTTCCGGCTTTGGGATCCCGTGTCGGGCGCCGGCTTCCGGCCTGGGCGCGGAAAAAAAGATCAATGGATCCGTGGGGCTACCGATGACCAGGCAAGGATGTCAACAGCGCCCATTTCCGGGCATGAAGGAGGCGTTTGAGGATGGCTTTCATCGATTGGACCGAGGATTTCGTGACGGGCGTGGAGAGCGTGGACAACCAGCATCGGCAGTTGGTGGACATCGTCAACAAGTTCGAGGAAGCGGCCAAGCGGGGCAAGGGATCGCGGATCATGGGCGAGATCCTGAACGATCTCATCGGCTACACGGCGGAGCATTTTTCCCATGAAGAGAAGGTCATGGAGGAGCTGGGTTATCCCAAGCTGAAGATGCATCAGAGCCAGCATCGCCAGCTTCTGCAAAGGGTGGAGCGTTTGCAGTTCGAGTTCCACCAGAAGCACCGGCGCATCACCCCTGATGTGCGGGAGTTCCTGAAATATTGGTTGACCAATCACATCCTCAAGGATGATAAGGCTTGGGCGGCTTTGGTGACGCAGAAGGTTTGAAACCCCCGCCACGCGCGCCCCATGTCAGGAGAACCACCAGAATGCCCCATGCCCCCTCCCTGGCCGTTTCCCGGGCCATCCTCATCGGGATTCTCGTCATCTCGCTATCGCTACTGCTTCCGCTGCCCGCCATGGCCCGCGACTGGATCGTGCCCGACGAGGCACCCTCCATCGCCGCGGCCATGGACAGCTGCGTCACCGGCGATGTGGTGGTCATCCAGCCCGGAACCTACACCGATTGCACGACCTACAGCAACGGCGCCTACCATATGGCGGTCCTGCCGTCCGGGGTCAGCGTGCGCGGGGCCACGGGCGATCCGGCCGATGTCGTCCTGGACGCCGGTTACGTGGGCCGCTGCTTCGAGATCCGCAACAACACCGAAGCCTTCTCTATAGAGGGCATCACCATGCGGCGCGGCCGCGCTTTCTCTCCCCTGGGCAAGGGCGGCGCGGTGTTCGCCATGTTCAGCAACCCGGTATTCCGCAACTGTGTGTTCGACAGCAACTACGCCGACTTCGGGGGCGGGGCCGTCTCCGCGGGTTACGGGCAGCTGACGGTGGAGGACTGCGTCTTCACGGGCAACCGGACCGACGGCCTGGGCGCCGCGGTGCAGGTCAGCAATTCGCCGACCACCATCACCGGTTGCACCATCTGGGCCAGCCGGGGGGCGGCTTTGCATTACGCGTCCGGGGCCATCACCATCGAGAACTGCCTCATCGCCGAGGGCGACGCCGAGTCCCTGCTCCGGAACAACGCCGGCGATCCCGATCCTGTCATGAACTGCAACAATTTCTGGGGCAACCTGGTGGACTACGGGGAATTCATCGCGGGGCAGCTGGGGCAGCACGGGAACATCTCCGAGGACCCGCTCTTCTGCAACCCGCTCTTCGGGCAGCTGACGCTGTACGCCGTCTCGCCCTGCGCGGCGGAAAACGCGGGCGATTGCGGGCAGATCGGTTACTACGGCGTGGGTTGCGGCACCGGCAGCGCCACCTACGTGATCAGGCCGGACGGCACGGGGGCGCTGCCCACCATCCAGGCAGCGCTGAACATGGCGGCCACGGGGGACACCATCGCCCTGGCCGACGGCACCTTCACCGGTGACGGGAATCGTGATCTGGACTTTCTGGGCAAGGCCGTCACCCTGCTGGGGCAGAGCGGAGATCCGGAACTGGCGATCATCGATTGCGGCGGCAGCCTGGCCCAGCCACACCGGGCGTTCGTCTTCCAGAACGGGGAAAATGTGACCTCGGTGGTGCAGGATATCGGCATCACCAACGGCAACGTGGGCGGGGACGGCGGGGCCATCTGGTGCGCCTCTTCGCCGCTGATCCGCAACGTGCGTTTCTGGGACAACCATGCCGCCCGGGGCGGGGCCATCTTCTGCGACGGGGGCTCGCCCCGGATCCGCGGCTGCGTGTTCACCGGGAACGAGGGCCGCGAGCGGGCCGGCGGCATCGGTTTCCTGGGCAGCCGGGCCGAGGTCAGCGATTGCTTCCTGAGCGCCAACTGGGGCTACATGGGGGCGGCCTTCTTCCTGCCGGATTCGTCCCAGGTGACCATCAGCGGCTGCACCCTGGTGGGCAACGCCAACGCCAACGACCGGGCCACCATCGGCTTGAACGGCAACTCCACCGTCAGCATCAGCGACTGCATCGTGACCGGCGGCAACCATCACGCCTTCGGCGAGTACGATGAGGGTTCGGTCAGCATCAGCGGTTGCAACCTGTGGGGCAACGGCAGCAACTATTCCGGTCCGGTGGCGGGCCAGAACGGATCGAACGGCAACATCAGCGCCGACCCGTTGTTCTGCGACCCGGACGGCGGCGACTACACCCTGCGCGCCGATTCGCCCTGCACCGCGCTGAACGCCCCGAACGGCACGCGCATGGGGAACCAGCCGGTGGGGTGCGCGGCGCCCTCCCTGTTCACGGACATGTCGTCCCGGCTGCCGGCGCAGAACCGGCTCTCGGTGGGCGTCAGCGTGGCCGACTGGAATGACGACGGCCATCCGGACCTGCTTTTCCTCAACGAGGACGACCAGAACGAGGCCCTCCTGGGCGATGGCGCCTGGAACTTCACCCCACACGCGCCCGATATCCTGTGCTGGCCCAACCACGCGCGCGGGGCCGCGTTCATGGACTGGGATGCCGACGGCGATCTGGATGTCTACCTGGATCTGGAAGGCCTACCCAACCGCCTGGGCCTGAACGACGGCGGGGCCTTCAGCGTGACGGAAGCGGACAGCCTGCAGCAAGAGGGGCCGGACGCCACCTCCCGTTGGGGCGACCACAACGGCGACGGTCTGCCCGACCTGCTCATCGCCGCCCCGGACGGCAGCACCGTGCTGATGACGGGCGAACAGGACGGCGGCTACCACGACAGCACGACGGGTGACCTGGCCACCACCGGCGCGGTGGTGAGCGCCACCTTCTGCGACTACGACAACGACGGCGACCAGGACCTGTTCCTGGTCCAGGACGGTCAGCCGGATCGTCTTCTCGAACAGGACGGCGGCTGGGTCCAGGTGGCGGAGGATGTCATCGGTCAAGCTGGCGCGGGTCAAGCTAATTCCGGGCGTGGGGCCGCCTGGGGCGATCACGACAACGACGGGGACATGGATCTTTTCCTGGCCGTTTCCGACGGGGGCAACCGTCTGTACCGGAATAACGGGAACGATGCCTTCACCGTCCTGACCGCCGGCCCGCTGGATGACGCGGGCCCCAGCCGCAGCGGCATCTGGGGCGATTGGGACAACGACGGTGATCTGGACCTTTTCGTGACCAACTGCGGGGCGGCGGACCACCTGCTGCGCAACGACGGCGGCATCTTCCACGACACGGCCGACAGCGTTTTTGCCGCCGCGGACAGCACCGAAGGGGCGGCCTTCACGGATCTGGACGGCGACGGCGATCTGGATCTGGTCTGCGCGGTGCGCGGCGCCGGCAACCGCATCCTGCGCAACGACAACAACAACGGCCACCACTGGCTGAAGCTGGACCTGCGCAGCCTGCAGGGCCGCTACCAGAGCCCGGGCGCCCGGGTGACCGTGTACACGGATGGCAGCCACCGCCAGATCCGGGAAGTCGGCGGGGGCGGGGGCTGGCGCAGCCACGATGATCCGGTCATCCACTTCGGACTGGGCGCTCGCACGGCCGTGGACTCGGTCAAGGTCAGCTGGCCCGGCGGCGTGCCCCTGACGGCGCGGCAGGTGGCGGCCGATCAACTGCTGGTCATGGTGGAGCAAGAGGAAGGGGAGGACCCTTCGGCGGTTGCTTTCGATCTGAAACCGTTCCGGTTGGAGCCGGCCTTCCCCAATCCCTTCAATCCGGCCACCACCATCGCCTACAGCGTGCCGCTGAGCGGGCCGGTGCGGCTGGAGGTGTACGACATGGCCGGGCGTCACGTGCGCACCCTGGTGGATGGGCCAAAGGAAGCGGGGCGGCACCAGGCCGTGTGGCGCGGTCGCGACGACTGGGGCCGGGCGGTGGCCGCGGGGGTGTACTGCACGCGCCTGCGGGCCGGCCGCCACGTGGCGACCCAGGCGCTGACTTTGTTGAAATGATGGATCGGTCTAGATGGGACGGGCGGGCCTAGAGGGGCTGCTTCAGCGCAGGAAGATCAGCCCGCTGCCGGCCACGGCCATGATCACGCCGACCAGCATCTTGGGCGTGGGCCGGTCCTTGTAGACCAGCCACGAGGGCAGGATCACGAGGAGGGGCATCGTCCCCAGCAGCACCTGGGCGATGCCGGCCTCGGTATTCTTGATGGCGACCAGAGAGATCCACACCGAGATGAAGGGCCCCATGAGGATGGCCACTCCGATGGCCGCCGCTCCGACCCGGTCCCGCAAGGGCAGAAAAAAGGTGCGCAGATTCTGCCGCGGCAGCACCACCAGCCCATAGGCCCCCGCCGCCCACACCAGCCGGATGAGGGTGGCCCCCAGCGGGTCCACGCCCACGCTGGCGGCGCTGGTGCCGGTCATGCCCATCTTGGCAAAGACGCTGCCCAGCCCCTGCCCCACCGACGCCACCAGCGCCAGCAGCAACCCCCGGGTCAGCACGGCGGTTTCCAGGTTGGCGAAATGTCCCCCGCTTTCACGCCCGCGCGTGGCCACGATCACGCCGGCAATCACCATCGCAATACCCACAAGGGTCCACGGCCCCAGTTCTTCTCCGAGAGCGCCCCAGGCGATACTCACGGTGAAGATGGGCGCCAGAGCCATCATCGTCATGCTGCGCCGCGGGCCGATGGTGATGAAGGCCCGGAACAGCGCCGAATCGCCGATGGCCAGGCCCACGATACCGCTGATTCCGATCCACAGCTGGTCGGAGAAGGGGACACCCTGGGGATAGATGTGGCCGGTGAGCGCCAGGTGGCTGAGGCCCAGGCAGATAACGGCGCCGGGAAGCCGTAGCATATTCACCAGGGTGACGCCCAGGCGTTGGCCGGCGGTGGTGAACAGGATGCTGATCCACGCGAAGATGGTGGCGGCCAGAAGGGCCATGATTTCGCCGAAGTGGGGGAAGGGGGTGTTCATTGGGGCGCCTGAGTTGGGGTGATTGGGGTTGGGGTGATTGGGGGCTGCTGGAATTTAGTCTTTGGGGGGCTTGGTGACAAAGGGTGTGTTGGGGGGTTGGGGGCGGGGTTGGGGTCTCATGTTGATGGGTGGATTCCGTTAAGTTGTGGGTGGTGGATCACCAGCAAAAACGCAACCAGACTCACATTTCATCACCGGGCTATATCAAAAAGCCTTCTCTGATTCACAGAAATCCCAAACACTGAATTTCCAAAGGCACACCCAAAGAGCGCGGGACTGAGAACCCGGCTCCTCCAGGATTTCATTTGGGATGAGTCGATTTTTGGTGGATTATATAGGTCAGATCAGGCCGCCCCCAACCCCCGGAGAAGCCCATGCCCAACCTGACCCTCCCAACCCCCGACGACTGGCACCTGCACCTCCGCGACGGCGCCGCCTTGCCCGACGTCGTGCCCCACACCGCCCGTCAGTTCGGCCGGGCCATCGTCATGCCCAATCTGCAGCCCCCGGTAACCACCACCGATCTGGCCCTGGATTACCGGAAGCGCATCCTGGCCGCCCGGCCCGAGGGCTCCACCTTCCAGCCCCTCATGACCCTTTATCTCACGGATCGCACCACGCCCGAGGAAATCGCCGTGGCCAAGGCCAGCGGTGCCGTCTTCGCCTGCAAGCTGTATCCGGCGGGGGCCACCACCAACTCCGCCGCCGGGGTCACGGACATTCCGGGGCTGGACCGGGTGCTGGCGGCCATGGCGGAGCAGGGTTTGCCGCTGCTGGTACACGGCGAGGTGACGGACCCGGCGGTGGATATCTTCGATCGGGAGGCCGTGTTCATCGACAGGGTTCTCAAGCCGGTGCTGGGGCGCAATCCGGACCTGAAGGTGGTCATGGAGCATCTGACGACGGCCGATGGCGTGTCCTTCGTGGAAGAGGCGGGGCCGAACGTGGCCGCGACGATCACGGCGCACCATCTGCTGCACAACCGCAACGCCATCTTCGTGGGGGGCCTGAATCCGCACATGTATTGTCTGCCGGTGCTCAAGCGGGAGAGGCATCGGGAGCGGTTGGTCGAAGCGGCCACCGGCGGCAGCGGGAAGTTCTTCCTGGGCACGGACAGCGCGCCGCACATGCGGGACGCCAAGGAAAGCGGCTGCGGTTGTGCGGGCATCTACACGGCGCACGCGGCGCTGGAGCTTTACGCGACGGCCTTCGAGAAGGCGGGCAAGTTGGAGGCGCTGGCGGGGTTCGCGTCGCATTTCGGGGCGGATTTCTACGGGTTGCCCCGGAACGAGGGCACCGTCACGCTGGCCCGCGAGGAGTGGACCGTGCCGCAGAGCTACGGCTTCGGCTCGGGTGAGGTGGTGCCGCTGGCGGCGGGGACCGCCCTGGGCTGGCGTCTTCTTTAATCGGTATAGCCCCTGGCGGCGCGGTCGCGGTTGGCGAACCGGCCCATGCCCACCAGGATCAACGCGCCGACGGGCAACAACACCCAACTGGGCATCCCGAACCCGGCCGGCAGGAAACCGGTGACGATGGCCACCCCGGCCGTGAGAAAGGCGTAGGGCATCTGCGTGCGCACGTGGTCGTGGGGCGTCACGCCGCAGGAAATGCTGGAGACGATGGTCGTGTCGCTGAACGGCGAGCAGTGATCCCCGAAGACCGCCCCGCTGAAAACCGCCCCCACGATGATGGTCAGAAAACCCGGCTCGGCACCCAGCTGCGCGGCGGCCGGAACCGTCAGGGGAAAGAGGATGCCCATGGTGCCCCAGCTGGTGCCCGTGGAGAAGCTGATCACCGCGCCCGTCAAGAAGACCAGGCTGGGCATCAGGGCCAACGAGCCGCCTCCGGTAGCTAGACCACCGGTTGCTAGGCTGCTGAGCCAGGTCGCCGTATCCAGCAGACCGATGACGCTGCCCAGCATCCAGGCCGCCACCAGGATCAGGATGGGCGCCAGCATGGCGCGGGTGCCGCGGGCGA
>PDQT01000290.1 GCA_002747875.1 bacterium DOLZORAL124_64_63
CCTGAAGTGCCCGGTCAAGGTCAAGCTGAACCGGTCCGAGTCCCTGCGCATGCACCCCAAACGCCACCCCATGGTCATGGAATACAAGATGGGTTGCGATGAGTCGGGCAAGTTCACCGGGCTGTACGCGCGCATCGTTGGCGACACCGGGGCGTACGCCTCCGTGGGCGGGCCGGTGCTGGAAAGGGCCGCCACCCACGCCGGTGGGGCCTATTACTTCCCCAACGTGGATGTGAACTCCAAGGCCGTCTACACCAACAACCTGGTCTGCGGCGCCATGCGCGGCTTCGGTGTGAACCAGGTCACCTTCGCCATCGAAGGCCTCATCGATGAGCTGTGCGAGAAGGCCGGCTTCGATCGCTGGGAAATCCGTTATAAGAACGCTCTGGACAAGGGGCTGTTGACCACCAGCGGCCATCGTTTGCGCAAAGAAGTGGGGCTCAAGAAAACCCTGGAACTGGTCAAAGAGGATTACGACCGGGGCTACGTCACGGGTTTGGCCTGTGGCATCAAGAACTGCGGTATCGGGAACGGGTTGCCGGAACTGAGCCAGGCGCGCCTGGAGATCATGCCCGAGGGCAAGATTCGCCTGTACCACGGTTGGAGCGAGATGGGGCAGGGTATCGACACCGTGGCCCAGCAGATGCTTTGCCAGTACGTGGGCCTGGAAGACACCTCCTGTGTGGATGTGATCGTCAATACGGATAGCGAGACCAAGGGTGGCAGCACCACCGCCAGCCGGGGCACCTTCCTGGTGGGCAAGGCCGTGCTGGCCGCGGCCGAGGACTTCAAGAAGGACCTGGAGACGCACAGCATCGAGGAGCTGGCGGGCCGCACCTACGACGGGACCTACATCTGCGACTGGACCACGCCCTACGACGGGGACGAAGAAGTGGTCAGCCACTTCGCCTACAGCTTCGCGACCCAGCTGGTGACCCTTTCGGAAGACGGCAAGATCACCAAGGTGACCGCCGCCCACGACAGCGGCAAGGTCGTCAACCGCAATCTCTACGAGGGCCAGATCGAGGGCGGCGTGGTGATGGGGTTGGGCTACGCCCTGTCCGAGAATCTGAAGATGGAGAATGGGTACCTTATGGATCCATCCTTCCGGGGCCTGGGGTTGCTGCGCTCCACGGATGTTCCCGAGATCGAAGTGATCCCCGTGGAAATCATGGATCCGGACGCGCCTCTGGGCGCCAAGGGGGTCGGCGAAATTTGTTGCATCCCCATCACCGCCGCCGTCGCCGGCGCCTACCGGGCCTTCGATGGGGAAAAGCGCACGTCGTTGCCACTCAAGGCCCTGGGGAAAGTCCTCGTCAAATAAGGGAGTCAGAATGTCGGTGTTTCTGAAGAACGCGCGTTGGCTGGATTGGAAAAGCTGCGCATCCCAAGACACCCATCTCAAGGTGGAAAAGGGATGGGAAGGGGGCGTGGAGCCGGTGGCCACGGTCCCGGACGCCGCGGATCTGGCCGCGGGCGACACGGTGATCGATTGCGGGGGGAAGCTGGTGACGCGCGCCTTCGCCTGCGGGCACCACCACATCTATTCCACGCTGGCGCGGGGCATGCCCGCGCCGCCCCACACGCCCACCAACTTCCCGGAGATCCTGAAGTACGTCTGGTGGCGGCTGGACAAGTGCCTGGACCTGGACATGATCCGGGCCAGCGCGCTGGCTTCGGCCATCTACTGCGCCCGCAACGGGGTTACCTTCTGCATCGACCACCACGCCTCCCCGTTCGCGGTGGAGGGCTCCCTGCGGACCATCGCCGATGCCTTCGACGAGGTGGGCATCGGGCACCTGCTGTGCTATGAGATGTCCGACCGGGACGGCGAAGGCCCCCGGGAAGCGGGGCTGGCCGAGCATGAGGCGTACCTGTCCGCGGGCGGGCAGGGGCATGTGGGGCTGCACGCCTCCTTCACCGTTTCGGATTCCCTGCTGGCCGCGGCCGTGGAGCAGGCGCGCCGGCACGGCACGGGGCTGCACATCCATGTGGCCGAGGACGTGGCCGACCAGGAGGCCTGCCTGCAGGAACACGGCAAGCGCGTGGTGGAGCGGCTGCACGAGGCAGGCGGTCTGGAATCTTCGCGGACCATCCTGGGGCACTGCATCCACCTCAGCGAGAACGAGAAACGCCTGGTGCGGGACAGCGGTGTCTGGGTCGTCCAGAACACCGAAAGCAACCTGAACAACAACGTGGGCCTGGCCAACTATTACCAGATCACCGACAACGTCATGCTGGGCACCGACGGCATGCATTGCGACATGCTGCGCAGCGCCAAGGCCGCCTTCCTGTCCGGACAACCGGTGGAGGGTACGGGCTACGACACCATCTACGAGCGGTTCCGCAACGTGCACCGCTACCTGGCGGACAACGGTTTCGGTGGGGATGGCGAGAACAACCTGGTCATCCTGGACTATGACGCTCCCACCGAGCTGACGGCCGGCAATTTCCTGGGTCACTTCGTGCACGGTCTGGGCGCGTCCCATGTGCGGACCGTCATCGCCAACGGAGAAGTCATCCTGCGCGATGGGCGACCGACCCGGGTGGACGAACAGGAAGTCCTGGCATTTGCCCGCGAAATGGGCAACAAGCTCTGGGCCAAGATGGAATCGTCGGCCTCATGACCGATCGGATCCTCATCCGCCATGGTCGAGTGGCCGCCGGCGCGGGGCTCAAAGATGGGGATGTCCTGATCGAGGGCTCCGTCATCGCCGCCGTGGGTGATGGTCTGGACGACACCGGCGCGCGCGTGATCGATGCCACGGACTGCCTGGTTCTGCCTGGTGGGGTGGATGTCCACACGCACCTGAATCTGAAGCTGGGCCCGCGGCAGGTGTCCGACGGTTTCCAGGCGGGGACCACGGCCGCGGCCTTCGGCGGCACCACCACGGTGGTGGATCATCCTGAAGCCGGGCCGGCGGGCTGTTCCCTGCTGCACCAGCCCCGGTTTTATCGCCGGCAGATGGAAAAGCAGGCGGTGGTGGATTTCGGTGTCCACGGCGTCTTCCAGGACGCCACCGCGAGTACCCTGGCTCAGGTACCGGAGTTGGTGGCCGCGGGCCACGGCTCGGGGAAAGTGTACCTGACGTATGACGCCCGCCTCGATCCGGATCAGACCCAACGGGTCCTGGCGGCCATGAAAGCCGCCGGCGGGCTGACGGCCTTCCACGCCGAGGACCACGAGACCATCGAGCGCCTGCGCGCGCAGTACGCGGCCCAGGGCCGGCTGGCTCCCGTCTACCACGCCCGTAGCCGGCCCGCCACGGCCGAGGCCGAGAGCATTGCCGCCATCGCGGAACTGGTGGCGCGCACCGGAGCTACCGCCTACATCGTGCATCTTTCTTCCGCCGCCGGTCTGAACGTGGCGCGCCAGGCGCGGCGATCGGGCTTGCCGATTCTGGTGGAAACCTGCCCCCAGTATCTTCTGCTGGACGAATCCCGTTACGAAGACCCTGACGGCCTGAAGTACATCATGGCCCCGCCCCTGCGCTCGCCGGCCGACGCCGAAGCCCTTTGGGAAGGGCTGGCCGACGGCAGCATCGACGTGGTGGCCACCGACCACTGCGCCTTTTCCCTGGCGGACAAGCGGCGTTTCGGCGGCGACGATTTCCGGCAGGTACCCGGGGGCTGCCCCGGTGTGGAAGCCCGGCTGCCGCTCCTTTTTTCCGAGGGTGTTCTGCGGGGACGCCTGGAACTTGAACGTTTCGTGGAGCTGGTGGCCGCCAACCCGGCCCGGATCATGGGGCTGTTCCCCCGCAAAGGCGTGCTGCAACCCGGGGCCGATGCCGACGTGCTGGTCTGGGACCCGGCCCGCGTCCGCACCCTGTCCCGGGAAACTCTGCACGAAGCCTGCGATTTCTCGCCCTTCGACGGCTGGCGGGTCACCGGCTGGCCGCGGATGACGCTCCTGCGGGGCGAGGTCATCGTCGAGAATGATGAATTTCTGGGCCGACCGGGTGGCGGGCGATTCCTCAGCCGCCCGGCCGCGCCCCACCCGGATGCCCTTTCATCCCTTCCTGGAGGATCCTGATGAGTAGCGATCGTTTCACTTGCGCGTCCCTGGAATCCCTTTTCAAGTGGATTGCCGAGTATGAGCGGGGCGGCGAATTTCTGGGTATTTCCCGGGATCTGTTCTACACGCCCGCCCGGGATGACGGATTCAGCCTGGAACGCTACGGCCAGACCCTGGAAACCCCTCTGGGGGTGGCCGCCGGGCCGCACACGCAGCTCTCCCAGAACATCATCAGCGCGTGGCTGACGGGCGGCCGCTACATGGAGCTCAAAACGGTGCAGGTTCTGGATGAACTGGAAGTGACCAAGCCCTGCATCGACATGGCCGACGAAGGCTACAACTGCGAGTGGTCCCAGGAACTGAAGCTGAATCAGTCCTTCGACGAATATCTGAACGCCTGGATCATGCTGCACGTCCTGCGCGACAAATTCGGCTTCGCGGGCGATGGGTGCGGGTTCATCTTCAACATGAGCGTGGGCTATAACCTGGAAGGCATCATGAATCCCACGGTCCAGCGTTTCCTGGACCGGATGGGCGACTGCTCCGCCGAACTGGCGGCCAAGGTGGACGAGATCGCGGCCTTCTATCCCCGGATCCGGGATCTGGCCATTCCTCATTGCATTTCCCGGAACGTGACCATCTCCACCATGCACGGCTGCCCGCCGGAGGAGACGGAGAAAATCGGACGCTACTTCGTGGAGGACCGCCGTTTCGACACGACCATCAAACTGAACCCCACCCTGTTGGGACCGGAGCGGCTGCGCCATATCCTGAACGACAAGCTGGGCTTCGAGACCGTGGTGCCGGACTTGGCCTTCGATCACGACCTGAAGTACGAGGCCGGGGTGGCTTTGATCCGCTCCTTGCGGGAGAGTGCCGAGCGGGTGGGCACGACCTTCAACCTGAAGCTGACCAACACGCTGGAAACCTCCAACCGACAGCAGAATCTGCCCAATTCGGAAGAGATGGTGTACATGAGCGGCCGGGCGCTGCACCCGATCAGCATCAACCTGGCCGCTCGGTTGCAGCGGGAGTTTGCCGGCGAGCTGGACATCTCCTTCTCCGGCGGCGTCGACTGCTACAACTTTGCCGACACCCTGTCCTGCGGCCTGATGCCCGTCACCGTGTGCTCGGACATTCTCAAGCCCGGCGGCTACGGGCGCCTGAGCCAGTACCTGATCAACCTGAAGGAAAAGATGAGCGCCATGGGGGCGGGGAATCTGCGCGATCTGA
>PDQT01000129.1 GCA_002747875.1 bacterium DOLZORAL124_64_63
GGTGGGCGAAATTCCCTGAACTAATAATCACCAATTCCACTGGTGCAGAATTTCCGAAACAACCAAGATAATATTCAGCGGCTTTTTTGAGATCAACTTCGGGAAGCGATGAGCAAGACACAAGCATATTCCGAATTTCCGGCGAAGAAGCCGCCTGCCACCTAATCTCGTCCAGTTCAACAACCTCTACAAACTTAAAGCAACCGCTAAACTCCTGGGTCTTGAGTTTAGCGTCCACTACGCGTTGAAAGTCATCGGGGGTAGAGCCAACTGATTTTGCCAAATCCAATTCTTGAAAAAACCAGTGCCGAAAACGATCAAAAGTCTCATGATACTTTTGAACAGCTTCCTCTCTACTGCCTCCTTTTTCAACAAAATCCGCAATCATTGGCACTTGAGAATACAATGTATCCCTTCGCCCCAAAGCTCCGCCCAGCTTCGGTTCTTTTCTTACTTTAGAGCGAGCCCTGATCATCTTATCATTAACAATCAAAACATCATCAGCCAACTGAACCCAAAGCTCTCTTTGTTCTTCACCCTCAACAAATAAAAATTCGTTTTCCCCAAGTTTATAATGGCCCGACAAATCTTGGCCAATTCCGCCAGAAGCAAAGAGAGCGGAAAACAAAACAACAAAAATAAGAGCGCGTGGAACAGACACAAACACCCCACAATGCAATCGCGTATTTACATAAAAATCGATGGTGGAGGCGGCGGGAATCGAACCCGCGTCCATAACCGGTACCCCACCGGCGTCTACATGCATAGTGTCCTGTTCATTTAACCCGCCGGCCGGCCAGGTCACATACCTTCCGCCGGGCTAGCCTCACAAAAATTTCGCCCTTTGGCCAGAGGCCTGCCGCCAGACTAGACACCGGTTACGGCGCCCCTTGAGATCCGTTCGGTGCCCCCCAGATCTCGGGACGAGCGGCTTAACTAAGCCGCCAGTGCGAAGTTGTTTTCGTCACTTATTGGTTTTCCACCGTTTTACGAGATGGATGGAATCTCGGCATGCAGCCTGTGGTCCCCCGACCATGTCGAAGCCAGGTCGCCCCCAGTCTGAATCCAATATACAACAAAGCGGCCCCGCTGACAATTCTCAGCCAAAGCCCCGCAGAAAAAGCCCCGCAGGCCCTACTTCTGCCGATCCAACAACCGCGCCGGATTGGCCCCCTGTCCGATGAGCCGAGCCACCCCCTCACCCTTGGCGATATCCGCGTCGCTCAGATACACCACGTCCAGCATCTCGTCCACGCGCACCCCGTGGCGGCTGAAATTGTACTCGATCAGGGATTTGTTCCAGCCCGCGAAGTACATATCCAACTGCTGGCGCTGGGACACGTCGCCGTGGAAATGCACCAGCAGATCGATGTCGCTGGAGGGACCGGCGGTGCCGTCCTTCACCGAACCGTACAGGTAGATCCCTTCCACGCCAAAGGCGTCGTGGTCCAGGCCCAGCACCAGGCTTTCGGCCATGCGGAAGCGCCAGCGCCAGTACTGGGTGGGCTCGTAGAAGGCTTCGGCCACTTCGGTGGTGGGCTCTTCGTCGACGGAACCGTCCACCGGCTCCATCACGGCCATGGCCTCGTCCAGATTGGCGTTCATGTACACCCGCAGGATGTGGCCGGGGCGGGCGCTTTCAATCTCCACCACCCGCAGGATATCTCCCAGGTGGGCGTACTTGGGCAGCAGATCTTCCAGGATGTTGGGGGTGCGGGTCAGGAAGTGTTCGTTGAAGATGACCTGGTCATCATCCGGGTACAGGGGCAGATAGCGGATGCCCGCCTCCACCAGGTCCTGGAAGAAATGGGTGCCGAAGCTGACGTCGGGCACGTAGTCGCCGCTGCGCTTGGCCACCTCGATGAGCATGGCCGTGTTGTTGATGTCGGCGTAGGTCACGCTCACGCCCAGCTTGATATCGCCCAGGCTGCCCCAGCGGCCGGGGCCCATGAGGATGAACTTGCGCTTGGGCAGCATGGCGTTCAGGGCGCCCACCGCCCGGCCGATCTCCTTCATCTCCTCCACCGAGCCCAGCCCCGTGTACCGGACCGGATCCACGTACACGATGTGCGTGATCCCCGGCACCCAGCCGTTGCTGACGAATTGCTTGGCCGAGAAGAGGATGTTGTTCTCCGGGGCGTCCCGCGGGATGGGGGCCGGCGCCATGGCCTCCGTCTGGGCCTGGGGCCGGCACTGCAGCAGATAGAAACTGGTGCCGTCGTGGGCGAACTCGATATCCACGGCCGCGCCCAGGTATTTCTCCAGGGTGTTCAGCAACCAGCGCATCTTGGCCAGGAACGACCCCTCCTGCAGCAGGGGTTCCATGTTGGGCACCAGATCGTCCTCGGTGGGGCGCATCATGAAGCGGCTCTTCTGCACCAGCTGCCCGTTCTCGAAAACGCTGAAAACCTTGTCCACGGCCGGGTAGTCGTCGCCCGCCTCCCGCAACAGGACTTCCAGGGGCACCGTCTCGAAGGTGCCCGTCTCCAGGTTGATGACATCGACCATGCGCGGGGCGTAGCGCAGCACTTCTTCCAGGCTCTGGTTGGCGCGCAGGCCCGGCTTGGCCGGCACCGCCAGGACGGGGAAGCCCTCCCCCATGCGGTCCACGGCGCGGGTGCCCAGTCCGGGCACCAGGCGCACCAGGCCGTCGCCACGTTTGATGCGGTGGGACCAGCGGAATTCGTTATGGCTGAAGGCCACCCCGGCAAAGGCCGGTAGCCAGTATTTCCCCACCCGGGAGCCGATGACCTCCTGGATGACGATGCCCATCTCCTCCACGAACTCCACCAGGCCGCGCTCGCGTCGGTACTGGATGGGGTCCGGCCCCAGGACCGAAGCCCAGACCTCCGCCACCGCGTCCAGCAGGGCGTCCAGGCGCTCCATTTTGGTACCCTGGTTGGCGATGAACAGGCTCTTGTACTTTCCGCTGAAGGTGGTGCCGAAACGGTCCTCCAGCAGGCTGCTGCTGCGGATGACCAGGGGCACGTCGCCGAAGTAGTCCAGGGCCCGGGAAAGGCCGGTCATGATCTCCGGCGGGAAGGTGCTGTTCTTGAACAGCTGGATCATGTTGGGGTATTCGCGGCGGACCTGGGCGATTTCCTTGAACTTCTGGTCCATGACGTCATCCAGCTGATTCAGCTTGATGAAGTCCATGATCGCGTCGGAGATGATGTACCAGGTGCGGGGTGTCTTCACCTCGGCGCTGAAGCCGGAATCCGCCACCTCGGGTTGTCCCAGGATCCACTGGGCCAGGGCCAGACCGGAAGCCTTGCCGCCCAGCTTGCCGTGGCAGCCGTCGGTCATGGTGACGCGGTTGATGATCTCGATGAAATCGGTGATCCGCACCACCTCTTTGGCCACGTTGATAAAGTCCAGTTGGCTGGTCATGAAGCGCTGGACCAGGCCCACCCGCAGGCTGCGCAGGTTGCTGGGATCCAGGCCGCTGCGGCCCCGCAACACGTCATCGTAACGGCGGATGGCCTGGGCTATTTCCGGCATGGTCGAGCGGGAATCGCCCACCACGGCGTTGAAGAAGCTGGCCTTCTCCTCGGCCATCCAGCGGTTCAGGCGGGCAAGGATTTCCGCGTCGCCCAGGTACTCTGCCGCCAGTTCGAAGGGACGTCCTTCCATCAGCAGGCTGTTGTCCAGAGCAATCCTGGCCTGGGGCACGTTGCTGGCCGGGTCCCCGCCGGCGGCGTCGACCTCCGCCAGCAGATCCACGGCATCCGCCAGACCGATGGACACCAGATGGTTGAGCATCTTACGCGAAACCCGCAGGAATTGCTTCCCGCGGGTTCGCTTCAGATCGTCAACCAGGTTCCGCCAATCGGGCGTTTCTTTTCCCTTTGGGGACGGATCCTGGTTCATCCTACACCCAGCCCCGGTCGCGGCAAGCGGCCGCCACACGATTGATGGCCACGATGTAGGCCGCATCACGCATGTACACCTTCTGGCGCCGGGCCAGTTCGCTGATGCTGTGGTAGGCGGCGGTCATCTTCTGATCCAGCTTCTGCAGGACTTCGTCCTTCTCCCAGAAGTAGTTCATGTTGCACTGCACCTGCTCGAAGTAGCTGCAGGTCACGCCGCCGGCGTTGGCCAGGAAGTCGGGAATGTTGAAGATGCCGCGCTTCTCCAGCACCGCGTCCGCCTCGGGGGTGGTGGGGCCGTTGGCGCCTTCGACCACGATCTTCACGCGCGAGCTGATCTTCTCGACGTTCTTGCCGGTGATCTGGTTCTCCAGGGCGGCGGGCAGCAGGATGTCCACATCCTGGCTGATCCACTCATCCCCGGGGATCACGTTGTAGCCGGCATCCTTGGCCTTGGCCTTGTCGATGCCGCCGAAGCGGTCGGCCATGCCCTTCAGCTCGGCCAGGTCGACGCCGCCATCACGCTGGAAGGCGTAGGTGGCCTTGTCCGCATGATCCCAGCTGCTGACACAGGTGACGGTGCCGCCCAGCTGGTTGTACAGCTCGATGGCGTACTGGGCCACGTTGCCGAAGCCCTGCACACTCATGGTGGTCTTGGCGGGATCCATGTCCAGTTCGGCCAGGGCTTCGCGCAGGCAGTAGATCACGCCGTAGCCGGTGGCCTCCGTACGGCCCAGGCTGCCGCCCATGCCCACCGGCTTGCCGGTGATCATGCCGGGGTAGTGGCCGCCGCTGACATTCTCGAACTCGTCCAGCATCCACAGCATGTGCTGCGGGTTGGTCATGACGTCAGGAGCCGGAACGTCCGCCACGGGGCCCACGTTCTTGGCCATCTGGCGCACCCAGCCACGGCAGATGGCTTCCTGCTCGTGAGCGCTGAGGTTGTGCGGGTCGCAGATGACGCCGCCCTTGCCGCCGCCCAAGGGGATGTCCGCCACGGCGCACTTCCAGGTCATCCACATGCTCAGGGCGCGCACCGTATCCACGGTCTCCTGGGGATGGAAGCGGATGCCGCCCTTGCTGGGGCCGCGGGCGTCGTTGTGCTGCACGCGGAAACCCTGGAAGACCTTCACGGTTCCATCGTCCATGCGCACGGGAATGCTGAAGTGGAATTCACGCAGAGGGCTGCGCAGCAGGGCACGGGTGCCCTCGTCCAGACCGATCACATCGGCGATCTTGTCGAACTGCTGACGGGCCATCTCGAAGGGGTTGAAAGAAGCGTCGTGGGCCATGATTTCCCCCATTTGGGATGAGTGCCAGGCAGGAGCCCAGAGCCCCTGCCGAGATTGTTTGGGCGACTGAAAAAATCACCCGTAAAACCGCTGGGGGCAAGAAAAATCTGCGCTCAGGTGTCGCAATCTTGCGAATGATCCGGAGGCAGGATAACACCCTGGCGTTTGTGCCCATCAATCAGCACGCAAAGCGGCTTTGCCAGGTGCAGATGCCGCACGTAGCGGCCCTCGTGAGCGGCTTCCCGGGCCGCGAACCAATCCCAGTCCAGACGGCTGTCGCCGGTGGTGCGGCAGACCGTCAGGT
>PDQT01000089.1 GCA_002747875.1 bacterium DOLZORAL124_64_63
AGGTGCGCTACGCCGGGCGCATCATGGCCAAGCGCGGCACCGGCAAGACCATGTTCGTGCCCATCAGCGACGAATGGGGCACCCTGCAGGCCTATTTCCGCAAGGACGACCTGGGGGAAGAGCGCTTCGCCCTGATCAAGAAGCTGATCGACATCGGTGACTGGATAGGGGTGCAGGGCAAGGTCTTCCACACCCGCACGGGTGAACTGACGGTGCACGTGGAGGACTTCACCTTCCTGGCCAAGGCCATCCGCCCCCTGCCCGAGAAGTACCATGACATGAGCCTGGAGAACAAGAGCCGGCGGCGGCATCTGGACCTGGCCATGAACCTGGAAAGCCGCCGGCGTTTCAAACAGCGCAGCGCCATCATCGCGGAAATGCGGGCCTTCTTCTCCGAAGAGGATTACCTGGAGGTGGAGACCCCGGTGCTGCAGCCCCTGTACGGGGGGGCCACCGCCCGGCCGTTCACCACGCACCACAACGCCCTGGATATGACGCTGTACATGCGCATCGCCGACGAGCTGTACCTGAAGCGGCTGATCGTGGGCGGCCTGGAACGCGTCTACGAAATCGCCAAGGACTTCCGGAACGAGGGCATGGACCGCACCCATAATCCCGAGTTCACCATGCTGGAGTGCTACGCCGCCTACTGGGATTACCACGACATGATGGACCTGACGGAGCGGCTCATCCGGCGGCTGGCCCTGAAGTTCGGCCAGGACGGCAAGCTGCAGTACGGCGATCTGGTGATGGGTTTTGCCGAGCCCTTCCGGCGCATCCGCTTCATGGACGCCCTGCAGGAGAAGACAGGCGTGGACCTGATGGCCCTGGATGACGCCCAGGTGGCGGAGCTGGCCAAACAGCACGGCATCGCCCTGAAGAAGGGCATGGGCCGGGACAAGATCCTGGACGAGCTGTTCAGCGAGCTGGTGGAGCCGGAGCTGATCCAGCCCACCTTCGTCATGGACCACCCCAAGGAGCTGAGCCCCCTGGCCAAGGACCACCGCGAGGCCGCGGGCCTGGTGGAGCGTTTCGAGCTTTTCGTGGCCGGTTTCGAGCTGGCCAACAGCTTCAGCGAGTTGAACGACCCGCGGGAGCAGCGCCGCCGCTTCGAGCACCAGAAGAGCCTGATCGAGGCGGGGGACGATGAGGCCCAGCCCATCGACGAGGATTTCCTGGAAGCCATGGAGGCGGGCATGCCCCCGACCGGCGGCATGGGCATGGGCGTGGACCGTTTGATCATGTTGCTGACGGACAGCAACAACATCCGTGACGTCCTGCTTTTCCCGCACATGCGTCCCGAGGCCAAGTGACCCGATGGAGTTTTCCTACTACATCGCGCGCCGCTATCTGCGCAGCCGCCACAGCAGCCGCCTGCTGAACCGTAGCGCGGTGCTGGCCATCATCGGCATCAGCATCGGGGTGATGGTGCTGCACATCGTGCTGGCCGTGATGAACGGCTTCGAGGCCGAGATGCGGCGCACCTTCGTGGAGAACATGCCCATGGTCACGGTGCACAGCACCGCCGCGGAAGGGTTCACGGATCTGGATGGGGTGCTGGACACCATCGGCCGGCAACCCGATGTGCTGGGGGCCGCGCCGTTCATCCGTAAAGAGGCCATCGTCACCGGCGGTTACGTGTTCGGCGACCCGCGCAACAAGGGCGCCGTGTTCTGGGGCGTGGATCCGGATCGGGTGGACACGGTCCAGCCCCTCAGCAAATACCTCAAGCCCCAGCCGGCCATCCTGGGCGCCCTCAAGGGGGGGAAGGTGCCCCGGGTCATCCTGGGCAGCTCCCTGGCCACCAGCCTGTACGCCGCCATCGGGGACACCATCGTCCTGACCACGGCCAAGGGAGAGTTCAAGGCCGACCGCATCGAGGCCGAGAGCACCAAGTGCGTGGTGGTGGGCTTCTTCGAGACGGGCATGTACGAATTCGACAGCCAGTTCGGCTACATGGATCTGGAGCATGCCCGCCGGCTGTTCGGGTACGAAAGGGGCGGCGCCACCCTGATCGGGGTGAAGGTCCAAGATCTGATGCAGGCCGATCTGGCGGCCGAACGCATCCGGGAGCAGCTGCCCCCGGACCACTACGTCAGCAACTGGAAGATCCTGAACAAGGATCTGTTCCAGTGGATCAAGCTGGAGAAGGTGGTCATGTTCCTGCTGCTGGCGCTGATCATCCTGATCGCGGCCTTCAACATCGTGGGCATCCTGACCATGATGGTCCAGGAGCGGCGGCGGGAAATCGCCATCCTGATGAGCATGGGGGTCAACCGGAAACAGGTCCTGGGTGTTTTCCTCATCACCGGGACCTACCTGGGCGGGATGGGCGTGACCATCGGCAGCGTGGTGGGGCTGGTGGCCATCTGGGCCTTGGAAACCTTCGGCTTGCCCATTCCCGGCAACGTCTATTTCGTGGACACGGTGCCGGTGGTTTTCCAGTGGCTGGATTTCGTCCTGGTCTGTGGGGTGACGCTGATCATGTCCATCACCGCCGGCCTGTGGCCCAGTTTCGAAGCCGGCAGCCTCAAGCCCATGGAGATCCTGCGTTATGAATAAGACCGCTGGCGCGTCTTGCCTGCTTGAGGGCATCGGCCTGCGCAAAGAATTCCCGCGACCCGAAGGCCCGCTGGTGGTTCTGGACGACAGCCATTTCCAGTTGCGGGAGAAAGAGGCCGTGGCCGTGGTGGGGGCTTCCGGCTCGGGTAAAAGCACCTTCCTGAACATCCTGGGCGCCCTGGATACCCCTACCGCCGGAGAGCTGCGGTACCGGGGTCGGCCGCTGGACACCCACAACCAGCAGGTGGTGGACCAGTGGCGGCTGGCGCGTGTGGGTTTCGTCTTTCAGACCCATATGCTGCTGCCCGATTTCACGGCCTACGAGAACCTGTTGCTGCCCGTCCGGGTGCGGGGGGCGGTGCCGCGGGAGCACCGGGAGCGGGCCAGGCGTT
>PDQT01000090.1 GCA_002747875.1 bacterium DOLZORAL124_64_63
CCTGGAAGACCGGGCAACCCATCTGCCGGGGCAGCTGAGTGGGGGAGAACAGCAGCGCATCGCCCTGGCCCGGGCCTTCATGAACCGACCCGAGATCGTTCTGGCGGATGAACCCTTCGGCAACCTGGATCGGGAAATCGGTGGCCGGCTGGGCGAAATGTTGTTTCGTTTGCGGGATGAGGAGGACGTCAGCCTGGTCA
>PDQT01000091.1 GCA_002747875.1 bacterium DOLZORAL124_64_63
TCAGGACTGTGGAGAGCATGAAGCCTTCATCCATTTGACCGAGATCGTCGATGGTGAGGTGCGCAGCGTCTGGCTTTGCACCCGTTGCAGCCTCCGCCGCCGGACCTCTGAACGGGAGCCCCTTCCCGGCTCGGAGGATGCCGGTGATGACAGCGAAAACCTGGTCTCTTTTCTGGGGGACGAGGAAGGCACCGCCGGCGCGGACAGCGAAGCCGAGGTGCGGGTCTGTCCCAGCTGTGACTACCGCCTGGAGGATTGGCGCGGCACCAGCCTGCTGGGCTGCCCGCGCTGTTACCAGGCCTTCCGGACGGCTCTGGCGCCCCATCTGGCCCGCTACCACGGGCACGCCTCCCACTTCGGGAAACGCCCCCGCAACCGCCTCGAAGACCCCAACCAACTGGCCACCATCCAGCGGGTGCGCACGGCCCTGAACAAGGCCGTGGGACGCGAGGACTTCGAGGAAGCCGCCCACCTGCGGGATCTGCTGCGCATGCTCAAACAGAGCAAGGAGGAAAAGGCGTGAGCGCCTACCTGCAGCTGCCCCTGCGGGAGGCCCTGCCATGGCTGGATGGCAGCGGTCCGGAAGCGGATATCGTCATCAGCACCCGGGGACGCCTGCTGCGCAACATCACGGCCCATGAATTCCCCGGCCACGCCAAGCCCAACGAGAGGCGCGAGGTGGCGGAGGAGATCCTGGCCGGGCTGGCGGCGGTGGAGCCGGCCCGCGGGGCCCATCAGGTGGAACTGGGTTCCCTGAGCGGCCATCAGCAAATGTTGCTGCGGGAAAAGCATCTGTTGGCGGAGGGAGAATGCCGGCCCGAACATCACCGCCACATGGTGGTTTCCAGCGATGGCCTTTTCGTGGCCAAGATCAACAACCAGGACCATTTGCGCCTACAGTGCTACGCCCCGGGATTCCAGCCGGGCCAGGTGCTGGCCGGCCTGCTGGAGTGGGAAACGGCGCTGGATCACCATCTGGACCTGGCCTTCCAGGAAGATTTCGGCTACCTGACGGCGAGCCCCGTGGACACGGGCACGGGCCTGCATATGTCCGCTCTGCTGCATCTTCCCGGGCTGGTCATGGGCGGGGAGATCGATAAAATTCTCAACGCGCTACGCCAATTGCGGTTCAGCGTGAAGGGCCTTTTCGGGAGAGGCCGGGCGGTGCGCGGCGCCCTTTTCCTGGTGACCAACCTGGTGACTCTGGGCCGGGATGAGCAGGAAGTGGTCTCCGATTTCGAATTCCACATCGGCAAGGTGCTGGGGCACGAGCGCACGGCCCGCCAGCAGTTCTTCAGCTCCGATTCCCTGGGCCTGGAGGATCTGGCCCGGCGCAGCCTGGCGGTGGTGCGTAACGCCCTGTTGATGACCAGCCAGGAAGGCTATGACCGTCTGAACCACCTGCGCCTGGGGGCCGGCCTGGGCATGCTGCCGGATCTGAATTTCGCCCAGCTCAACGAGGCCCTGGTGGCCATCCAGACCGGCCATCTGGAGCAGGAGGCCGGTCATCCCCTGACGGTGCCTCAGAAAACCGAAGCCAGGGCCACCTATCTGCGCACGCTTTTTGCTGAAAATTCCTCCTGAAGTCCATGGGGACGCGTCCCGGTCAAAGGATGTTCAAGTATCCGTCCCAGGCGGCGAAAACCTGGTCAGGCGAAACCAGGCGCTGGTGGGCCCTCTCCGGGCGTTGGTGTGGTGTGGCGTGCCCCACCGGGCTCCTGTATATTTTCAGAAACGAAGCCGGAATGGTCGAGCAGGATAGACGACCGCAATCCGCAAACGGAGGCGCGAACGCATGAATGATCGCTTTACCCAACGTGTCCGCAAGGTGCTCTTCCTGGCCCGCGACGAGGCCGGCCGCCTGCAGCACGACTACATCGGCACCGAACATCTCCTGCTGGGCATCGTCCGCGAAGGGGAGGGTGTCGCGGCCAATGTTCTGCGCCACTTGAGCATTGATTTCGACCGGATCCAGAAAGCCGTGGAAGACAGTGTCACCGCGCCCAACGGACCGGTCAGCATCGGCGAGATCCCGTTCACGCCCCGGGCCAAGAAGGTGCTGGAACTGAGCATCGACGAAGCGCGTCTGCACAACCACAGCTACGTGGGCACCGAGCATCTTCTGCTGGCGCTCATCCGCGAGGGCGAAGGCGTGGCCGCCCGCGTGCTGGCCGAACTGGGCGCGGACCACGAGCAGGTCAAGCGTGAGGTGATGAAGAACCTGGGGGGCGGCGAATCATCCAAGGAGCGCCCCACCACCGGCCGGCGGAAGCGTAAGGAGAAGAAGGAGAACAGCGTTCTGGAGCAGTTCGGTCGCAACATGACCGACATGGCGCGCGAGGGTAAGCTGGACCCCACCATCGGGCGCACCAAAGAGATCGATCGCTGTATCCAGATCCTCAGCCGGCGCAAGAAGAACAATCCCGTGCTCATCGGCGAGCCGGGGGTGGGCAAGACCGCCATCGTGGAGGGCTTTGCCACCAAGATCGTCGAGGGCAACGTGCCCGCCCTGTTGCGGGACAAGGAAATCGTGACCCTGGACCTGGCCAGCGTGGTGGCCGGCACCAAATACCGCGGCCAGTTCGAGGAACGGCTCAAGCAGATCATGGCGGAGATCCGGGAGAACCCGGACGTGATCCTTTTCATCGATGAGTTGCACACCATCGTGGGCGCCGGCGGCGCGGAAGGGGCCATCGACGCGAGCAACATGCTCAAGCCGGCCTTGAGCCGTGGCGAGATCCAGTGCGTGGGCGCCACCACCATGGACGAGTATCGCAAGTTCATCGAGAAGGACGGCGCCCTGGAACGGCGTTTCCAGATGGTCACCGTCAACCCGCCCAGCGAGGAAGAGACCGTCGAGATCCTCTTCGGCCTGCGGGACAAGTACGAGGCCCATCACCGTGTCAAGTTCGACGACGACGCCATCCGAGCCGCCACCTTCCTGAGCAATCGCTACATCAGCGCGCGCAGCCTGCCGGACAAGGCCATCGATATCCTGGACGAGGCGGGCAGCCGCGCGCGCCTGAGCATGACCATCGTGCCCCCGGATCTGCGGGAACTGGAGCAACGCATCGCCGAGGTCGTCACCGAGAAGGAAAGCGCCATACAGAGCCAGGAGTTCGAGAAGGCGGCCTCCTTCCGCGACGAGGAAAAGGAGCTGAAGAAGCAGCTCCAGCACCTGAAGCGGAACTGGAACAGCGAGCAATCCGATCCCACCACCACCGTCACCGAAACCCTGATTTGCCAGGTCATCGCCGACATCACGGGCATCCCCGTCAGCCAGGTGGAGGAAGAGGAGACGGAGAAGTTGCTGCGCATGGAGGAGGAACTGGGCAAGTGGGTCATCGGCCAGAACACGGCCCTGGAGGCCGTTTCCAAGGCCATCCGACGCAATCGGGCCGGCCTGCGGGATCCCAAGCGGCCCATCGGTTCGTTCATCTTCCTGGGGCCCAGCGGCGTGGGCAAGACCGAGGTGGCCCGCCGGTTGACGGAGTTCCTCTTCGGGGATCAGAGCAGCCTGATCCGGGTGGACATGTCCGAGTACATGGAGAAGCACAGCGTCAGCCGCTTGGTGGGAGCGCCTCCGGGCTATGTGGGATACGATGAGGGCGGCATGCTGACCGAAAAGGTGCGCCGCAAGCCTTACAGCGTGATCCTGCTGGATGAAATCGAGAAGGCCCATCCGGACGTGTACAACATCCTGCTGCAGGTTCTGGACGACGGTCAGCTGACCGACAGCTTCGGCCGCACGGTGGACTTCCGCAACAGCGTGCTGATCATGACCAGCAACGTGGGCAGCCGCAAGACCCACGCCGTGCGCG
>PDQT01000092.1 GCA_002747875.1 bacterium DOLZORAL124_64_63
AGCCATAACGACCAGCGGGTCCAATCCAATATCGACCAGGATCTGCGCAAGACCTTCAGTCCCGAGTTCCTGAACCGGATCGATGAGATCATCACGTTCAAGGCGCTGGACAAGGAGGATATCACCCAGATCGTGGAGATCCTGCTGGCCGAGGTCAGCCACCGCCTGCGCAACCTGGAGATCGACTTCGAGTTCACCCAGGAGTGCAAGGACTTCCTGTGCGACGTGGGGTACGACCCGATGATGGGGGCCCGCCCGCTGCGCAGGGCCATCCAGAAGCACGTGGAAGACCCCCTCAGCGAACAGCTGCTGCGCGGCCAGGTCACGAGCCGCAGCCATCTGACCATTGGGTTCAAGGGAGGCAAGCTGACCTTCGTTTCAGAGCCGAAGCAGGTTCCGCAGCAGGTTTCGGAGCAGGAGGTGAAATCCCTCGATCCGGGGGATTGATCAGCGGGCTGCACGGCGGGTCTGATCCCGCCGCGGATTCTTTCGGGGCCGCCTTCGGGTGGCCCCTTTTTGTCGCCGTCCGGAGCGACCCTCACCCCGCTGGTTGCAAAACGAGCCGAAGTGCGTATTTTTCCAACCAGAATATCATCGGACCATTCGGAACTTCCCCGCCACAACGGGGTATGGATTTCCGTTGCCGCCCCATGCCATGGATGGTAGGATGCCGCGGCCTTAACCTGAAAACCGACCCTGGGAGCCAACACCGCCCCATGAAAATCCTTTTGTATTTCTGTCTGGCAGCCAGCCTGCTGCTGTCGGCCGTCGCGGCCCAGGGACAGAGCGCCGCGACACCGACCATCCAGGACATCGAAATTGCCGGCGCGCGGACCGTGGGCGCGCGGCAGGTGCTGGCCTGGTCCGGCTTCGAGGAAGGTAAGGCCCTGACCCGGGACATGGCGGCTCAGGGCATCCGCAACCTCTTCGCCACCAAAAAATTCAGCGATGTCTTCGTCTACGCCCAGGAAACTCCCGGTGGCGTCAAGCTGATCATCAACCTGGTGGAGTTCCCCCGGGTTCGCAGCATCAGCTTCCAAGGCAACGACAAGGTCAAAAGCAACGACCTGCGCGACGCCTTCCCCGTGCATGTGGGCCAGTTCGCCAACCCGGCGGCCATCAATCGGGATCTGCAGCCTCTGAAGGATCTCTACCACGAAAAAGGCTACTACAACGTGGCCATGCACACGGACAGCACCCGGGTGGATGCCAACAACATGGAGGACCTGGTCGTCTCCATCACCGAGGGGCAAAAGGTCAAGGTCCAGAGCATCGTCTTCGTGGGCAACGACAACGTCAAGACCGATGACCTGCGTGATGCCATGAAGCAGGGCACCCGAGGTTTCCTGCGCAGCGGCACCTTCAAGAAGGATGTCTTCGAGAAGGACAAGGAGCGCATCGTCACCCGCTTCCGGAACGAAGGGTACCTGGATGCCACCGTGGACAAGGTGGAACTGAATTTCTGGGAGGACGAGCCCCAGAAGCTGGATGTGGTGATCCACGTGACGGAGGGCCCCCTGTACACCACCGGCGAGGTCACCTGGGACGGTAACGAGGTCTTCAACGACCTGATCTTGGCGGATCAGATCTGGATCGAAAAGGACCGGGTTTTCAAGGAAGAGGAATATCTGCTCAGCCTGGACAACCTGCAGCAGCTGTACGCCAATGAGGGGTACATCTACATCACCGTGGAACCCAACCGCGACATCGTGGACCAGACGGTGAACGTGCACTTCAACATCATCGAGGGGCAGCCCGCCAAGATCCACAGTGTTCTGGTGACGGGCAACACCAAGACCCACGACAATGTCATTCTGCGGGAAATGCGCATTTTCCCGGGCCAGAAATTCAGCAATTCGCGCATTCAGGCCACCATCCGGGATATCTTCCAGACGGGTTTCTTCGAGGATATCCAGCCCGATATCCAGCCCACCGCCAACGGCGACGTGGACATGGTCCTGAAGGTCAAGGAGAAGCAGACCGGCCAGTTCATGTTCGGCATGGCCTACAGTGCCGAGACGGCCGCCAGCGGCTTCATCCAGGTGGCCGAGACCAACTTCCGGGGGCGTGGTCAGAACGTGGGCGTCACCTGGCAGTTCGGCACCCGGCGGCGCTACGTGGACATCAGCTTCACCGAGCCCTGGTTCCGGGGCACGCCCACCCTGGTCGGCGCCGACATCTTCGACCGCTACCAGTACAACTACGACGACTTCTACGAAAGCCGGATCCGGGGCGCCAGCGTCCGCCTGGGGCGCCGCATTCCCGGCACCCGCTACAGCCGGGTCGGCCTGCGTTACGAGCTGAGCCAGACCCGCCTGTCGGATTTCAGCGCCCGCTACGTGGCCTATCTGGATGACCTGGAGGCCAGCCTGGGAACCAGCGATCTGCCCTTCCAGCGTCTGGACCGGCTGGATTGGCCCCTGACCAAGAGCAGCTTGCGCCTGAGCGTGAGCCGCAACAGCACCGACAGCCCCTTCTTCCCCACCAGAGGATCCAAGACCAGCTACAGCGTGGAGCTGGCCGGCGGCCTGCTGGGAGGGGAGATCGACTTCCAGGAGCACGTGCTGAGCCACAGTTATTACCAGAAGATGCCGGCGGGCTTCGCCCTGCATCTGCGCGGTTTCTTCGGACTGCTGTACGGCCTGGACGATCCGGACGACGTGCCCGACTGGGAACGCTACCGCCTGGGCGGCAACCGGCGTTACCCCCTGCGCGGCTACAAGGATCGGGAAGTGGTGCCCCGGGGCAACCCCTCCTTCATCGGCGGGCGCTTCTTCACCATCTTCAACACGGAGTTGTTGTACCCCGTGACCGACACCATCCAGTTGCTCAGCTTCCTGGATATGGGCGATGTGTGGAACAGCTTCAGGGAGGCGGACTTCAGCTACATGCGCAAGGGCGCCGGTCTGGGGATCCGCGTGGAGGTGCCCATGATGGGCACCATCGGCTTCGACTATGGTTACGGATTCGATCGATTGGGTGGCCCCTCCTGGGAACCCCACTTCACCATCGGCAACATGTTCTAGGTCGGAACCTTGCCGTCCAATTGGCGGCCGCCCGGCCGGCTGGAGGATAAAATGTTGAATCGCAAAATGTTGTACCTGGCTTTGCTCACTTTCTTCACCCTGGCGGGAGTGGCTTCGGCTTGGGCTGAGGATTCCAAACCCCTGGGTGTTCTGGACTCCCGGCGCATCATGGAGGAATACGAGGCGGCCAAGGATGCCCTGACCCAGTATCAGAAGTTCATTCGTGAATTGGAACTGGAAGTGAGGGGCAAGGAAGAGGAACTGAGCAGCCTCATGGAGGAGTACGAAAGCCAGAAGCTGCTGCTGGGCGGCGAGGCCCTGAAGGCCAAGGGCCAGGCCCTGGAGCAGAAGAAGGCCGAGTACCTGCAGTTCCAGGAGACCCTGGAGCAGCGGGCCGAAGCCGAGTATCGCACGCGTATCACGCCCATCACCGACCAGGTCCAGACCATTGTCGAGCGCCTGGGCAAGGAGAAGGGCTTCGGGCTCATCATCGACATCGGGACCCTCAATGTGCTGTATCTGGATCCCGGTCAGGACATCACCAACGACGTGCTGAGCGCCCTGGCCCGGGGGGATGATTGACTCAGGCCATCTGTGGCTGATTTTTTGTTGACAGGCTCCGCAAATACGGTGATTTTTAAACCTGCCACTCATAACAACTGCCCCTCGCCTGGTGGTGAGGGGCTTTGCATAATCAGGAAAACGGGTGGATGGACGCATGGATGCCATGAAACTGAGCGAAATCGCGGCTCTCGTGGGCGGGCGCCTGGTGGGCGATGCCGATCCTCTGATAACCGGCGCGGCCGGCTTGGAGGAGGCCACGGCCTCGGACCTGACTTTCGTCATCCGCCAGGATTATCTGCCGCGGCTGGCGGCCAGCGCGGCGGGCGCGGTGATCGTGGCCCCGGGCATGAGCACCGATAGACCGGCCATCGTGCGCGAAGATCCCTACGCCGGGTTCGCTCTTTTCCTGCAGCGTTTCGAGGCGCCGGAGGACCGGATCTTCCCGCCGGGCGTGCATCCCTCCGCGGTCATCGATCCCGGTGCTCGGCTGGGCCGGGATGTCCGGGTGGGCCCCTTCTGCGTGCTGGGCCCGGATGTCCGGGTAGGCGAGGGCTCTTATCTGGGGGCGCACGTGGTGCTCGGCGCCGATGTGAGCGTGGGGCGGGACTGCCGCCTGCACAGCCAGGTCAGCGTGCGGGAAGGGTGCCGTCTCGGCGATCGCGTCATGTTGCATGCCGGGGTGCGCATAGGAACCGACGGCTTCGGTTTTCTACCCGGGCCCGCGGGTTTCAGCAAGATCCCCCAGGTGGGGATCGCCGTCCTCGAGGACGATGTGGAAATCGGCAGCAACAGTTGCGTGGACCGGGCCACCACCGGGCGGACCGTCGTGGGACGAGGCACCAAGCTGGACAACATGGTGCAGGTGGGGCACAACGTGCGTATCGGCGCCCACTGCGTCATCAGCGGCCACACGGGCATTGCGGGTAGCTGCACCATCGGCAACGGCGTGGCCATCGGTGGCTTCGTGGGCATCGGCGACCACCTGAAGGTGGGCGATGGGGCCAGGATCGGCGGCAAAGCCGGCATCACCCGGGATGTGCCCGCCGGGGCCACCGTCTTCGGGACGCCGGCCATCGATATCAAGGAATCCTTCCGGTTG
>PDQT01000046.1 GCA_002747875.1 bacterium DOLZORAL124_64_63
GTTCGCCGAGGTTGCCGGCGCGCAGTCCCCTGAGCATGCCCAGGATCTTGTTCAAGGGAGCCATGAACTGGGTGTTGAGGAAGAACCAGATCAGGCCGCCCAGGATGGCGAGGACGCCGACCAGCAGCAGACCGGCCTTGCGCATGGTGGCGGCCAGCTGGGCGTCGGCCTCGTCCAGGCTGTAGATGACTTCGAAAGCGCCGTGGAGCTCGCCCTCGGCCCAACCTTCCATATGGGCACCGGTGGGATCCAGGCCCCGGCTATTGCCCCAGAGGGCTTGGCTGGTGCTCGGGTCGCCATGGCAGGCAAGACAGTTCCGGGACAGCCGCACCGGCAGGAAGAAGTGCACGGAGTTGGTCTTGTCGTTGATCTCGTAATACTCCGTCAGGTTGTCTTGCTTGAGGGTATTCAGGGCGCGGGCTTCCAACTCATCGGGCTCGTTATTCGGGTTGCGAGGACTGAACTTGGGAGCCTTGAAGGTGTAGTCGTTCTCCTGGGCCTTCTCCATGGCCGTGGTCCAGGCGCTGAACACCGGCACGGCCATCAGCATCTCGTCGGTGCGGCCGGATTCGGCCAGTTCCCGCAGCATATCGGTGTTGAACAGGCCTTTGTCCCACTGGGCCTCGGCGTTGATGCGCACGGCTTCGGCGCTGTGGGTCACCAGGCGGGAACGGTTGACGAATTCCTCTATCACCGCCTTTTTTTCGCTGTGATAGAAAACGCCGAACAAGATAGCCAGGATCACAGCGGGGATGGCGACTCCCCCGACCAGGAGTTTCGTGCGTAAGGACAGGTTGTTCATGAAAAATCTCCCGACAACGGAGGAGTTGTTGACGACCATGATCCCTTGTCGGTTGTTCAGGAAGAAGGCTTTAGGCCAAACCGCCTCTTTGGGCTGGAAATAGAGGAGGCAAGTGGTTACCTTTTTCCCATTCCCGTCATTCCAGAGATTCGTAGCAGGGAGTTCCCGCCCATGCCTGAATGGTTGCAAGATTTTTCCCCGGTCCTGATCCTGCTGGCCGTGGTGGCCGCCATCTTCTACCGGCTGCCCGCGGTGGATGTGGGCCATGAGCGTGGTTACATTCGGCGGCGCGTCATGAACTGGCTGCCCCTGGGCCTGACCTACGCCTTCCTGTACATGGGCCGTTACAACCTGACGATCAGCAAGTTCGCCTTCGAGGAGATGGCCGCCGCCGACGGCAGTCCCCTGATGGGCAACGCCGATTTCGGCATCATCTTCATGGTCGGGACCATCGTCTACGGCTTCTCCTTCCTGATCAACGGGCCCCTGACCGACCGGCTGGGCGGACGCTTCTCCATCCTCATGGGCGCCGGCGGGGCGCTGGTGGTCAACACCCTGATGGGCCTGGCCAGCCTTTCCTTGCTGCACCAGGGCCCCTTGCACCAGACCCTGGCCACCCACTTCCTGGTCATCTTCAGCATCCTGTACGGCCTGAACATGTACTTCCAAAGCTACGGCGCCGTGGCCATCGTGAAGGTCAACGCGCCCTGGTTCCACGTGCGCGAGCGCGGCGTCTTCGGGGCCATCTTCGGTATCCTGATCAGCCTGGGCGTGTACTTCGCCTTCGATCTGGGCTATATGATCCTCGAGGGCATGGGCCTGGTCTGGGTCTTCTTCATGCCGGCCATCCTGCTGGGCATCTTCTGGGTCATCGACTTCCTGGTGGTGCGCAACACCCCGGGCGAGGCCGGGCAGCAGGACTTCGACACCGCCGACGCCACCAGCGGCGACGACGGCCCGCGCCTGGGGGCCTTGGCCGTCTTCAAGATGATGCTGACCAGCCCCATCATCATGACCATCGCCGGTATCGAATTCTGCAGCGGCTTCCTGCGGCAGGCCATCATGCAGTGGTTCCGCACCTTCGCCAAGCAGACCGACACCGTGCTGGGTCTCAAGAGCAGCTTCGTGTACGACCACTGGGGGCTGCTGCTGTGCATCGCCGGCATCACCGGCGGCGTGCTGGCCGGCACCATCAGCGACCACCTTTTCCAGTCCCGGCGCGGACCGGTGGCCGGTCTCCTGTACGGGGTCATGCTGCTGGGGTCCATCGTGCTGGTCTTCACCTACACCACGCCCATCGTGGGCTGGTTGGTGGTCTTCATGTCCATGGCCGTCATCGGCGTGCACGGCATGCTCTCGGGGACGGCCAGCATGGACTTCGGCGGCTCCAGGAACGTGGGCATCGCCGTGGGCATCATCGACGGTTTCGTCTACCTGGGCACCGGTGTCATGTCCCTGACCTACGCCATCATCCTGCCCAAGGAAGAGCTGGACGGGGCGGGGCACATCATCGGCGCCGCCACGGACCCGGCCAACTGGAAGGCCTGGCCCCTGGCCATGATCCCGCTGGCGACGGTGGGTCTGCTGCTGACGACCCGCGTCTGGAATGCGAAACCCAAACCCAAATCCAAATCCAAATCCAAACCCCAATCCGCCTGATCCCGGCCGTCCAGGGCCGGGATGGGGCCACGGTTCCATCATGCTCATGAAAAACGATGCTTGCTGCAAGGGGATGGCCCTGATGGCCGCTCTGGTGCTTCTGACTGTTCACTCCGGGCCGGGTCTGGCCCAGGACGACAACCCGGATCCCGCCCCGCCCCGCCCCGGGGTCGATTTCGTCGTGGTCAACGGGGACACTCTGGCTTTGGCCGCGCCGCTGGAGGTCGTGGGCACGGTGGTGCCGGCGGCCATGCCCGGCCTGCAACGCAACCTGGAGAAACTGGACGCCGCGGACCTGGCGGCCCTGCCCGGTCGCAGCGTGGCCGAGCAGTTGCAGACGGTGCCCGGGGTGGTGGTCAGCCAGCGCCAGCAGTACGGCGTGCAGGGTGATCTGAGCATCCGCGGCTCCAGCTTCGAGCAGGTGCAGGTGCTGATGGACGGGTACGACATCTCCGATCCCCAGACCGGCCACCACGTCCTGAACCTGCCGGTGGGGCGCGGGGATATCCGCTCCCTGGAGGTGCTGCCCGGCCACGGCAGCGTGATGTACGGCTCGGGCGGGTTCGGCGGCACGGTCAACGTCCTGACCGTCCCGCCGGCGGAGACCACCGGCCTGGAAGCGTCCCTCATGGGCGGCGGCCAGGGCTCCTGGGGCACCCGGGTGGCGGCCGACATCGTCAGCGACGAGAACAACGCCGCCCGCCTCAGCTTCGAGAATTTCCGCACCGACGGGCGCGACCTGCAGCTGGCCGACGGCTCCACCGTCCACGGCGGCACCAACGCCGACACCTGGTCGGCCACAAGCCGCTTGGCCCATCGCTACGACGGCGGCGAGACCGATGTCCTGCTGGGTGCCTCCAAGCGGGACTTCGGCGCCCTGGGTTTTTACGCGCCCTACCCCAGCCGGGAACGCACCGGGACGGTTTTCGGCGCCGCCCGGGTGAGCCATCGCGTGCGGGACGGCTTCCATCTGGAGCCCCGGATTTTTTTCCGCCGCCACAGCGACCTGTTCGTGTTGCTGCGCGACAACCCCGATGTCTACACCAACGACCATGTGACGGGCAAGTACGGCAGCGCCGTGCGCGGCATCCTGGCTCTGCCCGGTAGCAACACCCTGGCCCTGGGGATCGAAGGCGTGTACGAGGATATCGACAGTCGGGGTATCCGCGGCGGCGTGGCGGGCCCGGCCCTGGGCTACCACCTGCGGCGCCGGATGGCCCTGGCCGCGGAACTGGACAACAACGACGGCCCCGCCCTCTGGCAGCTGGGCGCTCGCCTGGATGCCCGGGAGGGCTTCGCGCCCCGCCTGACCTTGACCGGCGCCCTGAGCTACGCGGCCACCGCGCACCTGAATCTGCGCGGCAGCATCGGCACGGTGAACCGGGTGCCCACCTTCACGGAGCTGTACTACGCCAGCCCCTCGGACGTGGGGGACCCCGGACTGGAAGTGGAGACCGGCTACACCTGGGATCTGGGCGCTGAATGGAACCAGGGCAGCTGGCGGGCGCGCGCCACGTTCTTCCAACGAACGGAAGATGATCTGATCGAATGGGCCCGCCCCCTGGGCAGCGGAGACCCCTGGCGTTCCATGAACATCGCCGACGCCCGGGTGCGCGGCCTGGAGAACCTGATCAGCTGGCGGCACGGCAGCGGCCATCTGCTGGCCGTGGGGCACACCTGGCTGGAGAAGGAGCTGGCCCTGCCCGACGGTTACGAGGGCAAGTACGCCCTGCTGACGCCGCGCCAGCAGATCCAGCTGCAGGGCACGCTGCGGCTGCCCGCCCGCCTGGCCATGACCCTGACGGGACGCTACCTGGAACGCACGGCCGGCCCCGCGGATTTCCGCTACTTCTTCGTGCTGGATGGGCGGCTGGACTGGGAGGGGCCCCGCGGGCTCTTCGCCGGGCTGGTGGCCACCAACATCCTGGACCGTCGTTACGAGGAGATTCCCGGCGTGCCCATGTCCGGATTCCTGGTGAGCGGGCGCCTGGGGGTTCGGTTCTAGCCACGCGGATTTCAGGGGGCGTTACGGGGTGCCCGCCGGCGGGCACCCCGGCCCCCTATCGCCCCCCTGTCGCCCGAGTCAGCGGAAAATCACCACCCGCTTCCACCGCCCGCTCTCGAAGCGCAGCCATATGATCAGCCCCATCAGCAAGTAGCAAAAGGACGCGCCCTTCCACGCCGTCAGCACGTTGCCGCCCTGATGCACGATCAGGAACCAGGACAGGGGCGTGAACAGGGCCCACATGATCACCAGCGTCACCAGCATGGGGTAGGTGGTATCCCCAGCGCCCTGCAGGATGCCGCTGCCCAGCATGCGCAGCCCGTCGAAGTACTGGAAGATGGCCGCCGCCACCACCAGACTGCTGCCCAGGGCCAGCACCTGGGGATCGTTGCTGAAGATGGGGAAAACCCGATGCCGGGCCAGGATGAGCAAAGCCGCCAGCAACAGGGAGTAGTAGGTCCCCAGTTTGAAGACTTGCCGGCCGTAGTGGGCCGCCTTGTCGGCTTGCCCCTTGCCGATCCAGTTCCCCGTCAGCACGCTCGCGGCCGTCGTCAGCCCCCACAGGGGCATGAAGCTGAAGCTGAGCACCTGGATGGTGATCTGGGAGGCGGCCAGAGGCACGGCCCCGGCGGTGCCCACGAAGACGGTGAACATGAGGAAGCCCGTCATGTCCAGAAAACCCTCCACGGCGGCAGGCAGACCCACGCGCGCCATGTTGCGCAGGGCCCGCCATTGGGGTCGGCGCGGCCGGTGGATGGCGTAGCGCTGCCGCAGGGTGGGCGCCAACGCCCACCCGAAGAGGGCCGCCGT
>PDQT01000261.1 GCA_002747875.1 bacterium DOLZORAL124_64_63
AAGGCACCAAGAAGATTTCGGAAGCCGTGCAGGCTCCTTATGGCTATCTGTCCAAGGTGCTTCAGCAGCTTACCCGCGCCGGTTTCGTGATCTCCAGTCCGGGGCGAAGCGGAGGATTTCGTCTGGCCCGGGATCCGGCTGATATCAGGATTCTGGAAATAGTCAACGCCGTGGATCCATTGCGTCGCATCCAGTCGTGTCCGTTGGGGTTCGATAGCCATGGGCCGAATTTGTGCCCGTTGCATCGGAAGTTGGATGAGGACTTGGCGCGTACGGAAGAGGCTTTTGCGTCTACGACGATCAGTGATCTGCTGGTGGATACGGGGGGGGCGCGGGCGCTTTGTGAATTTTGAGCATGAACGCGGGGTATTCATGGTGAGCGGTGCGGGTTTTCGGGTGCAGTGAGGATCGTTCCTAAATTGAGCGATTCCCTTCCAGAAGATCGCCTCTATGACCGCCGCGGTCTGGCCACACGCTTTCCCTTGCGGAACAGTTCCACCGTGGTGTCAGTCATCCGCGCGTCCAACTCCTCTTTGACCAGTTGGTGCGGAACCGAGTAGTAGTGTTTTTGGATGTGTACGTGGTAGTCGATGTGTACCCTAACCTTTTTCCACTCCGCATACTGATATCTACGGGTAGAAAGGGGCTTCAAGACCTCCTGGTCCACCTCTTCGAACATGCTGCGCCGCCTGCCGGCCAGCTTCTGGAACGGCTTGATGTTCAGCTCGACCAAAAGCTCACCAATGACCTTGTTCAGTTGCGCCAGGCTAAAAAATGTCCGGTTACGCAGCCAAGCCAGGATCCAGCGCTCGGCTACCTGGACCCCGGACTCGACCTTGGCCTTGTCCCGGGGTCGTCGGACACGGGCAGGAACCACAGCCACGCCATAATGGGCTGAAGTGCTCCCCAAATTTCGGACAGTATGTTAAGGCACACCTGTCCAAAATAACTTTCTGATCGAGGTATGAAAATGCCCTTCGGCATGGCATTCTGAAGGTTACTACAGCCATTCAGGACCACGCAAACGAAGGGCACAGACAGATGCTACGACATGCCAGCCTATTTAGCCAGCTTTTACACCTTTTTCCTCGCCATGAATTTTACCGGGCCGTCCGTCGGAACAACGCCGAACACGGTTCCAAAGGCTTTGCTTGCTGGGATTAGTTCGTCGCTATGATGTTCTGCCAATTGGCTCAAGCGAAGTCTCTGCGGGCGCACCCCGATGACAACGTTCCTGGAGAACTTGTCGGCGGCGATGGAAAAGATCGACGTTGGCAAGGAGTCTAGTCTGGCAGTTGTGAGCTAGCCGGACACCAGTAGGCCTCAGAGGGGTAGCTGTCAGATCAAGTCGTGGTCAGAACAAATAATCCGGGTGCCCTACATTTTTTTTGCCGATTTCTGCGAGAATGACGCCTTTATAGATGAGACGGGTAAATCCGTGAGATGAATTATCGTCAAATTGAGTGATCGCTTCTGGTGCCCATGGTGTGACTGGAAGTCTTTTCAAGGGGGAAAGAAATGAAAACATCTTTTTGGAGCACATTGCTTCTCCTTCTGCTCGCCAGCGCTACTTTCGCCATCCCACTGGCTGATATGCCTGTCAGTGTGGGAGGGTATGTTCTGGATGGTCAAGGACAACCCATCTCTGGGGCCACAATCACTTTCATCGACCAGTCTTCATTTGATGAATTCGTTGGTACCACAGATGAGGACGGTTGGTATGGAAATGCTGAGGTTACCGGGGTTTCGCAAACTTCCTCAGTACGAGGCCTCGGGCAAAGCTATCCTAACCCCACGTTCGGGTCTTTTAAGGGTGAGATGAACGGGATGGTAAAATGAAATCCAAGGCGACTGTGTTGGCGATATGGTGCTTACTTATGAATGGTATCTTAACGCCCAGCTGGGCGAATGGGGCCATTCTGGTCAGTGGACAAAATATCAGCGTGGGGTCCCATTCTTCCACGGAAATTTCCACATTGACCGGATCCTGTGGGCTGATCATTCATGATCCAATGAACTCTAGTCAAGGCAGTCTCCACAGCGGTATGTGGCTATTGCCCGCTTTGGGCATTTCCAATACTGGATATGAGGATGGAAGTTTTGGTGGTTTACCGACCTGTCACCATCTTTACCAAAACTCCCCAAATCCTTTTAATCCCAAGACCTGCATTTCTTTCGATCAAGGTGCGGTCGGTCGGACAGTGATAACCGTCTATGACGTGGCTGGACGCCTCGTGGATACGATCTTGGATAAAGAGATGCCACGTGGTCATCATTCTGTTTATTTCGACGGCTCAAGCTACAGTAGCGGTGTCTTTTTCTTCCGCCTGGAAACGACCGATTTTGTCCAAACCCGAAAAATGACCCTGATTAAGTAACAAGGAAAAAGGGGAATTCCAATGCAACTACTCAAGGTGACTACAGTTTTGGTTCTTATTTTTGTGGCTTGGAGTACCATGGCCAGTGTTCCGGCTACGATGAGGTATCAAGGCCTCCTGCTTGATGATGCAGGTTTGCCTTTCGAGGACGGCGAATATAGCCTTACCTTTAAGCTCTATTCTACGCCCGAGGGAGGAACCCCGGTGTGGGTGGAAGAGCATACTATTCTCTCAACCCGAGGCTTGTTTTTTGCGGATCTTGGATCTTCAGTTCCGCTCACTAGTGTGGCGGTTGGAACAGATACGTGGTTGGGTATCACTCTAGCCGGGGAAGAAGAATTCTCGCCGAGGGGGAAGTTAAACAGTGTGCCCTTTGCGTTTCGAGCTGCGATCGCTGATTCGGTAGTAGGCCTCACCAATTCTATTGTTGTATGGGATATGGAAGACGAGGGCATTTCCTACACTGATGGCTCTGTAAGCATTGGAACTCCGACTCATGGAGCCCAACTTACCATTGAGGGCCATCTGGGGGATAACGGGAGAAATATTCAGCTATCACGTGGCAGTTTGGAAACGTGGCAAATTTTTCCTACCGACCATATTAGAGATGGCCTCTGTTTTTATAATAAAAATGACGAAAAAATCCGATTGATGTTAACTGAGGACGGATATATGGGTGTCAATACCGCTTCCCCTAGGACCACTTTCCAAGTCAGCGAGGGGACCGGTCAGGCGGGGGATGGTGGGCAGATTTCCTTTGGAGCCAGGCGGGACAAGGCCCCAATGGCTTCCATCAAAGGCTCATTGATTTTTGACCCCGGACTTGGGCAGGAACAGGGACATTTGAAATTCTATACTCGGCCAGTGTCACATCAGGTCGTCGATCTTGAGGAACGAATGAGCATTAATGCCAATGGAAACGTTGGAATTGGTTTGGGATCACCAGAGTACAAGCTCGAGGTTGATGGTATGGTTTCCAGTAGAGAGGGATTTCGGTTCCCAGATGGGTCTGTCCAGGTTACCGCTGCTGAGGGTGGCCAAATAGGTCCTCAAGGTCCTCAAGGCCCTCCGGGGCCCCAGGGGCCAATGGGACCACAGGGTGAACCAGGGACTCCCGGTGGACCTCCTGGACCCGAAGGCCCTATAGGCCCCAGGGGCCCTCAGGGCCCTAGAGGTCCCAGGGGTTATACAGGCCCCCAGGGTCCTCAGGGTCCTCAGGGCCCAGAGGGTGAGCGTGGGCCTCGGGGATATTCTTTCACTGTCCGCAGTGGTGGGACTGATCCCTATTTCGTCCCGGATGAAATCGGGGAGATTTATATAAACACCACCAACAAAAGGGTATTTATCAGCGCGGGGACTTCCAATCTCACCGATTGGAAGCGTGTTAGTAATTAACCCGGATTATTCATGAACCGCACCCGGTGGCCATTTCCTGACCCCGATTTTCAGATATGGCTACCGTTTTCGCGATCAACCGTAGACCGGCCTTCTGCATAAGCCGATTCGCTTGGTCAGGATACCATTTTTCGGCGATTTCGGGTACACCGATCCGGCGACTCTGCTGATTTTCTTGTTTCTGACAGTGCTTTCGAAGCTATGCCGTGACCGCGCCCCACTTGCTCGCCGCCCGTTGCCACTCCTTGGCCCAGAGATGGGCTGCCGCCAAGTGAAGCACCATCCGGTCGCGGTAGGGACGCTTTTTTGGATCGTCATTCGCATAACTTGATGCCTTCAAATATCCCAATCTGTTGAATGTTGATCACTTCCCCCTTGACCCCCACCCCCACCCCCAGTACCCTCCCCTCAATCCTTTAACCGAAGCCCGAGAGCTTCCCAAGGAAAGCACCGTGAAACCACCTGTCGCCCAGCCCGACCCCAACCCATCCCCCCAGCACCCCGGCACCCCCGGCGCTGCGCGGGTCCTTTCTTCACCCCCCGGCGGCAACCATCCCGACAACATCCTTTAACCGGCGTCCGCGAACGCCACAAGGAGTCCGAACCATGAACCAGCCCGGCGCCTACACCGCAGCCGACACCCCTGACACCCCCAGCCTGCAATCCGCCCGCTTCCAGTTCCCCGGCCGCCCGCTGCCCCTGGCCCGGCGTCTGGCCGTGCACAACCGCGTGGTCCACACCATCCGCCATTTCATGGAAGAAAACCTCTTCAACGAGGTCCCCGTGCCCGCCCTGAACGCCGCCTCGCGCACCTGGCAGGCCACCGGCCGCAGCTACCTGGACCGCATGATCGTCAAGGGCTTTCCCGCCGTCTGGTGCGAGAGCGAATGCCTGCCCCCCGAATACGAATCCATGAACCTGCGCCTGGCCAGCTTCAAGCGTGTGGAGGCGGAGAAACAGGACCTGGAACTGGCCGAGCTGTGCGACTTCATGGAGAACCTGCTCAAGACCATCGCCCGCAACCTGTCGGCGGACATGCTGGGCGGTCGGCAGGTCACGCGCCTGCACCAGATGATCAACGCCAAGCATCCGCGCATCACCTACCGCCAGGCCCTGGAAATCCTGAACCAGCGCGGCTGGGATCTGCAGTTCGGGCAGGACCTGAGCTGGAAGGCCTGCTCCAGCCTGTGCCGCTATTACGGCAACACCCCGGTGCTCATCACCCACTTCCCGGCGGAGCTGCGCTTCTTCACCAGCCGGCTCAACGCCCAGGACCCCTCCGTCACCGACACCGTCGACTACATCCTGCCCTACTGCGGCGAGGCCATGGACGGTGCCGTGCGCGAAACCGACCCCGCCCTCATGCGCCAATCCCTGGGCGACCTGGGCATCAGCACAAGCCCCTTCGAGGCCTACCTCGGCCTGTTCTACGGCCGCACGGTGCGGCGCGCCGGTTTCGGGCTGGGGGTCACCCCGGTGCTGCAGTATCTGATGGGGCTCGAGCGCATCAACGACGCGGTGATCCACCCGCTGGATCGCGCCAGCAGGCAGGACGCGATGAGTACTGGAGGGCAGGCTGTCTGATCAGGAAGAAGGGATCTCGGCCCGCGACCTGATCACGCGGCTGATCCGGGCCCGGGGCGACGCGACCGCGCGTCTCCAATCCCTATTCCCAAATCCCTATTCCCAAATTCCTTGGGCCACCATCTGCTTCTCCGCCGCCTCCGCCCAGCCCCGGTTGGCCGCCGGGCTGGCCGGGCTGGGATGCAGCACCGTGCCGATACGCGCCGGCCGATGCCCCCCGCCCTTGGGCGCCTTCTTGCCGTACAGCGCGTCCAGCTTCTTGCGCGCGAAGCCCCCCACGCCCACCACCCACTGCGGCTGATACAGATCCACCAGCCGGCGCAGGCGCGCGTCGCAGGCCGCGAACAGGGGCGCGGTCTCGGCCGCCGGCAGCTTGTCCGGCGTGCGGTTGCGCGCGCTTTCTTCCATGAACACCAGCGGGCAGTAGTTCACCACGAAGTGCTCCGCGAAAAAGCCCTCCGCGCTGCCGAAGCGCTCCTGGAAATACCCCCACAGGCGCCGCCCGCTGACCTCGCTGCGGGTGGTCTCCAGGCCCAGAACAGGGCGCTTCGGGTGCTCTGGATCCGGCCGCTGCACCGCGCCGCTCAGCCCCATGAAATCCCGCACCATGGCCACCTCGCCGAAGGGCACGCCCGTCTGGGCCATGCCCCAGGGGCCCGGGTTCATGCCCAGCAGCAATACCCGCCGGCGGGTACTGCCCCACTGGCGCACGTACTGCTCGTGCAGCTTCCAGGCGTAGCGCAAGGGGTTGTAGACCA
>PDQT01000189.1 GCA_002747875.1 bacterium DOLZORAL124_64_63
GAGGTGCGACCACGTCCGCCGGACTTGATGTTGATGAGCGACTGCCCGATCATGGCGCAGCCACCCATGCCGTGAAAGAGGCCGGAGAGGATGTTGGCCGTTCCCTGGGCGATGCTTTCCCGGTTCCCCTGCCCCCGGGTCTCGGTGATCTCGTCGATCAGTTGCAGCGTCATCAGGGACTCGATGATGCCGACCATCGCCACCACAAACCCCGTTTTCAGCAGAAACTGCCAGTGCTCCAGCCAGTTGAATCCGCTGGGGAAGGCAAACGGCGGGAAGCTGGCACTCAGGCTGCCGCTGCCGCCGCCGTCCTTGAGCACATCGGAAATCGTGCGCGCATCCGGCAGGAAAAACGCGATGCCGCCGACGATCACAATCGCCACCAGCGTCGAGGGCACCACCTTGGTGAGCCTCGGGAAAAAATGGATGATCGCCATCGTCAGCACCACAAGGCCGACCATCAGGTAAAGCGCGTTGCCTTGCAGCCATGCGCCGCCGGATTTAAAAAAGTCGAACTGCCCCATGCAGATCACAATCGCCAGACCATTGACAAAACCGATCATCACCGGGTGCGGCACCAGACGGATAAACCGCGCCAGTTTTAACAACCCGAACACAATCTGGATCACTCCGGCCACCATGATGACGGCAAAAAGAAACTGCAATCCCAGCCCCTCGCCGACCTGATCGCCATACTTCACCGCTGAGCCAGCCACCACCGCAATCGCACCTGTGGCACCCGAGATCATGCCGGGTCGGCCACCGAGCGTGGCGGTGACAAACCCCATAAATACAGCCGCCCAAAGCCCCACCAGCGGGTCAACGCCAGCGATAAATGAGAACGCGATAGCCTCGGGAACCAACGCAAGCGCAACAGTGAGGCCAGACAGGGTATCGTCCCTGAGGTTGCCGTTTTTCTTAGTGAACAAATCAAACATAGCGGGGTGCAAGTGGGTGTGAAACGCCACGCCGTAGAGGCAAGCACCCGGATTGGCAACCACTATCTTTGTCCCCGTTTCTGCCCCGGACGGACGAAATGGACCTAACCATCCTCACAGCGTTTTGCCACGATGGTGATGATCTGGCTGTCCTCGTCCAGTGTTCCGTCGGTTGAGAAGTCACCCGTGACGCGCTCGACCTGAAAGCCGGACGCAGCCAGCAGCTCCTTCAGCTCGCGCGGCCAAAACCAGGTCAGCCTGTGGGTGCTGGTGCTTTTTTCCAACAATCCACCATCCACGTCCCGCAGTTCGTAGCGGTGGTCACGCACCAGCTCCTGCGCCATGCGCCTGATGTGGAACTTGGTGTGGCACTGCGCGGCTTTGCCGTCGTCCAGCCGGGCCTCGTGGTCGAGAAACCACGTCCCCTCGTCAAGCTCCCCGGTGATTTCCGCCCACGGAATAAACGTGCTCAGGTAAAGCCCGCCACCGGCGTGGAGGTGGCCGCGAATGTTGGCAAACACCTTGCGGACATCCGCGTAGGGCAGTAGCTGCAGCGTGAATGCTGGCACGGCGATAGCCGCATACGTCGATCCGGTCTGGAAACTTGCCATCTCCGCATGGTGCAGCACCGGTTCGTGCTGCCCGGCGCGCTGCCGGCAGAGGCCTAACATGTCCTGGGAATTATCCAGCCCCTCGACCATGTAACCCTTTTCCAGCAGGGGCAAAAGCAAGCGTCCCGAGCCGCAACCCAGCTCCAGCGCGGTGCCGGGGAACTGCCGCAGAAACGCCTCGATCAGCGGCATCTCGGCGCACTCGCCCCCGGCGTCCCAAAAGACGTCGTGCAGCCGGGCTTCCAATGCGTCATACATGGCACTTCAATCTAACAATCCAACCTAACACTAGGCAAACTCAGGCCGCACCAAGGCGTAAATAGTCGTCCCTGCGCCCGGAGTCCTCATCCCGTCATAAGCCACCCGCAGCCCCTTGTCTTCACTCACGCGGAACAGCAGGACGTGGTCATCCCCATACATCTTCTGGAAATCCTCCAGCGTGAACTGCTTCGTGAGCGTGGTTTTTTTAACCACCGCCCCTTCGGCGACAAAGCGCTCCAGCTCCGAGTGCTGTGGCCTGCCGGGGAAACAAATCCGCCCCCGCATGTGCGAGGCCACCGCCGTCCGGTGGTGATGGTTGTCATCCGTCGGCGCCACCTGCCAGATATTTTCCCGTCCGAAGACATGGATAAAATGCTGGCCCGCCAGCGAGTTCACCTCGTCATTGGGCGTGGTGGCGATCAGTTGCCCGAGTCCGGTCAACTCAAGTTCATCCTCGACGTATTCCGAGAGGATATTGGCGCGGATGGCTGCTAGCCCTTCAAGTTTCGCCTCGGC
>PDQT01000086.1 GCA_002747875.1 bacterium DOLZORAL124_64_63
CGGCCTGGTGGGCAAGCATCTGCTGGGTATTCGCGAGGGCGGCCTGCGGGTGAATGATTTCAGGGTGCGGGCCTTCGAGGGCATGGATCTGTACGGCGTCTCCTTGACTCTGCCCAGCGCGAGCGGGGGCATGACCTTGGTCAGCGCCGATACGGTACGGGTGGATTTCCGCCTTGGCGAGGTGCTGGATGTGGTGCCGGGGGTGCGGCGCCTGGAGGTGAAGAACCCGGAAATCTATTCCCGCGCGGGGACCGACACCACCTTGGCCACCCCGGATCAGGAGCGCGAATTCCCCCGCCTGGCCATCGAGCATCTGCTGGTGCGGGAGGCCTCCCTGGAGTTCTGGGGGCGGGACGGGCGTCTGCAGGAACACGTCAGCCGCCTGGATTTTCAGGGCGCTATCCGTTCGGACAAGGATCTGGAGATGACCCTGCGCGGCGTGGACGTGGACTGGGATACCCATCAATGCCGGCTGGAGGGCCTGCGTGGCCGGTTGCGGATCGATCAGGAGATGGTGGCCACGGAAGAGGTTTACGGCTTCTTCAACGGGCATCCGGCGCTGGTCAGCGGCCAGCGTGGTTGGGACGAGACCCTCGATCTGCGCGTGCAGGCGGATTCGGTGAGCATCGCGGAGGTGGAGGACCTCATCGACATGACCATCGGCTTCAAGGCTCGGGGAAAGCTGGACGCCACCTTCGTCACCGAGGGGGAGAGCCTGGTCTATGAAGGCGTTTTCCATGGCGATCTGGAAGGCTTCCAGATGCGGGACCTGCGTGGCCGGGCGGAAATCACGGAGGAAGAGGTCAGGTTGACGGAGGCCCGCGGCGAAGTGAACGGGGCCACCTTCACGGGCGTCGGCCGTTTCGATCTGACGGACCCCCGGAACGTGCACTTCGTGCTCGAGGGGGATGTTGCCGAGGTGGACATGGCCAAGGGGCTGGTCCCGGGCGAGGAAAACCTGCCGGTGACCAACGGCCACGGCCGCCTGCGCATCGAGCACACGGATGTGCCGCAGTGGACCCGGGTCACGGGGCGGCTGCAGGACGGGCATATCGAGATCGCGCCCTTTGATACCTGCGTCGTGGATGTGGAGGCCTGGGAAGATTCCCTCCGCTTCAACTCGGTGGATCTGCAGTATCGGGATCTGCGGGCCATGCTCGATGGCCGCAGCGACGCGCAGCGCGTTTTTCACGGCAACATCAGTCTGGAATCCGTCAACATCGCCACCCTGCCCGAAAGTTGGGGGTGGCCCGCCCTGAAGGGGCGCGCCTATGGCCGGGGCCATCTGGAAGGTCCTCTGGAGGATCTGGCTTTCGACGGCTGGGTCAGCGTCTACGATTTCCGGCTGGGCGCGTTGGCGGCCCGCTACGGTGAGGCGGCCCTTTCCATGGGGGACGTCTTGGAAGATGTGGCGATCACCGGTGGCGTGGAAGGTGAAGGTTTCGAAGTGGGCGGGGTGTCCATGGGGCGTTTTCAGCTGCGGGGGGCGGTGGATGAGCACCGGGCGCAGGTGGATTCCTTCCGGGCGGATCTGGGTGATACCAGTGTGGCGCTTTCCTTCAGGGGGGATTTCACCGACAGCCTCAGCAGCTTCGAGGTGCCGAGCTTCCATGTGGATCTGGAGGGCACGCGCTGGTCTCTGACCGATACGCTGCGCTTTGCCCTGGGACCCGGCATCTTCCGCCTGCCGGAGGCGGAGCTGGCGTCGGACCAGGGGCTGATCCTCTGCGGGGGCCACTACGACGCCCAGAGCAACACCGTCGGGCGCATGGTGCTGGAGGATTTCGATCTGGGGCTGCTGAATCCCTTCGTCGTGACGCGCACGCCTTTGCGAGGGCGGGTGACGGCCGATGTGGGACTTTCCGGTCCGGCGCAGGATCCTCTGGTCATCATCAACGGCCGCCTGGAGGATGCGGATTTCCCCTTGGCCCGCATCGACAGCCTGGGCCTGGAGGCCAGCCTCAGCGGCGGCACGGTGGAGATCCAGGATATGCGGCTTCTGTCGGAATACGGCGAGGTGCGGGCAGCCGGGCTCATTTCCCATCCGGGCCGCGGGGTGGCGGACTTCTGGCCCGGCGCGGAGCTGGACCTGGATATGAATGTGCCCGATGGCGACTGGCTTTTCCTGGAGCAGTTCCAGCTGCCCGCCCTGGAGAGGCTGGCGGGGCGCTTCCAGGGGGATATCGTGGTGGGCGGCACGACGGATGATCCGGAAATCGTCGGCAATCTGCGCAGCGCCCCCTTCCATGTGCACTGGCTGCATCTGGATGAGTTGGAGGGCCGGGTCAGGGCCACCCGTGATCAACTGGTGCTGGCGGATTTGAAGGGACGCAAGGACAGCTTGGAACTGACCGGACGCATTGAAGTGCCCCTGGAACTGGATCTGCTGAGCGAGCCCGTCACCCCCCTGGACGGGCCCTTCTTCATGCAGCTGGGAATCCCGCCGGATAGCGATCTGGAGCCCATGAGTCGGGCCACCAACGGGTTCATCACCAGCGAGGGGCGGGGCCGGGCGTCGGTCATCGTCAGCGGACCGCTGGATCATCCGTCTTACCAGGGCCACGTCGAGATCAGAGATGCCGGTTTCGTGCTGCCCCAGCAGGAGGAAATCTACCACGACGCCTCCTGCAAGGGGGTGTTCCACGGGGACGAATTGATCATCACCGACATCGAGGGTCGGGAGGGCTTGCGCGGTCGGTACACGGGACAGGGGCGTGTCGTCTTCAATGGTCTGGAACTGGAAAGTTTCGACGTGACGCTGGACCTGGACCGCTTCCTGGTGGCGTCCATTCCCGATCTGCGGGCGGTGGTCAGCGGTCGCAATTGCAAGCTGAGCAGCGTCTTCGTGGGGCCGGACAGCGTTATGGTGCCCAAGTTCACGGGCACCTTGGACGTGGACAAGGCGCGCTACACGGGCGACTTCAAGGAACAGCCCGCGGCCAACGACCCCCTGCAGGCAACCGTGGCTCCGGACTGGCTGGCCGAGTTGACGCTGCATGCGGCGCCGCGCACCGTGCGCATCCTGAATCGGGAAATGGAGCTGTACCTGGGCGGAGACGCGGACCTGTCCCGCACCGAGGCGGGCATGAACCTGCGCGGCAGCCTGGATGTCAACAGCGGCCGGTTGGTGGTCTTCAACAACAATTTCTCCATCAAGCGGGGACGCCTGGATTTCAGCCGTGAGCTGGGCTTTGATCCGCGTATGGATATCGACGCTGAAACCCGCTACCGCTTGCGCAGCAGCTACAGCAGCAACTCCATCATCGAGCATATCGGCGTGCATGTGGACGGCACCATCAACCGGCCCGTGATCAGCTTCAGCAGCGAGCGGGGTTACAGTCGTGAAGCCATCCAGCGCATGCTGCTGGGTCTGGAGCCCCAGGCCACTCCCGAAGGGGACCGCGCGCGTCTGGCCAACACCTCCATCACCGCCGGATTCAACGTGCTGGAAAGGGAGATCGCGCGGGAGCTGGATATTTTCGATACCTTCGAAATCGATCAGATTCAGCGTCGGCGCGAGACCGGGGAAAGCGGCCTGGATCCGCTGATCGGCGTGGGCAAGTACATCGGTTCGGATCTGTATCTGAAGTACGCCCAGGGAATCCGCCAGGATGATCGCGACTTCCTGGTGGAGTACCAGATCAACGACCATCTCTTGCTGCAATCGGAGGTGCGGCGCCGGATTGACGAGAATCAGGGGCAGCCCACCTATAACTTGGATCTTAAATACAGATTCGAGTATTGACGTCTGCTTGACGCCCCTCGACAAAATCCGGCGCCGGGGTTGAATCCCCCCGTCATCCATGCCATCTTACGTCCTCCACGCTTCCAGGCGGACCAGGAAGGTCCGCCCCCTTTTGCCCGATGATGGAGTTTTCCCGTGTCCGACCTCCTGAGCAACCTGAACGAAGCCCAGCACGCCTCCGTGACCGCCCCGGACGGACCCGTCCTGGTCGTGGCCGGCGCCGGCAGCGGCAAGACCCGCGTCCTGACCACCCGCGTGGCCTGGTTGCTGACCGAAAAGGGCGTGCGCCCCAGCGAGATCCTGGCCTTCACATTCACCAATCGCGCGGCGCGGGAGATGAAGGAGCGCGTGGCGAACACCGTGGGGCAGGAGCGGGCCCCGTTCTGGATCGGCACCTTCCACGCCACGGGCCTGAAGATCTTGCGGGCGGATGGCCAGAGCGTGGGCGTCCAGCCCGGCTTCAGCATCTACGACACGGACGACCAGAAGCGTCTTTTGAAGCAGGTCATGGCCGACCTGAATATCGATCCCAAGCAGTTCACGCCCCAGGGCACGCGCGCGGTCATCAGCCAGTTCAAGAACGAGGACATCAGCCCGGACCAGGCCAAGGCCCAGGCCACCACGTTCATCGAAGAGAAGTACGCCGCCCTGTACGAGGCCTACGACGCGGCCCTGCGCAAGGCCAACAGCCTGGATTTCGATGACCTGATTCTGCGCACGGTGCAGCTTCTGGAAAGCAACGACGAGGTGCGCGAGAAGTACGCCCAGCGCTTCCGGCACGTTCTGGTGGACGAATTCCAGGACACCAACCCCCTGCAGATGGTCCTGGTCAAGCTGCTGACGACGGTGCACGGCAACCTCTTCGTCGTGGGCGATGACGACCAGAGCATCTACAGCTGGCGCGGCGCCCGCATCGAGAACATGCTCAGATTCGAGGAGTTCTTCCCCGGCGCGCGCGTTTTCCGGCTGGAGCAGAATTACCGCAGCACGGGGCACATCCTGGATGCGGCCAACGCGGTCATCGCCCACAACAAGCAGCGCAAGGGCAAGAACCTGTGGACCAGCGGCGGGCGGGGCGCCAAGCTCCTGGAAGAGCAGTTCATGGACGACGAGGACGAGGCCGCGCGCCTGGTGGAGATCGTGCGCACGGAGACGGACGCGGGGATGAGTAAGGGCGACATCACGGTGCTTTACCGCACCAACGCCCAGTCCCGGGCCCTGGAGGACGCCCTGCGCCGGGCTCACATCCCGTACCAGGTGGTGGGCTCGCTGCACTTCTACGACCGCAAGGAAGTGCGCGACGTGATGGCCTACCTCAAGCTCATCGCCAACCCGTCGGATGTGGTCAGCGCCCTGCGGGTGATCAACGTGCCCAAGCGGAAGATCGGCAAGACCACGGTGGAGCGTCTGCAGGGGCTGGCCGAGCGCGAGGAACTGACCCTGGGGCAGGCCGCCGCCGAACCGGGCCTCATGGAGCAGCAGATCGCCCCGGCGGCCTGCAAACGGGTGCGGGAGTTCTTCCAGATGCTGACCGCCTGGCGCATGAAGGTCCACGCCGGAATGACGGTGCGCGACACCGTGGAGATGGTCCTGGCGGAGGTGGGCTTCCATAGCTACCTGGAGGCCGACGATCCGGAAACCGCCGGTGCCCGCGGCGAGAACGTGGCCGAACTGATGAACGCCGCCGGCAGCTTCGATGACGCCAGCGCCGGCGACGGCACCCTGGATCAGTTCCTGGAGCAAGTGGCCCTGGTGGCGGATCCGGACAAGATCAGCGACGAAGAGGGCGTGGTGCGCCTCATGACGGTGCACACGGCCAAGGGCCTGGAGTTTCCCGTGGTGGTCATCACCGGCGTGGAGGACGACATCCTGCCCCACATCAACAGCCGGGACGATGAACACAGCCTGGAAGAGGAGCGCCGCCTCTTCTACGTGGCCCTGACCCGGGCGGAGCGCCGCGTCTACCTGTTGCACGCCGGCCGCCGCCGCCGCTTCGGCACCTGGCAGGACAGCCTGCCTTCGCGCTTCCTGCAGGAAATTCCGGACGAACTCATCGACCGCCACCATCAGAAGCATGATTTCGACGCCCCCGTCAGCAACCGCCTCTTCGGCTCCTCAAGCCATTCTGCCGCGCCGAAGGCCCGGGTGGGACGTTCTTCCTGGAGCCGGGAAACCAGCACCGCCCGGTCGGTCAGTCCCCAGGAGTGGGGCTTCAGCAACAAGGGACGGCAAAAGCGGAAAGACCAGGAAGTCCAATGGGATAGCGACATCCGTCAGGACGGTTCCTACTACACCGGGCAGCTGGTCAGCCACGGTGTCTTCGGCTCCGGCCGGGTGGTCCGGGTCGAGGGCGGGGGCGATGACATGATGGTCACCGTGGACTTCTTCCAGCACGGTCCGAAGCATATCAACCCCAAGTACACCTCCCTGGTGCCCTTGGATTGAGTGATCCGGTCCAGCCGTAAACCCGGTCCAGCCACTGATCCGATTCAGCGCAGAAGGGTGAGCTTGCGCACCGCGCGCCGCCCCAGCCCGCGGAACTCCAGCCAGTAAACGCCTGAGGCCAGACTTCCATCCGCGGGCATTTCCCAGGTCCAGCTGTGGGCCGGTCCCTGGGGTCCGGTGGCCTCCAGGGGCCCGGTGCGGGTGCGGAGCACCAGCCGTCCGCGGGCATCGTGAAGCCTCACTTCCAGATCCGCGGTCTCCAGCAGACGGATGGCAAAGCGGACCCCATCCCCGTCCCCGGACGCGGGATTGGGCCAGGGGCCCTGGACATCCAGCGCGGGCGCGGGGGCGTCGGCCGGAAGCATCAGCACCATCCCGTCCGGATCCACGCTCACCGCATCCACCGCCGTCTGGGCCTCCAGAGTGAAACGCCGCTGTCGCTGATCCAAAACCAGCACATGCCGGGCATCCCCGGCGGCATCGTGCAGGACCACCGGCACGGCCATGGGCAGCCACGGGTCCTGCAATTGCTGCAGGGTGATCTCCGCTTGTGTCCCATTCCGCGCCACGCTCACGCCCAGCCGGGGAACCATCTCGGTCTGCAGCCAAGCGTGGAAAAAACGCTCCAGACCACGTCCGGCGATGGCCTCGGCGTGGGCCTGGAAGTCGGCGCTGGTGGCGTGGCCGTGGACCAGGGCCGGATCGTTGGCGTAGCTCAGCAGCAGGCGGAAGAAGGCGTCATCGCCCAGCAGCAGGCGTAGAGAGTGCAGCAGCCAGGCCCCCTTGTCATAGACCAGGAGGTTGGGCAGGATGGGGTCCGGGTCGCCCAGGCGGCCATCGCCCACGAAAAGATCCGGATGGTGCCCCGGACCCAGGGTGCGCATGAAATCCGCGTAGGCGGCGGGGCCTTCCGCATGTTCCAGCCAGAGGGCCTCGCAGTAGCGGGCGAACCCCTCGTTCAGCCAGATGTCGTGCCAGGCCGCGGGGGTCAGGCTGTTGCCGAACCACTGATGGGCCATTTCGTGCACCACCAGCACGTCCAGGGCGCCGGTGCCGCCGAACATGTAGGTGGGCATGCTGCTGGCGGTGGGATGCTCCATGGCGCCGCCCCACTTGATCTCCACCTGGTCGTATTTCTCACCCGCGAAGGGGTAGGGCCCCAGCAACTCGGTCAGGAAGGCCATGGCGTCGCAGGTGACGGCGAAATCGACCTGGGCGTCCTCGCGGTCGAAGGGGAAGACATGGAATCCCAGATCGATGGTCGTGGCGCCCCCCAGGCCATCGCGCACCGGGCAATCCGTCTGCCAAGATACATAGTCGCTGGCGGCCAGGCTGACCAGGTAAGTGGGCAAGGGATAGGCTTCGCGCCAGCGGTAGCGTCTTCTGCCCGGTTCGGGGGTGTCCATCTGTTCCAGGGTGCCGTTGCTGACCACCGAAAGGGTGTCCGGCACGCTGGCCGTCAAAGAAACCCGGGCCTTGTCGTGGGGATGGTCCTTGCAGGGCCACCAGCTGTGGGCGCTCCAGGTTTCGGACACATTGGCGATGATGGGCATGTCGTCCTCGGGAATGCCGTTGGTGCCCGCAGAATGCCGGCGGAACATGAGCCCGGCCCGGAAGCTGCCATGGGCCGGCGGACGCCCTTCATACCGCACGCGCAAGGTCTCCGGCCGGGTGGTGGATAGGGGAGCGGCCAGGTCCACCAGCAGGCTGTCCCCGCCGTGGGTGAAGACGGCGGGCCGCCCTCCCTGGACGATGGCCAGACAAGTCAACTCATCCACCAGATCCAGATGCACCCGGGTCAGCCCTTCGACCAAAGCCACCATGCCGATGGCCACTTCTCCCGTCAGCCGGCGCTCTTGCGGATCCAGATCCAGCACCAGGTCGTAGGAAAGCACGTCGATGCCGCGGTCATGGGCGGCGGGCGGGGGAAAGCTGCTGTCTTCGGCCAGGGCGGCGGGCGCACCGTGGCACGGCGCCGGTTGGGGACTCGCTGCGGCCGGGCCGGGCAGCAGGCCAAGGAGGATGAGGATCGGGGGAATCAGGCTGATTCCTGGTTTGGGATGATGGCTTGGCAAGCTTTTCAGCATTTTATTAAGTGATTTTTTTGGGTGTCTTGTGTCGATTTCTGGATTGGTGGCCGGCACTGCGGAGGGTGATGAGGTCTTCTTTCCCCATGGTTCCACCAAGCTGTATCCCAGCTTCTGATAAAGCTCCCTTTCTGCGATCGTCTCACATGGGTGGCAGATCGGTGGGGAACATCGGGATCAACGGCGATAGGCTCACGGCGAATTTCTACTCTCCAGCATACGCGGGGGGCAGTGGAAGAAGCAAGGCCGGAGTTGCCCGCCGGAGTTACCCGCCGGCGGGTATCTCCGGATCCCAAGTCCTTCAGCGCCCAAGTCCTTCAGCATCCATCCCGTTCGATGCCCGGCTTTATACCAAGTCCCGGCTTTAGGCTAGGCACCAAGCCCTCGGCCCGTTACCCTAGCCTCCAGGAGGATCGATGTGGATATTCAGCGTCTGGAAAAATTGGCCGTCCTGGCGGGCCTGAGTCTGGAGGGCATGGATAAGGAGCGGCTTTTGCAAGAAATCAGTGCCCTGGAGCAACTGGCCGCCACCCTGCCCGCACTTGCCGAGGATGAACCGCCCCCGAGCGCGGCACCGGAACACCGTTCGCCACCGGAAATCGCCCGCTTGGACCGGAATCTGCTGGCGGATGCCGCCCCCGCCTGGGAAGAAGGGTTTTATCTCATTCCCGGGGCGCCCCACCGGGGTACGGAAAATGGGTGACACCCGGGCGCTGACCATGGCCGAGGCCCGGCGCCTGCGCCGTGACGACGCGGGGGCTTTGGCGGCCTTGGACGAGGCTCGGCGCCGCAGGGCCCGCGCCCGGCAGAAAGACCTGGGAGCCATCACCCACTGGCTTCCCCTGGAGGATGCTGATTTGGAGGACGCCGATCTGGAGGACGCCGATCTGGAGAACGCCGATCTGGTAGATCCGTCAGATCCCGCCACCGCCCCCCGGTCCTCCTCCAGCCCTCTCGCGGGTTTCTCCGCGGGCCTGAAGGCGAACATCGCCGCCACGGGTGCTCCCACCCACTGCGGCAGCCTCTTCCTGGCCGATTATCGCAGCAGCTATGACGCCACCGTGGTCCGTCGCCTGCGCGCGGCCGGAGCGCGCTTTGAGGCCGTGACGGCCATGGACGAGTTCGGCATGGGCAGCAGCAGCGAGTTCACCGAGATCGGCGGGCCGGTGAATCCTTGGGATCCTGCCCGCACGGCCGGGGGCAGCAGCGGGGGCTCGGCCGCCGCGGTGGCGGCGGGAGATCTGTATTTCGCCCTGGGCAGCGACACCGGCGGCAGCGTGCGCCAGCCCGCCCACTGTTGCGGCGTGGTGGGCCTGAAGCCCACCTGGGGGCGTGTGTCCCGCTACGGCCTGGTGGCTTTTGCCTCCTCGCTGGACACCATCGGGGTGCTGGCCCGCGGGGTGCTGGACGCCTGGGACGTGCTGCGCGCCATGGCGGGGCCCGATCCTCTGGACGCCACCAGCGGGAAGCAGCCCGCTTGGGATGGCGCGCTGCGGGAGCCGGAAAGTTGGCGTGGCGTGGTCTGCGGGGTTCCCCGGGATCTGGATAACTGGGCCGTGGCTCCCGAGGTTCTGGACCATCAGCGGGAAAATGAAAAGCGGCTGAGCGATCTGGGGGCCACCCTGGAACCGTTGCCGCTGGCCGGCTGGCGCGGGGCCCTGGCCACCTACACCGTGCTGAACGCCGCGGAGGCGGCCAGCAACCTGCAGCGTTTCGATGGTTCCTTGTACGGGCGGCGTGGTGCCGGGGCGGGGCACCGGGAAAGCCTGGTGGCCGGCCGCACGGCGGGCTTCGGTCCGGAGGTGCGGCGGCGCATCCTGCTGGGTTGTCATGTGCTGAGCGAGGGTTTCCAGGAGCGCTACTACCTGCGCGCCCGAGCGGCCCGACAGGCCCTGGTGCGGGAATTCCATGACCTCTTCGGCGCCGTGGATGTGCTGGCCGTTCCCACCGCTCCGACGGCGGCCTTCCCTCTGGGCTCTCTCCTGGAAGACCCGGTGGCCATGCGGGGCAGCGATCTGTTCACGGTTCCGGCCAGCCTGGCGGGCTTACCCGCCCTCAGCCTGCCCACGGGATTCCAGGCCGACGGCCTGCCCTTGAGCCTGCAACTGATAGCCCCCTGGTGGGCGGAGCGCCGCCTCTGCGCTCTGGCCTGGAGGCTGGAACAGGCTCTTCCGGAACGGGCCTTCCCGGAAAGGCGTCCCCGTGTCTGAAACACCTCCCTTCACCGTGGGTCTGGAAATTCATGTGCGGCTGAACACCCGGCACAAGATCTTCTGCGCCTGCCCCAACCGGAGCGACGGTCCGCCCAACAGCCACACCTGCCCCGTGTGCCTGGGACTGCCGGGCGCCCTGCCGGTCCTGAATCCCGAGGTGCCGGGCCCGGCCCTGCGCCTGGCCCTGGCCCTGGGCTGCACCGTGGCCACCAGAAGCGAGTTCACCCGCAAGAACTATTTTTATCCGGATCTGCCGCGCAACTACCAGATCACCCAGCAGCGCCGGCCCCTGGCCACGGCGGGCCGGCTGGAAGGCGTGGGGCTGGAACGCCTGCACCTGGAAGAGGATGCCGGGCGCAGTCGCCATGGAGCCGATGGACGGGATCGGGTGGATCTGAACCGCGCGGGCGCGCCTCTGGCCGAGATCGTGACCCTGCCCGGTTTGCGCGACGGTACCCAGGCCCGCCAGGTGCTGGCCAGGATGCGGCAACTGGTCCGGCATCTGGGGGTCAGCGACGGTGACATGGAGAAGGGTAGCTTACGCTGCGATGCCAACGTGGGGCTGGGGCCGGGGCATCCTCTGGCCGGGCCTTGGGTCGAGATCAAGAACCTGAACTCCCTGCGCTTCGTGCAGAGGGCCGTGGATCAGGAAATTGAGCGTTTGGCGTCCCTCTTGGCGGCCGGAGGGAAACTGCGGCGTCAGACCCGGGGCTGGGACCCGAGCGCGGGGCGCACGTTCCCGTTGCGGCTCAAGGAAGAGTTGGCGGATTACCTCTATCTCCCGGAGCCGGACCTGCCCCCCTTGGTCCTTTCGGAGGCGCGGATCGAAGCGGCGCGCCGCGACTTGCCGGAATTGCCCTGGGCCCGTGAGGATCGCTACTGCGCGCAGTGGGGGTTGCCGAGAGACGATGCCCGCACTCTGTGCCGGACCCCGGAGTTGACGGGGTACTTCGAAGCCACCGTCGGTGAGTTGGGGAAACAGGCCATCGACCCGACGGTCGGAGCCCCGGAAGCCGCCCGCTGGATTCTGTCGCGGCTACTGGCCGCCGCCGGTGGAAAGGATGAAGCCCTGGACACCGTCGGGTTGTCGCCGCAGGGGCTGGCCACGCTGCTGAGCGCGTTGCTGGCAGGCCGGCGCACGAAGCATCAGATTCGGGAAGTGTGGGATCGGGCGCTGGCGGGGGAGGACCCGGCGGATCTGCTGGTGGGTCCTTCCCCGAGTGGGCTTTCACACGCGGAAATCGGAACCCTGGCGCGCGCCATCCTGAAACAGGAACCCGCCCTGGTGGCGCGTTATCGAGATGGCCAAGCTTCTCTCCTGAATCACTTTCTGGGAAAGCTCATGGGGGCCGCCGAAGGCCGCGCTGAACCGGCAGCAGCCAGAAAGATCCTGCTTGACCTTTTGAGAGATTGTCCGTCATAAGCTATTGATTAAATAAAAATTACCGTCGAAAAGCGGCGAAATGTCAGGGAATGCCGCATGGAGAGGTCAGTATAAAGAAAAGCAAAGACAACATTGATACAGATTTTAAGGAATTCCGTAATTTTCGCTTGATATTTGAAATCCGGGCTGATAACCTCCTGCCTTCGCTTTCCATCTCCCGAAGGATCAGGAGACAGTTCACCGCAAGGAGGCCTCTCTCACGGAGGTCTTTATCTATACGTTCCCAGAAGGCATGCCCAGCCTTGCTCTTTTCGAGTGGCACAGCCGCACCGAATTCGTTCGTGGCACCCTCCAGGAGGCGGTGCCCGAAGCCATCCGCATCCTGGGCGAAGTGGTGGAAACGCGCAGCAAGGAGACGGCCAACCACGTTCTGCGCGTGGGGGAAATGGCCCAGCTACTGGCCCGGCACGCGGGCCTGGATCCGGAAGAGACGGCCATCCTGCGACTGGCCGCTCTCATGCACGATGTGGGCAAGGTCGGGATCCCCGATGCCATCCTGAACAAGCCGGGGCCCCTGACGGATGGGGAGTACACACTCATGAAGGCTCACACCATCATCGGCGGGGAGATCCTGGGTAGGAGCCGGTGCCGGATCATGAGGTCCGCGTCTCTGGTGGCCCGCCAGCACCATGAGCGCTGGGATGGGCTGGGGTATCCGCTGGGCCTGGCGGGAGAGCAGATCCACATCTTCGGGCGCATCGTGGCCCTGGTGGATTTTTTCGACGCGATGATCAACAAGCGCTGCTATCGCGACGCCAAGGAGTTGGGCGAGGTGGTGGTCATGATCGGGCAGGGCCGGGGCTCGCATTTCGATCCCGCCCTGACGGATGTTTTTCTGGCCAACCTGGTGGAATTCGTGGGCATCGTGAAATCCCATCCGGACCGGAACGTCGGCCCGGCGGAGTCCAGAGGACGCGTGAATCCGGTCGCCGGCCTGAATTCTCCTCCCCGAACTCCCCTTTCCATATCTTGCGGTTTGGGGCGAAATACCCGACCATGAGCAGCAGATAATCGCCGTTTCCCCCAACCCGACCGGAGGTGCTCAGTGAGCCACCGTGACCCCCATTCCTATACCAATCTCGACCAGGGCCGCATCCAGCACATGGATCTGGACCTCGAGGTGGATTTCGATTCCAGCACCATCACCGGCACCGCCGTTTGCCGCCTGGCCGCGCCCGCTGGCGGCGGGCCCCTGGACATGGACACCCGGGATCTGGCGATCCTGGGCGCCCGGGACGCCGACGGCAACGCCCTGCCGCACCATCTGGATGAGGCGGACGATGTCCTGGGCAGCAAGCTGAGCGTGGAGCTGCCCGCCGGTTGCGAAAGCTTCACCGTGGAGTTCCGTACCAGCCCCGGCGCCAGCGCTCTGCAGTGGCTGGAGCCCAGCATGACCGCCGGCGGCAAGCACCCTTATCTGTTCAGCCAGTGCCAGGCCATCCATGCGCGTAGCATCATCCCCTGCCAGGACACGCCTCTGGCCCGCTTCACCTTCACCTGCAACATGACCGTGCCCGAGGCTCTGACGGTGGTCATGGCCGCAGCGCCCGGCGAGCAGAAGGCCAGCGCCAAGCCCGGCCTGACGACCTACGGATTCGAGATGCCCCAGAGCATTCCGCCCTATCTCTTCGCCTTCGCGGTGGGGAACATCACGGGCAAGGAACTGGGCCCGCGCAGCACCGTCTACACCGAGCCGGAGATGCTGGAGAAGAGCGCCTGGGAGTTTGCCGAGGTGGAGAAGATGATCGTCGGGGCGGAAGAGATCTTCGGGGACTACCTGTGGGATCGTTTCGATTTCCTGGTGATGCCGCCCAGCTTCCCCTACGGCGGCATGGAGAATCCGCGCCTGACTTTCCTGACGCCCACCCTGCTGGCCGGGGACCGCAGCCTGGTCAACGTCCTGGCCCACGAGCTGGCCCACAGCTGGACCGGCAACCTGGTGACCAACGCCAGCATCAACGACTTCTGGTTGAACGAGGGCTTCACGGTCTGGGCGGAACGCCGCATCCTGGAGAACATGCACGGCCTGGAGACCAAGAGCCTGAGCGCCGCCATCGGCCGCAACGGGCTGATGGAGGCCATCGAAAGCTTTGGCGAGGGCAGCGAGTTCACCAAGCTGGAAATCGACGGCACGGGCCACGATCCGGACGAATTCTACTCCCAGGTGCCCTACGAGAAGGGATTCCTCTTCGTGGCCCTGCTGGAGGAGACGGCGGGCCGCGAGAAATTCGACGCCTTCGTCAAGAAGTACATCGAGCACTTCGCCTTCACCAGCCTGACGACCGCCGAATTCGAGGCCTTCCTGGAGCAGGAACTGCCCGGTTTGGCCGCCCGGGTGGGTGCCGATGAGTGGATCCACCAGCCCGGTCTGCCGGCCAATGCGCCGGTCTTCAACAGCCCGCGTCTGGAGAAACTGGAAGGCCTGGCCAAGGGGTGGAAAGACGGCGCGCGGCCGGACGTGAGCGAGGCCGCCGGCTGGAGTCCGGAGGACTGGCAGATTTATCTGCAGGCCCTGCCCCGTGCTCTCAAGGGCGAGGACTGCGCCTGGCTGAACGAGAACTTCAACCTGAACGAGCAGGGCAACTGCGAGATCCTGTGCAGCTGGTTGCAGATCGCCGTCAACAGCGGCTATGAGCCGGCCTTCGAGCGTTGCGCCACCTTCCTGGGCGAGGTGGGGCGCATGAAGTACCTCAAGCCTCTGTTCACCGCTCTGCACGACAACCCGGATACCCGGACCCTGGGCCGGGAAGTGTTCGCCGCCAACGCGGATGGGTACCACCCCATTGCGCGCGGTGGGCTGGAGCGTATCATGACCGGCTGATCCCGTCCCGGCCCGCGTTCTTTTGAACCGGTCATCATCCGAATCGATCATCACCCGAACCGGGAATCCTCTGGAGTTGAATCCTCTGGGTTCCCGGTTCTTCCATTCGCCGACCCGCCGCGCGGGATGGTGGGCAAGGCTCCGGGTCAGCTGAGCAGGACTTCCGCCTGAGTGGCGGCGGAGCGATAACAGGCATCCACCACCCGCATGGTGGCGACTCCGTCGGGCAACCCGACCAGCGGCGGGGTCTTCCGCCGCACGCTATCCAACCAGTCGGCAAGGACCAAAGGAAGCGTGGGCACCCGCGCGGAGATGGCGAATCGCGTTTCCGCGTTTCCTTCCCGCAGCAGCACCCCTGAGTCCAGATAGTCCGCGAAGAGCTGCCCCTTCTCGCCCACGGCCTCCAGCCAGCAGGCCCGGCTGTCGGTGTACTTGCTGACTTCCAGGCTGACCCGGCAGCCGTCGTCCAGGCGCGCCCGAGCCAGGAAGAAATCCTCCACCACCGGGTTGAGGATTCGATCCTGTCGGCAGTCCACGGCCACGAATTCGCGTCCCGTCAGGTGGCGGGCCAGATCGAAGAGGTGCACCCCGGTCAGCAACACGCTGCCGCCCACCGTTTCGGTCGGCCGGCGCTGCCAGGCCAAGGTGGTGGGGGCCAGCCGCTGGGCCAGCCGCACGTGATGCACCCGGCCCAGGCGGGGCCACAGCTGTCGGGCTTTGCGGATGACGGGATTCCAGCGCAGGGTGTGCGCCACCATCACCGGCGTACCGGCCGCCAGACGAGCCAATTCCAGGGCTTCGGCCAGGGTGCCGGTCAGGGGCTTTTCCAGCAGGAGCGGCTTTCCCCCCTCCAGGACCAGACGGGCCAGCGGAAAGTGGGTGGACGGCGGGGTGCAGACGATGACACCGTCAACCGTAGGGGACGCGACCAGCTCCGCCGGTTCCCCAAAGGGACGCGCGCCCACCTGGGTGGCCAAGGCCGCGGCGGCTTCCTGGTTACGACGGCACAGGGCCACGGCCGCCATTCCGGGCACATCTTGGGCCGCGTGGCGCAGATAACGGGCACCATGGGTGCCGGCGCCGATCACTCCTATGCGAAAATCCATGCTGGTCCGTTTCTGGCTTGGGGCGGGGGACCCTCGACACGGCATCTCTTCCTCCCGGAATTCGAGACCAATATGCGGAACTTGTCAAGGCATGCCCTGGTGCCGGTTCTCTGCGGCTTGCTGGGCGCGCTGGCGCCGGCCCTTCCCGCCCAGGCGGATCTGATCATCAACGAGGTCCTTGGCGACCCGGCGCGGGACTGGGACGGCGATGGAGAACTGTCCTACCGCGATGACGAATGGGTGGAGATCCTGAACACCGGCCCCAGGGTCGTGGATCTTGGCGATTACTGGCTGCGCGATGACCACGGCTCCGCGCCCCACATCCAGCTCAGCGGTCTGCTGGACGCGGGGGAGGTGCGGGTTGTCTACGGTTCGGATGCGGTGGCTTGGCAGCAGGCCAACGGGCGGCCCATCCTGGGCCTGAGCGTGAACAACACCGGCGACGTCATCGAACTGCTGCAAACCGTGCCGGGGACGACGGAGCCCTTCCTGGAGGTGGTGGACCGGGTGGCGGTCCGGGACCACGAGGTGGAGAATGATCGCAGCAGCGGCCGCCATCCCGACAGTGGGGAGTGGATCCTTTTCGATGCCCTCAACCCCTACGAGGGCAGCGAGGAGCCGGGCAGCACGGCTTGCGAACCTTCGCCGGGTCTGGCCAACCAATGCACCTCCAACACCGCCACCGAGCGGGAAACATGGGACGCTGTGAAGAGCCGCTACCGCAGCCCCTGAGAGGCCCTTCGGGCGTCAGTCGGGCCTTTGGGGACGAGCCGAGAAAGGAGTCTCGGCTCGTCCTGTCGGCCTCCCGACAGAACGCTCCCTGAGATCTTTTGCGTTGCCGGGCCGGGCGAAAGTCCGGTTTTCTCTTTAATTATCTGCGCGGAAACGGTACGGTGAGACATATGTCACCTTTGTAACCCCCTGGATCCAGGAGAGCCTATGCTACTGAATGAAAACCAGAAAATGATCCGCCAGCTGGCGCGTGATTTCGCCGATGCCAAGCTGGCCCCCATTGCTGCGGAAATTGACCGCACGGCCGAATTTCCCGAAGCCACGGTCAAAGAGATGGGCGGTCTGGGGTTTCTGGGGTTGATGGTTCCGGAGCAGTACGGAGGCGTGGGCGCGGACATCACCAGCTACGCTCTGGTGGTGGAGGAGATCAGCCGGGTCTGCGGCAGCCATGGGCTGACGGTGGCGGCGCACAACAGCCTGGGGTGCTGGCCCATCGCGGCGCTGGGCACCGAGGAGCAGAAGCAGCAGTTCCTGCCGCCGGCGGCGGCGGGGGAAAGCCTGCTGTCTTTCGGGTTGACCGAAGACGGCGCGGGCAGCGACGCGGGGGGGACGCGGACTGTCGCGGTTCGCGATGGCGATCACTGGGTCCTCAACGGCACCAAGATGTGGATCACCAACAGCCACTACGCCGGCGCTCTGATCATCACCGCCAAGACCGACCTCGAGGCCGAGGGCAGCCGCGGCATCAGCGCCTTCATCGTGCCCACCGACACCCCGGGCTTCACCGTGGAGAAGAAGGAAGACAAGCTGGGCATGCGCGCCTCCGACACGGCGCCCCTGACCCTGCAAGACGTACGCATTCCCGCCGGCTATCTGCTGGGCGAGGAAGGCGAGGGTTTCAAGCACTTCATGCAGACCCTGGACGGGGGCCGCATCTCCATCGCCGCGGTGGCTTTGGGCATTGCCGGCGGGGCCTACGAAGTGGCCCGTGACTACAGCAAGGAGCGCCGGCAGTTCGGCCGTCCCATCAGCAGCTTCCAGGCCGTCGAGTTCATGATCGCGGACATGGCCACCCAGATCGAGGCCAGCCGCCAACTCATGTACGAAGCCTGCCGCCTCAAGGACGCCGGCGAGCCCTATGGCCAGACCGCGGCCATGGCCAAGCTGCACGCCAGCGAGACGGCCATGTTCGTCACCGACAAGGCCATCCAGGTCCTGGGGGGCTACGGCTACACCCGCGAATACCCGGTCGAACGCATGTACCGCGACGCCAAGCTCTGCACCATCGGCGAGGGCACCAGCGAGATCCAGCGCATGGTCATCGGCCGCTTCGAACTGAGTCACTGAATCATGGCAACACCGAATTGGAAAAATCATCGACAACGTCGACATGACTGAAAAAAGGAGATCTCCGTGAGCAATCGATCCGTCATCTGCGCCGCCGTGCGCACCCCCATCGGTACCTTCCAGGGCGGCTTGGCCAAGGTCCGGGCCCCGGAACTGGGCGCCGTCACCATCAAGGCCATCCTGGAGAGGACCGGCCTCGATGCCGGCAAGATCGATGAGGTGATCATGGGCAACGTGTGCCAGGCCGGTCTGCAGCAGAACCCGGCCCGCCAGGCGGCCATCTTCGGCGGCGTGCCCAAAAGCTGCAGCGCCATGACCATCAACAAGGTCTGCGGCAGCGGCCTGAAGGCCGTGGCCCTGGCGGATCAGGCCATCCGGGCGGGGGACAAGCAGTGCGTCATCGCCGGCGGCTTCGAGAACATGAGCCAGATCCCCTACGCGCTGATGGGCGCTCGCGACGGTCTGCGCCTGGGCGACGGCAAGATCACCGACCTGCTGGTCCACGACGGCCTGTGGGACATCTACAACAACTTCCACATGGGCATGACGGCCGAGTGGGTGGCCGAGACCTACGACGTCAGCCGCGCGGATCAGGACGCCTACGCCGCCCGCAGCCACCAGCGTGCCCTGGAGGCCTGGGAGAACGGCAAATTCGACAAGGAAGTGGTGCCGGTGGAGGTGCCGCAGCGCCGGGGCGATCCGGTCGTCGTCAGCCGTGACGAGGGACCGCGTCCGGGCACCACGGCCGAATCCATGGCCAAGCTGCGCCCGGCCTTCAAGCGCGACGGCGGCACCGTGACCGCCGGCAACGCCAGCAGCATCAACGACGGGGCCGCGGCCCTGCTGGTCTGCAGCGAAGAGTTCGCGCGGGAAAACGGCCTGGAGATTCGCGCCCACATCGAGGGGGCCGCCACCGGTGCCGTGGAACCCCACGAGGTCATGATGGCCCCGGTGACCAGCATCCGGAATTTGTTGGCCAAGACGGGCAAGAACCTGGCCGACTACGGGCTGTTTGAACTGAACGAGGCCTTCGCCGTGCAAAGCGTGGCGGTGGTTCGCCAGCTGGGCCTGAACGAGGACAAGGTCAACGTCAACGGAGGCGGCGTCAGCCTGGGGCACCCCATCGGCTGCAGCGGCGCGCGCATCCTGGTGACTCTGCTGCACGCCATGGAGGACCAGAGTGTGCGCGACGGCATCGCCAGTCTTTGCCTGGGCGGCGGGGATGCCGTTAGCCTGGCCATCTCGCGTTCTTAGAATCTGAACCGGAAGGATTGAATCATGAAAGTTTCCGTCATCGGTTGCGGGACCATGGGCAACGGTATCGCGCAGGTTTTCGCCCAGTTCGGCAACCAGGTCAACCTCATCGATCTGAGCCGGGAGAACCTGGACCGGGCCATGGGCACCATCGAAAAGAATCTGGGCCGCATGGTCAAGAAAGAGAAGATCAGCCAGGACGACGCCGAGGCCACCCTGGGTCGCCTGAACGCCTGCCAGGGGCTGCAGAACGCGGCCGATAGCGACCTGGTTGTCGAGGCGGTCTTCGAAAGCTTCGAGGTGAAAAAGAGCATTTTCCAGGAGTTGGACGGGACATGCAAGCCGGAGACGATTCTGGCCTCCAACACGTCCAGCATCAGCCTGACGAAAATCGCCGGCACCACGAAACGCGCGGACCGCGTCATCGGCATGCACTTCATGAACCCGGTGCCCATCATGAAGCTGGTGGAGGTCATCTGCGGCCAGGCCACCAGCCCGGAAACCCTGGAGAAGGTCACCCGCTGGTCGCGGGATCTGGGCAAGGTGCCCGTGACGGTGCAGGACTACCCGGGCTTCATCAGCAACCGCGTGCTGATGCCCATGATCAACGAGGCCGTCTATTGTCTGATGGAGGGCGTGGCCACCGCCGAGGCCATCGACGAGGTCATGAAGCTGGGCATGGCCCACCCCATGGGCCCGCTGACGCTGGCGGATTTCATCGGCCTGGATATCTGCCTGGATATCATGGAGGTGCTGCATGAGGGCTTCGGGGACAGCAAGTACCGTCCTTGCCCGCTGCTGCGGCGCATGGTGGCCGCCGGGTTCCTGGGCCGCAAAAGCGGCAAGGGTTTTTACGACTATGAATAGGAGCGATTTGTGCATTTCGAATTGACCGAACAGCAACGCATGATCAAGGAGGCGGCGGCGGATTTCGCCGCTCGTGAGGTGGCGCCTATCGCGGCGGAGATCGACCACGAGGAGCGTTTCCCCGCCGAGGTGGTCAAGAAACTCGGAGAACTGGGTTTCCTGGGCATGAACGTGTCCCAGCGGTACGGCGGCGCCGGCCTGGATATGGTGTGCTACGTGTTGGCCATGGAGGAGATCAGCAAGGCCTGCGCGTCCACCGGCGTGATCATGTCGGTGAACAACTCCTTGGTGTGCTGGCCCCTGGAAAAGTACGGGACCGAGGAGCAGAAGGAAAAATGGCTGAAGCCGCTGGCCAGCGGGCAGAAGCTGGGGGCCTATTGCCTCAGCGAGCCGGGCGCCGGGACCGATGCCGCCGCTCAGAGCACCACGGCGCGCCGGGACGGTGAGTATTGGGTCATCAACGGGATGAAGAATTTCATCACCAACGGAGCCAACGCCGACACCCTGATCGTCTTTGCCCAGACGGCGCCGGAAAAGAAGCACCATGGTATCCTCGCCTTCATCGTGGACACGACGGCCGAAGGGTTCAGCGTGATCCGCAAGGAGGAGAAAATGGGTATCCGGGCTTCCGACACGGCGCAGCTGGCCTTCGACAACGTGCGTGTCCCCGCCGACCAGCAACTGGGGCCTGATGCCGCCGGTTTCAGGGTGGCCATGAGCACGCTGGACGGTGGGCGGATCGGCATCGCGTCGCAGGCTCTGGGTATCAGTGCGGCGGCCTACGAAGCGGCTTTGGAATACAGCAAGCAGCGTGAGCAATTCGGCCGGCCCATCTGCAAGTTCCAGGCGATCCAGTGGAAGATCGCGGACATGGCCACGCGTTTGGACGCGGCGCGCTTGCTGACCTTGCGGGCGGCGGCGGCCAAGGACGCGGGCGCGCGCTACAGCCGCGAGGCGGCCATGGCCAAGCTGTATGCCAGCGAGACCAGCCACTTCATCACCAATGAAGCGGTGCAAATTTTCGGTGGTAACGGCTATTCTAAAGAGTACCCGGTGGAACGTTTCTTCCGGGATGCCAAGATCACCGAAATTTACGAGGGGACCAGCGAGGCCCAGCGCATGGTGATCAGCAGCATGGAACTGAAGAAGTAATTCGGCGGTGCGGGGCCAGGCGGCAGATCGGGCCGGCCGATTTGCCGCCGCCCTGAACCCTGCCGTTTCGACCAATATCCTGCAATGGTTTCGGCAACGATGCAAAAAGAGAAAACCCCAATCGGGAGCCGCCCATGAATTTCGATTTCAACGAAACCCAGACCATGTTCCGCGACATGACCCGCGATTTTGCCAACCAGGAGATCCGGCCCATCGCCCGGCAAATGGATGAGGAAGGCACCATACCCGACGACCTGATCCGCAAGATGGCCGACAACGGGTTCTTCGGACTGACCTTCCCCGAGCAGTACGGCGGTCTGGGCGCTGACGCCACCACCTACGCCCTGGTGGTGGAGGAGCTTTCCAAGGTCAGCGCCGGCGTGAGCGTCATGCTGACGGTGCACAACAGCGTGGGCAGCTACCCCGTGGCCATGTACGGCAGCGAGGAAACCAAGGCGAAATACCTGCCCCGCATGGCCGCCGGCGAGATTGCCGCCTTCTGCATCACCGAACCGGGCGCCGGCAGCGACGCCGCCAGCCTCACCTCCACCGCCCGCAAGAAGGGGGAAGGATACGTCCTGAACGGGAGCAAGGTTTTCGTGACCAACGGCACCCGCGCCCAGTTCTATGTGGTCATGGCCCGTACGCCGCTCACCACCGGGCACCAGGATATCCACAGCTTCATCGTGGAACGGGGCTCGCCCGGTCTGACGGTGGCCAAGAAGGAAGACAAGATGGGCCTGCGCGCCAGCGACACCGTAGCGGTGGATCTGGAGAGCGTGCGGGTGCCCGCCGACCATCTGCTGGGGCAGGAGGGCGATGGCTTCAAGATCGCCATGAGCGCCCTGGACGGTGGCCGCATCGGCATCGCCTTCCAGGCTCTGGGCATTGGCCAGGCCTGCCTGGAGGAGGCCATCAAGTACGCCCAGGTGCGGGAGCAGTTCGGCAAGCCCATCGCGCAGCAGCCGGTCATCGGCCACATGATCGCGGACATGGGCGCGGAGCTGGAGGCGGCCCGCCTGCTGGGTTTCAAGGCCGCCTGGCTGAAGGATAACGGTCGGCCCTGCACCAAGGAGGCGGCCATGGCCAAGGTGATGGCCACGGAGGCGGCCTGGCGCGCCGCCGACAAGGCCCTGCAGATCCATGGCGGCTACGGCTACTGCAAGGAGTACGACGTGGAGCGCTATTACCGGGACGTGCGCGTGACCCGCATCTATGAGGGCACCAGCGAGATCCAACGCCTGGTCATCGCCCGGGAACTGCTCAAGGAACTGTCCTAGTTGCCGCCGTGATTCGGATGAAAACGAAAAGGGAGTTTTCCGGACGGGAAATCCCTATCTTACTGGCCAGATTTCAGCCTGCTGTTAAACTGGCCGGCAGACATCAGTCACCATTCCGCCCGCCTTGCGGGCACCATTGACCAGGGAGGATTCTCTTGCGCTGGACCATCGCCAAAACACCCGCCGCCGACACTGTCGCCGACCTGCTGGTCTTTCCCGTTTTCCAGAAGGACGAGAAGGCCGATCTGAAGGATGTTCTTGCCGGGACCGAGAGCGGCGCGGGGGAAGGGGACCAGGGGGCGACCCCGCCCGCGGACTGGGACAAGAAGGTGGAATCCGCGGGCTTCACCGGGGCCGCCAAGAGCAGTCTGGCCGTCCACTGCTCCGACACCAAGGCCGGCTGGCTGTTGCTGGTGGGCATGGGGGAGGCCGCTGAGGTGGGGCTGGATCATGTGCGCCGCGCCGCCGGGCTGGCCGCGCGCGAGGCCCGCAAGATGAAGACCGCCCGGGTGCTGGTGGCCACCCCGCCGGCCGGGACTTTGAACATGGACGATGCCGCCTTTGCCCGCGCCTGGGTGGAAGGGGCGGAGATGGCCCTGACGCCCACCGGCGCGCTGAAAACCGGCAAGAAGGAAAAGGATCTGCCCGCTAGCTGGAAAATCCTGGCCGCCGCGGCCCGCCATAAGGAACTGCGCGCGGGGCAGAAGGAAGCCGAGCATTTCGTGGCCGGCTGCGCCTTTGCCCGGGACCTGGTGAACCAGCCCCCCAACCAGTTGACGCCCCAGGCCATGGGCCAGGCCGCCAAGGCCATGGCCAAGGCCGCCGGCATGACCTGCAAGATCTTCAACGAACCCCAACTCAAGAAGATGAACATGGGCGGCTTGTTGGGCGTGGGGCAGGGCAGCGTCAACCGGCCGTGCCTGGTGACCCTGGAATACAAGGGGGCCAAGAGCCGCAAGGCGCCCACCATCGCTCTGGTGGGCAAGGGAGTGACCTTCGACACGGGCGGCATCAGCATCAAGCCCAGCGCGAACATGGATCTGATGAAATCCGACATGGGAGGCGCCGCGGCGGTGCTGGGCGCGGCGCGTATCGTGGCCGGTCTGGGGCTGGACGTGAATCTGGTGACCATTGTGCCCGCGGCGGAGAACATGCCCGATGCCGGCGCCATCCGGCCCGCGGACGTGATCACCATCAGCAACGGCAAGACGGTGGAGGTGCTCAACACCGACGCCGAGGGGCGTCTGATCCTGGCCGACGGCCTGGTCTACGCCGGCAAGTCCAAACCGGATTACATCATCGACGCGGCCACCCTGACGGGGGCCTGCGTCCTGGCCCTGGGCAAGGAATTCGCCGGGCTGATGAGCACCAGCAGCGAACTGATCGCGGCCCTCAATCAGGCCGGTGGCGAGACCTTCGAGCGGGTCTGGCCCCTGCCCCTGGTGGACGAGCACAAGGACTCCGTCAAGGGCACCTGGAGCGATCTGAAGAACCTGGGCCCGCGTGAGGGGGGCGCCTTGAACGCGGCCGCTTTCCTGAGCTACTTCGTGGACGAGGACACGCCCTGGGCGCATCTGGATATTGCCGGTCCGGCCTACACCGAGAAGCCGCTGCCCACCAGTCCGGTGGGGGGTACCGGTTTCGGGGCCCGGCTCATTGCCCGGACGGTGCAAATCCTTGCCGGTTGAAGCCCGGGCGTCGGCATCTGTGGCCGAGCGGCTTTCCGAGGTCACGCTGCGCCGCCTGCTGGAGATCATCTCCGGCATGGCGGCGCCGCTGATCCTGGCCCAGATCAGCCAGACCCTGATGGGGCTGGTGGATGCCATGATGGTGGGCCGTCTGGGGGAGCAGGCCCTGGCCGCGGTGGCCGTCAGCACCCTCCTTTTTTCCGGCGTGGCCATGAGCATCAAAAGCGTGGATGTGGCGGTGCAGACCTTCACGGCGCGCCGCATCGGCCAAGGGCGGGACGCGGAGGTGGGGGCCGTGCTGGCCACCGCCGTGACCGTGACCATGGGCGTGGGCACCTTCTTCATGCTGGTGGGGCTGCTGTGGCCCGGAGCCCTGATGAAGCTGGTCAGCGGCGACGCGCAGGTGCGGCAGTTGGGCGCGCAGTACCTGTTCATCCGCTACTGCGGGATTCTGCCTCTGATTCTTTTCTTCCAGTTGAAAGGCATGTTCGACGGGATCGGCTGGACGGGCATCGGCATGGCCGTGGGCGTGGCCATGAACCTGCTGAACGCGCTGCTGAACTGGGTGTTCATCTTCGGCAAGCTGGGCAGCCCGGCCCTGGGGGTGGCGGGGGCGGCTTTGGCCAGCACCCTGAGCGTGGCGGTGGCGGCCCTGGCCATCTTGCTGGTGGCCTGGCGGGCGAAGGTGCGCAAGAGATTCCACCTGGTTTGCCGCAGCAATTTCCGGCGCGACCTGGTGGCGCCCTTCCTGAAAATCGCCTGGCCGCCGGCGGCCCAGACCCTGGGCATCGTGCTGGGCTTCCTGATTCTCTACACCATCCTGGGGCGCATCAGCGTGCTGGCGGTGGCGGCGGGCAACGTGGTCATGCGCATCGCCGCGGTCAGCTTCATGCCCGGTGTGGGGGTGGGGGCGGCGGTGCAGACCCTGGTCAGCCAAAGCCTGGGCCGGGGCGACGCGCGCGGCGCCCGGCGGGTCAGCTGGGGCGGCGTGGGACTGTCGGTGGTGGTGATGGGGTTTTGCGGGGTGTTCTTCGTGGTGGCACCGGCCTGGATCATGCGTCTGTTTTCCGAGCAGGCGGAGCTGGTGACCGCGGGCGTGCCCCTTTTGCGCTTGCTGGGGTTGGTCCAGGTCCTGGACGCGGTGGGGCTTACCCTGAGCGGGGCCTTGCGCGGGGCCGGCGCCACCCGTGAGGTGATGCTGGTGGATGTGGGTTGCGGCCTGTTGCTGATGCCGCCTCTGGCGTACGTTTTCGGCATCACTCTGGGCGGCGGTCTGCTCGGAGCCTGGGTGGGACTGGTGGTTTGGTTTACCCTTTACGCCCTATTGCTTATCATGTTGTTCACCCGTATCCGCTGGCAGGAGATCGACATTTGAACCTCTGGCATGACAGCCCCACCGATGGTGATACAGAACGCCGGGTCCTGACGGTCCGGCAGGTGAATGACGCCATCAGCGATGCCATCGACCGGGCCTTCCCGCGCACCGTCTGGGTGCGGGGCGAGGTGCAGCGCTTCCCCCACGATGCCGCCTCCCGCAAGCATCTTTATTTCGAGCTGCAGGAGACCGGCGACACCGGGGCGGCGGAGTACGCGGTGAGCGTGGCGCTGATGGGCTGGGATCGGCAGCGCTACGGCCTGGGACGCTACGTGGACGGCACGGATCCGGACTTCCAGATCGCCAACAAGATGGAGGTCTGCCTGGAGTGCAAGGTGGACTTCTACGCCAAGTTCGGGAAGATCAGCCTGAAGGTCATGGGCGTGGACAAGAACTTTGCCCTGGGCAAGCTGGAAGCCCGCAGGCGCGCCACCCTGGCCTTCCTGCGAGAACGGGGCCTGCTGGAGATGAACCGCCAGGTGCCCTTGCCGGATCTGCCGCTGCGCCTGGGGTTGATTACCTCGCCGGGCAGTGCCGCCCATCATGACTTCATGGAGGGCATCGAGGGCTCCGGCTGGGCCTTCACGGTCCTGCTGCAAGGGGCGAAGATGCAGGGAGAGCAGGTCCAGGCCCAGGTCATCGCGGCTTTGGAGAGGCTTCTCGAGAAGGGCGTGGATGCCATCGTGCTGACTCGGGGCGGGGGCTCGCGGGCGGATCTCAGCTGGTTCGACCAGCGGGATCTGGCGGTGGCCGTCGCCCAGTGCCCGGTGCCGGTGATCACGGCCATCGGCCATGAGATCGACACCAGCATCGCCGACATGGTGGCCCACCACAGCTGCAAGACCCCCACGGCGGCGGCGGAATTCCTGATCGAGATCATCGACGGGCAGGCCCGCCGGCTGGATGACGCGGCGGAGCGGCTGTTGCTGCTGTGCCGAGACCGGCTGATGGCGGCGGAGCGGCGCCTGGAGGTGGCTCGGAAGCTGCGCTCCCGGGTGGACCTTCTGCTGCTGGAGACCCGTCTGCGGTTGCAGCGGCAGGCCGGCGATCTGCTGCACGGGACCACCGCCCGCCTGAACGGGGCGGGACGGGGATTGGCCCGGCTGGGGCATCGCCTGGAGAGCACCGGCAGCCGGCGCCTGTTGCATGCGGCCGGCCGCTTGCGCGGTGCCGAACCACGGCTGATCCTGGCTGCGGACCGGGCCTTGAAGACCGCCCGGCGGGAACTGCGGAATCAGGAGCGGCGTCTGGGCCGGGAGGCCACACGGCCCTGTTCCCCGGCCGCGACCAAGCTGGACACCCTGGCCCAGAAGGCCCGCCTGCTGGACCCCGCGCGCCTGCTGGCCCGGGGCTACAGCATGACCACCGACGCCCGTGGCCGACTGATCAAATCCCGGCGGGACGTGGCGCCCGGCGACACCCTGCTGACCCGTTTCGCCGATGGCCGGGTGCGCAGCTTGGTGCAGCCCGGCGTGGGCGTCGGCGGGCCCGGCAAAACCCCAACCAAAGGAAGAAAGCGTGGCAGCAAGCAGGAAGAAAGCGGCCAAGAATCTCTCTTTTAACGAGGCCGTGGGCGAGGTGGAAGAAATCCTGGCCGGTCTGGAGAGCGAGAACGTGGACATCGACAAGCTGGGCGAGGAGGTGGGCCGGGCCGTGGAGTTGATCCAGGTCTGCCGCGCCAAGTTGGAGAAGACCGAGACCGAGGTCCGCGCCTTGGTCCAAGGCCTGGAAGCGGACGGCGCCCCGGCCGGGACGGCGCAGCAGGATGCCGCCGACTCGCAAGACCTAGCCGACTCGCAAAACATCGCCTCGGAAGATCTTCCCTTCTGATGGAAACGATGATCCAGGTCCGCAACCTGACCCGCGATTACCACCTGACCCGCAAGCGGCAGGGCATTGCCGGCGGCTTCGTGGAT